>DASVLC010000055.1:0-17808 GCA_036385045.1 Thermoanaerobaculia bacterium | reverse complement strand
ACAGGCTGTGAATTTCGCGGCGCAGTCGGTCGAGTCGTGGCACCTGCTCGGCTCCTGTCAGGAGCGCAACCCGAGATGGAGGCGTGAGGCAGCCGAGAGCTTTCAACGAGCTCTCGCGATCGATCCTGAAAATGTCGAAGTGCTGATCTCGCTCGGCGATCTCTATAAAGTCGAGGGGATGATAACTCGCGCCCAGACCTGCTATGCGGACGCCCTCAACATCGAGCCTGACAACGCCCAGGCGGAGAGGCGACTCAAAGAGCTCAAGGGGCGGTAGCGACCCTACATCAGCTGCTTCATGATCCTGTCGAGCGCTTCCTTCGGCGGGCGAGTCTTCTCGAGAGTGAGAGTCGCCAGCGGCTCGTCTACGAGATTCAGCAGGTTCGTGAAGCTCTTCTTCTCGGGTCGCAGATGCACGATGCCGGTGAGCATCTGCCCATCATCGATTGCGCGGTGGAGACGCTGGAGCGCCTGCACCGGATCGCCCGGATCGTAATCCGTCTCCAGTTTTTTCAGGATGATGCGCGAACCGTCGTGCATCTCGAGCTCGCGGACCTCGCCCGGTTCGTAGTCGACTTCGATCTGTTCGTACTCCGGGACGAATCCGATCTGATGGAGCAGTTCCTGATGTTCCTTCGCGTAGGTATAGCCCTTCGTGGAGCCCTCGTGGTTGTTGAAGGTCACGCATGGCGAGATGACGTCGATGACGGCCGTACCGTCATGGGCGATTGCCGCCTTGAGAATGGCGACCATCTGCTTCGGATCGCCGGCAAACCCGCGGGCGACGAATCCACAGCCGAGCTCCACGGCCAGCGCGCAAAGGTCCATCGGCGGAAGATCGTTGATGACGCCGGTCTTGAGCTTCGACCCTTCGTCGGCGGTCGCGGAGAACTGCCCCTTGGTAAGACCGTAGACACCGTTGTTCTCGATGACATAGAGCATCGCGATGTTGCGGCGGACCAGATGCATGAACTGGCCGAGGCCGATCGACGCCGTGTCGCCGTCGCCCGAAACGCCGATCGCCGTCAACATGTGGTTGCCGAGAATGGCGCCGGTTGCAACAGCCGGCATCCGGCCGTGGACCGCATTGAAGCCGTGGGAACGCGACAGGAAATAGGCCGGGGTCTTCGAGGAGCAGCCGATGCCGGAGAATTTCGCGACCTTTTCCGGCTTGACGTTCATTTCGTAGAAGGCCCGAACGATCTGGTTACTGATCGCGTCGTGCCCGCAGCCGGCGCAGAGTGTCGACTTGCCGCCGTGATAGTCGGTGGCCTTCAATCCGAGGCGGTTTTCCTTGATCGCGTCGCCGGTTCCAATTTTCAGTGTGCTTTCAGCCATGATCAATCCTCCGTCCGGGTCGTCGCGGTCGGTCTGGCTGCCGGGGCCTTCGGCGCGCCGCCTCTCGCTGTAATCGCGGCTTCACCGCGGACCAGAAGCACCTCGTCCGAGGCCTCCATTCGCAGCACCGCATCGGTAATCGTGCGCGCATCGCAGGGAAGACCGGTGTAGTGGAGGATCTTCCGGATCTTCCGCTGATCCTCGCCCACTTCCAGCCGGATCATGTCAGCCATTTGCCCGTCGCGATTCTGTTCGACGACATAAATCCGATCGTGAGCTGCCACGAAGTCGGCCAGCTGATGGTTGAACGGGAGAGCCCGAAGCCGGAAGTAGCTCGTCTCGACGCCGCTCTCGGTGCGCAGCTGGTGTCGAGCTTCTTCGAGCGACCAGGTCGTTGTGCCGTAGGCAATCAGCCCGATCTTCGCGCCCGGCTTCTGGTCGATGACCGGCTGCGGAACGAACAGTCGCGCCGTATCCGTTTTCTTCGACAGCCTGTCGACGGTTTCCTTGTAGTCCTGCGGGCGCTCCGAGTAGCGGGCCTGTGAGTCGTGTCCCGAGCCTCTGGTGAAGTAGGAGGCGAACGGGTGGTCGGTGCCGGGCAGCGTGCGCCAGGGAACTCCGTCGCCATCGACATCGGCATACCGACCCCACTTCCCTTCCAGTTCGGTCAGCTTCTCCGCCGTCAGCACCTTGCCGCGGAGAATCGGCTTCTCGGGATACGGGAACGGGTCCGACATCCAGTTGTTCATTCCGAGATCGAGGTCGCTGAGGACGAATACGGGAGTCTGAAACTCCTCGGCGAGGTCGAGCGCCTCGATTGCAAACTCGAAGCATTCGCCGACACTCGACGGGATCAACACCAGATGCTGCGTATCGCCATGCGAGAGATAGGCGGCCTGATTGACGTCACCCTGCGCGGTGCGCGTCGGGAGTCCGGTCGAAGGACCGACCCGCTGCACATCCCAGATCACTCCCGGGATCTCGGCGAAGTAGCCAAGGCCGATGAATTCCGACATCAGCGAGACACCCGGACCCGAAGTCGAGGTCATCGAGCGGGCGCCGGCCCATCCGGCGCCCAGAACCATTCCGACCGCCGCCAGTTCGTCTTCGGCCTGCACGATCGCGAACGTGGCTTTGCCGTTCTCGTCGATGCGGTACTGCTTCATGTAGTCGATCAGCGACTCGCAAAGCGAGGAGGAGGGGGTGATCGGATACCAGGTCACGACCGTGACGCCGCCGAACATTGCGCCAATCGCAGCCGCCGCGTTGCCGTCGATGATGATCTTCCCTTCGGTGGCGTTCATCCGCTCGACGCGCCACTTCCCCTGGCGTGGCAGATTTTCCTTCGCGTAGGCGATTCCCTTGTCGACGGCGGCGACGTTCGGATCGATCGCCTTCTGTTTGCCCTTGAACTGTTTGGTGATCGCGTTGACGATCTCTTCGCGATCGATTCCGATCAACTCGGCGACGATGCCGACGTAGATCATGTTCGTCAGCAGCTTGCGGAGCTTCGAGTCGGTCGAAAGATCGGTGGCGAGCTTCGCGAACGGTACTTCGAAGAAGGTGACGTCATCGCGGATCGCCTTGCAGTTGAGCGGCGCGTCGTAGATGCAGACGGATCCGGTTGGCAGCCCCTCGACGTCTTCGCGCGATGTCTGCGCGTTCATGCAGATCATCAGATCGACTTCTTTCTTTCGCCCGGTCCAGCCGTCCTTGTTTGCCCGGATCGTGAACCAGGTCGGAAGTCCGGCGATGTTCGACGGGAACATGTTCTTCCCGCTCACCGGAATCCCCATCTGAAAGATGGAGCGCATCAGTACGTTGTTGGATGACTGCGAACCGGAGCCGTTGACCGTCGCGACATGAATGGTCAGGTCGTTGACGATCGGCTCCTCGCCCGCAACTACAGCTTCGGCGACGTCCGCCGCGATCAGGCCTTCGGACACAGCGATCTCCTTCGTTGCTTGGGTTGGCGACAGCTTCCGGGGAGGGGGTATTTCATTCTTTGGATCGAAGGGGGGGATTGTAGCGCGAAAAGCTATCATGCACCCCATGCTGCGACTGATCTGGTTGGCTATCGCTGGCCTGGTGGTGACCGTCCCCATGGCTTCCGCCGCGCTGCTGGTCGCGGTCTTTCGCTCGACATCACCGTGGATCGACCTCATCAGCAGAACGTGGGCGCGCTCGCTCGTGCGGGCAGCGGGAATCGACCTGCACATCAGCGGACTCGACCGGATAGACGTCACTCAACGGTACGTTCTCGTCGCCAACCATTACAGCTATCTGGATATCCCCTGCATCATGGCGATCGTTCCCCAGCCGATTCGCTTCATGGCAAAAGTGAGCCTGTTCAAGATCCCGATCTTCGGGTGGGCCCTCGCGCGCGCCGGGTTCATCCCGATCGATCGCAAGAACCGGCGAACCGCGGTGAAGTCGTTCGACCTGGCGGCACAGCGGATCCGGGCCGGCAACACGATCGTCATCTTTCCCGAAGAGGGGCGGACTCACGAACGCACCATGAAACCATTCCAGCGCGGAGCGTTCCTTCTGGCGCTGAAGTCGGAGCAGACGATCGTTCCGATCGCAATCGACGGCACCTACGACGTGTTTCCCGCGAACCGCTGGCGAGTCACGCCGGGACGAGTGACCGTGAAGGTCGGACATCCGATCGAGACCGCCGGCCTCACCCTCCGCGACAAGGACAGGCTGCTCCAGGAGTCGCGGACTCAGATCGAGTCGATGCTTTTCGGTGAAAGTGCGCCGGCGATGCGACCCGGACCAGCCATCGCCACGGATTGACCTTACGCCGTACCGCTCATCAGGGACACGAGCGCTTCACGCACCGCAGGGAGATCGTCGTTCATCAGAGTCCGCAGCTCGAGCGTGTATCGATCGTTCTGAATGCGCCCGATGATCGGAGGATCGTTTTCGCGAAATTTCCTTTCGGCGACCTGCGGATCGCCCGGGACTTCGATGGCGAGTGATTCGACGCTCTCCGCGGGCGTCGTACCACCGCCGAGAGCGCAACGACTCTCGGTCAACCTGCATCCCGTGCCTTGTATCAGCTCGGTGCCACGCTTCTCGAGCTCCGCTCGTGTGGTCGCCAGCATCCGATAGATCGGGATCTGCGTTTCATGCTTCCCGGCGGCGAAGGCGCGAAGCGTCGCGGCAACGATTGCATAGCTCTCCTTCCCCGCGCGTACGGCACGCATGAGCGGATGGATGCGGCAGCGCTCGATCAGATCCCCCCGGCCGAGGATCAAGCCGCCCTGGACCGACCCCATCAGTTTGTCGGTCGAGCAGTTCACCAGATCGACGCCGGCGACCATCAGGTCGGCCAGGGAAGACTCGTGGGTAAATCCGTAGCGTTGCAGGTCAACGACACGACCGCTCCCCTCGTCGTAGATCAGAGGTACGTTCCGTGAGCGTGCTACGTCGACGAGCTCGGAGATCGACGGGGTCTCGGTGAACCCGACGAGGTCGAAGTTCGAGCGATGCACCCGAAGCAGAGCCGCGGTTCGTCGAGAGATGGCCTCAGCATAGTCGCGTGCACGGGTCCGGTTCGTCGTCCCGACTTCACGAAGTTTCGCTCCTCCCTGCGAGATGACCTCCGGGACGCGAAAGCCGCCACCGATCTCCACCAGTTCGCCTCGGGAGACGATGACTTCCTTTCCCGCAGCCAGCGCTGCGAGGACGAGCATCGTACCGGCCGCATTGTTGTTCGTCAGAAGCGCGGCTTCGCATCCGAACAGAGTCCTGCAGATGTTGCCGAGGTGATCGTGTCTCGAGCCGCGCTCACCTGATACCAGGTCGAACTCGAGGTTGGAGTAGCCGGAAACGACGGTTCCCGCCTGCTGCCACAGAGGCGCGTCGAGTGGTGCACGCCCGAGGTTCGTATGGATGATCACTCCGCTGGTGTTGATCACGCGGAGCAGGGTCGGGTGGGTAGAGGCCGCGAGGAGGTGCGCGACGGCGTCGACCGCTTCCTGCTCGACGTAGCCGCTGCGGGAGGCGCGCAACGTCGCAAGGTGGCCGACGACGGCATCCTTGACGGCATGACGCCCGTACTCTGCCGTCAGGGCCGCGAGCGCATCGCCGGAAAGAATCCGCTCCACCGACGGGATCGCCCGGAGAGCGGTCATGGAATCTACGGCCCGAGCGGGCGATTTTGCCATGGCGTATTCTAGTCGCCGCACCACGAAGGCTGCTCCGCGATCGCTGTTTACGGTATCCATGTTCCTCCGATGATCAAACAGGACGACGAGCTCGACAAACTCGAAGAAGACATCCGGAAGCTGAAGAATAAGTACGATCAGTTCTTCTCCGGGATCATTCGGGTACCGCCCGCGTTCGAGCGGCATCAGCTCGAATCGCAGATTCACGAGCTCAATCGCCAGAAGTTCCGCGACAAGACGCGTCGTTTCCGCTTCACGACGATCCTTTCGCGATTCAATCAGTACCGCGAGTTGTGGGGCCGCAAGATGCGGGAATCCGAAGAGGGGCCGCTCGACTTCAGGCGCCGCCAGGCTCTAATGTCGCAGAAGGAAGCACCACACCCGGAGAATTCGCCGGAACCCCGCGTAACGTCCCGCCCCGCCGATCCGTATGTAAAGATGACGCCCGGAGTGAACGGCGCCGGGATCCGCGAGCTCTATGACGCGGTACGGCAGGAGCACATCAGGCTCGGGCAGAAAGCGAGCCTGACGATCGAACAGCTGGCGGCGATGGTGCAGAAACAGAGCGACGTCGTCCGTGCAAAGTACAACGTCACCACGGTCGGCTTCCGGGTCGATACAGTCGACGGAAAAGTGAAATTGAAAGCCAAACCCCTTCAGGACTGAATCGAAAAATGAAATCTCTTTTAGTCGCAGCGGCCATCGTCGCCCTCACCCTGACCGGATGCACGAGCAGTGGAAATGACGCGAGCCTGTACGAATCGCCGTTTTACGCCCGCTACCTCGACACCGGCAGCACGCTCGACTCTCAGATCCTCTGGACTCTCGAGGCTCTGCGTAACGATCCCGCCTCGCCGGCTCTCCACAACGACCTCGGGTCGCTGCTCGTCCGAAAGGGCTTTCCGAAGGATGCCGAGCGGGAGTTCGAGCGCGCGATCGACCTCGACGGCCGCTTTCATCCAGCCTGGTACAACCTCGGGATGGTCCGCGCCGCACGCGGGAGTGAGTCCGGCGCGCGCCGCGCGTTCCGCCGCACCGTATCTCTGAAGCCCGGACATGCCCCGGCGCTTTTCCAGCTCGGACTGGTCGAAGAGAAGAATGACAACTTCGAGCGGGCGATCGATTTCTACGCAAAGGCCTACTCGATCAATCCGTCCCTGCTCGAGGTCGAGGTCAACCCGCGCGTGCTCGACTCCAAACTGACGCATCGGGCATTGCTCCGACTTTATCCGACCAAGCACACCCGGGACAGCATGCAGCTCGAAAACGCCCCGGACCGTGAGTCCTGGACACAGCGCCGGCAGGGACGCCAACAGCAGCAGGCGCCCTCGCCACAAGCGGCGCCACAGAACATCGTCTCCCCCTCACCTCCCGCAACCGAACAGGGGACGCAGGGGAGCACGCCGCCCAATCCGAATTGATGGGTTGCTAGAATGCGCTCGCCTTGAGCCACGCACCCATCGCAACTGCCGACCGCGCATCGCTTCTCGGTTTCTCCGACATCGTCAAGATCCGCAACCGCGTACTCGCCATGCGGGAGGCAGGACAGAGAGTCCTGCAGCTCGAAGGTGGCGAGCCGTTCATGCCGACGCCAGACTTCGTCAAAGAAGCGATGAAGCGGGCACTCGATGCAAACCACACTCGCTATGCTCCTTCGTCCGGGATCGCTCCGCTGCTGGAAGGCCTGCGACAGAAGCTGGCCTCGAGGAACGGGATCGAGGTGACGACCGACCAGATCATCGTCACGTCGGGCGGCGCGCACGGACTCTTCTGTGCGTTCCAGGCAACGGTGAATCCGGGCGACGAGGTGATGTTCTTCTCTCCCTACTGGACGCCGATCGGTGATCAGGTGACCTTCTCAGGCGGCAGTCCGGTCCGCGTTCCCTGGTCGGAGGTCCGCGGTAACAGCGAGATCCGCCAGACACTCGAATCGCGCCTCACGCCTCGCGTTCGGGTGATCTACGTCAATACGCCGGCTAACCCGAGTGGTGATGTTCTTTCCGGCGAGCAGCTCGTGCAGATCGCGGAGTTCGCGAAAGCACACAACCTGCTGGTGATCGCCGACGAGGCCTATGAGGAGCTCATTTACGACGGCCGTCACGTCTCACTTGCCTCACTTCCCGGCATGCTCGAAAGGACGATCACGGTTTACACCTTCAGCAAGAGCTACTCGATGACCGGGTGGCGGATCGGCTACCTGGTCGCAGCCGAGCCTTTCATGAGCTTCATCCGCAAACTGGTGCTCAACAGCATCAACGGCGTCTCGACGCCAACGCAACATGCAGCCGTCGCGGCGGTGACTCACGACCCGTCGTTCTTCGATCCAATCCGGGAGGAGTACCGCCGTCGCCGCGACCTGCTGGTGTCCGGACTCAATGGCGCCGGCTTCGACTGCCTGACACCGCCGGGTGCGTTCTACACGTTTCCAGACGTTCGCGCCCGTCTCGGAGGCGACTCGTGGAAAGCGATGGAGACACTGCTCGAGCGAACGACAATTGCGGCAGTCCCCGGGGCCGTGTTCGGCCCGGAGGGCGAAGGCCACCTGCGAATGTCGTTCTCCCAGTCGATCGAAATCCTCGAGCAGGTCGCCGAGGCGCTGAAGAAGCTGTGACCGTGCACGCCTCACGACGTTCTAAACTCTGACCCGGTCCCCGCTGAAGCATGTCGATCGAGACTCGCATCGCCCGCCGATACCTCTGGGCCGCCCGGAAGCAGGCGCACACGGCGTTTCTGTCGATCATCAGCACGCTCGGCCTGGCGGTCGGTGTCGCGACGCTGCTGATCTCAATTGCGCTTCTCTCAGGACTGCAGGGTCAGATCAAAGAGCGTCTGATCGCGTCGAGCCCCCAGGTGCTCGTCGAGCCGGCCGGGCAGAACATGATCGACGGCGCGACGGAGGTGATCGAGACGGCCCGGACGCTGGGTGTCGGAGACATCCGCCCGTACATCAGCGGCATCGCGTGGGGAGCGAATGACGACCAGCAGATCGGCCGTCCGATGCGCATGAGGTCCTACACGCCGGGGTCGGAACCTGACACCGATCTTGCCGGCAGCGGCCAGCCTCGCGTCTGGTTCGGCGACGACGACCAGATCTTCCTCACGCGAGGCTTCGCCGCATCACTCTCGCTCGATGCCGGTGACTACATCACCGTGATCGCCCCGCGTACGCGTCTCACGCCGTTCGGACCCGTTCCGGTGATGAGGCGGTATCGCATCACCCGAGTCGTGCTTCCGAGTACGGCCGAGGATATGACCGAGGCGTGGCTCGACGAAGCGGAAGCTGCCGCATTGTTCGGCACCGATGGACGCCCGACGGCGATCGAGATGTACGGAAGTGCCGAGCGCGCGGAACCTGTCCAAGAGGCTCTCGCCGCCAAGTTTCCGCACCTGCAGTTCAAGACCTGGAAAGAGATCAATCGTCCGCTGTTTCTGGCGCTGCGACTCGAGAAGATCGTCATGTTCGCCACGATCTCCATGATCATCTTCGTCGCGGCGCTGAACCTCGTCTCCTCCCTTTCGATGCTGATCCTGGAAAAGCGGCCGTCAGTCGGCGTGCTCCGCACTCTGGGTGCAACCGAACGGAATATCCTGTCGCTCTTCATGCAGCTCGGACTCCTGATCGGTCTCGGCGGGACGCTCCTCGGCAACGTCCTCGGCCTCGGTTTCGCCTGGGCCGCGAATCGTTATCAGCTCATCCCCCTGCCCGCCGACATTTACTTCATCAGTTACCTTCCCTTCATGCTGGACGTCGAAGACATCGTGGGCGTCAACCTCGTCGCAGTTTTCCTCTCGGTCGCCGGCACCTGGTACCCGGCTCGGATCGCCTCACGTCTCGATCCGATTACCGCGATCAGGGAGGAGTGACGCTGATGCGAACCGGCTTCTCGCATCGGCTGTCAGCAGCTCTGGTGGTCGGTCTCCTGGCGACGGCGTGCATGCAGCCGCCGATACAGGACGACCTGACGATCGAGTTTTCCCAGGAATCCGACGCAGTCACCGTCAGGGCCGACACATGGTTCGACCTGCAGGGCAACGATCGAGCGACCGATGCCCGACTCGTCGCCGCTCGCGAAGCGGTGATCGCCGGGACGGATGCGTGGTCGGCACGTTTTGCCAGAATCCGTGCCGAGTCGGACAGCGTCATGTACCAGCGGAACCGCGGCACGCTCGAACGGGCCAGCCGAACGGCAGTCATCGCACCGGAAGATCTCCAGACGCTGCTGGCCGACAGCAACATCACGGTCAACGTCCTGCGAGGGGACGGTTGGCGCGAACTGACTTTCTATCCCGGAGCAAGCTCGCGCGCCTCGCGGGAGCAGCAGCGGCGAATCGACGACGAGCTCGCCACCTGGTCGGCCGCAGTAGCCCGCTATCTCGCGGCTGTTCACCGAATGTACACGTACCTCGATGAGCGACCCGCACGGAGCGAGGTGCTGTTTGCGGCGCTGTTGCAGGAGAAGGGCGTCGATGGCGTCGTCCCTGCCGTAACGGAGAGCGAGCAGGCATTCATCGAGGCCGTGGCGATCGAGATGGAGACGATCGCCAACCGGCTGTACGAGCGCGAAGGAAGAGCGGCGACTCTCCATGAAGAGCTCGATCTCGTGTTCAATCCCTTCCCTGCGCGCATCACCGTTCTGGTCCCGGGCGAGGTCGTCGCGCGCGTGGGCTTCGCCAGGGGTGATGACCGGAGCGGCGTCATCGAGCGTGTGGAGCTCTTCGAGGTAATCGCTGCGCTGGAGGGGCGCTGGGTCGCACCCGACCCGGTTGCGGCTCTGCTGCAGGAGCAGTCGCCCCGCGCGCAGGAGATGGCCGCTGTTCCACGCAAGTCGACCGCCGTCGTGACCGCAAGGGAGGTTTCCGAGGTGCTTCGCGGCACTCTCGAGCGCCGCGGTCCATACAGATTGCGGTGGCGGGACGACTGATTCTCAGCCGGGAGGCTCGCCAGCGGCTGGAAGGGTCAACATCATGACGACGGCAGCTTCACCGTCGGGGTAGTAGCGCGGACGGATGTACGAAGATGTGAAGCCGAGGCGAAGGTAGAACGCCCGCGCGCCATGGTTCGACTCGCGCACCTCCAGAAAGATCGAGCGGACGTCCCGCTGCCGCGCGAACTCGAAGCAGCGATCCATCAGCGAGTCGGCGATCCCCTGTCTGCGCGCGAGGGCGGTCACGGCAATCTTGTTGACGTGCAACTCGTCGAAGATCCACATCGAGAACATGAAACCGACCACCGTCCGGCCCCGTCGGGCGATCAGGTTGAACCGCCCCTCCGCCGCGATCTCGCTGCGGAAGAATTCACGGCGCCACGGTTCGGGAAACGACTCCTGCTCGATCTCCTCGATCGCATCCAGGTGACGCTGCGATGCTCTCTCGATGGCGATCCCGTCAGCCATTCTGCTTCTGCTGAAGCTTCACTTCAGCCTCCGCAAGCCGTACGTAGATCGGTGTGACGTCGCGATAGCGGCCACCATCGCCGCGCGTTTCGATCTCGGCGGCGCGGCGGCCGCAACGCAGCGCGACGTTTCCATGTTGCAGAAAACCCGCAACTTCGATCGAGCGCCGTCCGTCCGCATCGAGGTCGGCCTGCAGCCGTGGAGGTATCACTTCAACTCCGTCATCGAAGGCGGACACGAACCGATCGCCTCGCCCGGCGTCATCGAACACCACGATCGCCCCCTCTTCTCCGTGTGCGATCGCCTCGTGGGTCGACATCGCGCAGACGGGACGTCCGAGCACCAGAGCCAGCCCCTGGATCGTGGCGAGTCCGATCCGGACTCCGGTGAACGATCCGGGACCGCGGGTGACGGCAAAAAGGTCGATCTCACGGCGATCGATTCCGTTCTCGGAAAGAAGCCAGTCGATCGCAGGGAGAAGCTTCTCGTTGCGCGAGCCCTTGCCTTCCATCGCAACGGCAGCGATCAGACCTTCGTCACGAACGATGGCGACCGAGAGAATCGGCAGTGAGGTGTCAGCGGCAAGAACGAGCATCAGTCATGCGGTCCACGCGACCGCAGCGAGAGCTTATACCGGCTCGGGGACTTTGGCTCGGTCGCCGGATGCCTTCGCCTCAGCCAGCGGATGCGGGCGACTGCAGATCGATCAGATCGATCCCGATCTGCCCAGCTGTCTCACGTGAGCGTTCGTCGCGATAGAACTCGCCGAAGTAGATCCTGCGAATACCCGAGTTCACGATCAGCTTGAAGCAGTTCCAGCAGGGAGACGCGGTCGTGTAGATCTCCCCTCCATCAACGGACACACCGTTCTTCGCCGCCTGCAGGATGGCGTTTGCCTCGGCGTGGACCGTGGTGATGCAGTGTCCGTCCTCCATCACGCAGCCGACATCCTCGCAATGCGGCAAGCCGCGGATCGACCCGTTGTAGCCTGTCGAAAGCACGGCCCTGTCGCGAACGATGACCGCACCGACGTGCTTGCGCGGACAGGTGGCACGAGTGGCCGCCTGCCGGGCAATCCCCATGAAGTATGTGTTCCAGTCAGCACGCATAAGTGAGCATTTCCAGGAGACCCTTGCGCGCGGAAGACCTTGATGGCGCCGGTTCCAGATACAAAAAAATGGAGGTGAACCTGATCGCGATTTTAGCATCGGTGTGACTCACGACACACTCGGAAGTGGTATCGATCATCGATCATGCCCGGAAGGCGAAGTGTTATTAGGCGCTCTCTACAGAGGGATGCAGCACAACGGTCCGAATATGCTGATGCCACATAAAACCGAACCGGAAGTGCTTATTTTCCGTAGGGTTACCTTAAAGTCGAGATAAGACATAACTGGTGGATTTCGAGGCATTTTTTCGTTGACTCCGCCATCAGCTTTCACCAGAATACGCGCTCACGAACGGTCCACGTTCACTTAATCTTCTACGGGGAGTCTGCATGCATAAGCGTTATTCAACAATCATCTTTGTTCCGCACGCGCGGGCCAAATTCAGAAAGTTGAAGGTCTCGCACCGCCTGCTGTTCTCCATCGTATCCCTCGTGACCTCGTCCCTCTGCCTCTCGACGTTCTTCTCCGTCCAGTACTTCACCTCACTCTCGCAGACCCACGAGCTTTCGCAACTCCGCAGTGAGAACAAGGAACTACAGAACGCAAACGAGCAGTTCGGCCGCTCAGTGGAGTCGCTTCGCAACCAGCTCCACACCGTAGAGGATCGCACCCGCAAACTGGCGATCATCGCCGGGATCACCACCCTGGATGAAGCGAGCAAGGGCGGATCCGGTGGCGCACGAGCCGAAGACGTCAACCCGAGCCCGTTCCGTGACGACATCGACAAGATGAGTTTCCGCTCGCACAGCCTGAACAAAGACCTCAACGTGCTCGAGCAGAAATTCGTCGCTCAGTCCCGCCTCCTTTCCTCGACTCCTTCGATTGCTCCCGCCCGTGGAATTCTCACGGACGGATTCGGCGGACGTTCGGATCCATTCACCCGCCAGCCGGGGCAGCACAACGCGATCGACATCTCCTCCGCAGTGGGCCAGCCGGTGCGCGCGCCCGCCGACGGGATCGTCGTCAAGGCGGAATGGGCGAATGGCTACGGCAACGTAATCTACATCTCCCACGGCTACGGCTATTCGACCCGGTACGGACACCTTCATGGGTTCGCCGTCAAGGCGGGCGCCCGAGTGAAGCGCGGGGACGTGATCGGCTATGTCGGCTCGACCGGCCGTTCGACTGGTCCCCACCTCCACTACGAGGTGCGGGTCAACAACAACCCTGTCAACCCGCTCGAGTACATCCTCAACGCATTCTGACGTTTCCTCTCCTCCGCCTCACGTCAGGCGAAAGGGCTGCTGAACTCTCGGCAGCCCTTTTTCTTTGTGGTTCACACGCACGCCGGGCGAGACGCCCGCGTGCGGACGAGGACGTCCGCGGTACGGCAGGCGCGGACGCCTGCGCTACGATAGAACCAGAGGAACCAGAGGAACCCGAGGAACCGAGGAACTCCGAGGAACTCCTCCTACTCCGTCCGCTCTTCTTCGCCCTTCGGCAGACCCCACCGCTCCGTGATCCGTTCGTTCGTAAGCCAGCGCTCGCAGTCGAGGGCCGCCATGCAGCCGCTGCCGGCGGCGGTGATCGCCTGCCTGTAGATATGATCGACTACATCGCCACAGCCGAATACTCCCTGGATGTTGGTCGCGGTCGAGTTCCTGTGAGGGAGTGAGATGTACCCGGCTTCGTCCAGCTCGAGCTGTCCCACGTACGGCTGCGTATTCGGTGTGTGGCCGATCGCTACGAACAGCCCCTGCGCCGGCAGTTCGCTCGTCTCGCCGGTGACGAGATTTCTCAGCTTCAAGGCTGTGACACCGCCCTCTTTCGAACCGATCACCTCGTCGACGGTCGAGTCGAAGATGAAGTCGATCTTCGGGTTGGCGTGCGCGCGATCCTGCATGATCTTCGAGGCACGCAACTCGGCGCGGCGATGAACGATCGTGACCTTGTCGGCGAACTTGGTGAGGAACGTCGCTTCCTCCATCGCGGAGTCGCCTCCGCCGACGACGACGATGTTCTTTCCCTTGAAAAAGAAACCGTCACAGGTTGCGCAGTAGGAGACTCCGTAGCCCTGAAGCGCCTGCTCGCTCGGGATGCCAATCTGTTTCGCCGAGGCGCCGGACGCGATGATGACGGCGGGCACTTCGTAGGTCCGCTGGTCGGTCGTGACCTCGAAAGGATGCACTCGGAAGTTCACCTTCTCCACCGTTTCCAGCGGTCGGAACTCCGCCCCGAACCGCTGCGCCTGCTCCCGCATCAGATCCATCAGCTTCGGACCCATGATCCCTTCCGGGAATCCCGGATAGTTTTCGACGTCGGTAGTGATGGTGAGCTGGCCTCCTGGCTGAATCCCTTCCAGAACGAGCGCTTTGATATTTGCACGAGAAAGATAGAGAGCGGCGGTGCAACCTGCCGGGCCGGAGCCGATGATGAGTACCTGAAGATCCGAAGTGCGTTCCATTGGCGCGCATTGTATCGAGGACTCGAACGATGTCGAAAAAGGCCTGCATGAGGCCGCGGTCGCCGGTGACGCAACCCGCTAGAACAGCTTCCGCTCCGGCTCGATCGCCGCCAGCAGGGCTTCGCCCATCACCCGCTTCTGCCATTCGCGCATCGCGGGAACGTCGAGGGTTCCGCTGCTGGCTACCGCGGTAAGCACGTGTCGTGGAGCGAGCACCGAGGGATCGATTGCGAGCTCTCGCGCGAAGCGGTCGCGGATCTTCTTCAGCTTCTCGGTTCGCGCCTCGAGCGCCTTGTCGCGGATCCACGCCTTCGGCTCACTGCGCAGTGGCAGTTCATCGTCCGCAAGCTCCATCGCTCGCTTGACGAGTTGTACCAGCTCTCGACCGTAACGGTCCGCGTGATAGCGAGGCAGGCCGGCCACGGACGGGAGATCTCGAACGTTCAGAGGCTTGTCCCTGGCGAGAGCGAGGATGCTGTCATTACCGATGATCTTGAAGGGAGGCTTGTCGGCCTTGCGTGCGAGCTGATCGCGCCATCCGTGAAGCTCCCGAACGACGGCAAGGGAGCGGCGGTCGAGGGAGCCGATGCTCTTGAGCTTGCGCCATGCTTCGGCATCGACATCGCTCTCGCGGAAACGAACGGCTTCGAGCCGCTCGAACTCCTCGAGAGCCCACTCCCAGCGACCGAGAGCGGTCAGCTCGTCACGCAGCTTTGCCGCCAGGTCGATCAGATGGTGAGTATCGAGCGCCGCATACGCCAGCATTTCCGGCGAAAGGGGTCGCATCGACCAGTCCGCGCGTTGATGGGTCTTGTTCAGTTTCACGCCAAAGTGGCGATCGAGCAGCGCGGCGAGGCCGAGTCCGTCGTACCCGAGGAGTTGCGCACAGATCGACGTGTCGACCAGATTCCGGACCGTGAAGCCGAAGTCGCGGTGAAGGATGCGGAGGTCGTAGTCGCCGCCATGCAGAACTTTCTGAACGTCCGAGTTCGCGAGAAGCTCTCCGAAGCGGGTGAGCTCGATCCCTGCAAGCGGATCGACGATCAGGGTCTCGTCGGGAACGGAGATCTGAATCAGACAGACCTTATCGAAATAGGAATGAAGCGAGTCGGCTTCGGTATCGACGGCGATCTGCGGCGCGCGCGACAACGACTCCAGTGCGGCCTCGAAAGCCTCCTGACGGTCGATCCATCTCATACTCCCGGCACCTCTCCCCCACTTCCCGGCAGCCCGATCGAGACGACCCGGTCCCGGAAGGCCGTCCGGTCGAAGCCGGGCAGATCCGAGAGTCTCGAAACGGTTGCGGGATCTTCTGCTACCAGTGACAACAGCGCGAGATCTTCCGCTCTCGCGACCTGCACGGAACGCTGATCGATCGTAGCCGTCACCGCGGCCGCCACCATCCGGCCATACAGAGCGTTACTCGCGAGCAGCACGTGCACCCTCACATCTCCATCGGAATGAATGAAATTCAGCGGAATCAGATCGAGCTCCTCGGCCTGCTCGATCTCCTCTTTCTCTACACGAAATCCTCGATGACTCGCCATCATGGCGACCTGATTCTTCTGCGGTGCATTCATCAGCGCCACGAGGTCGACCGGCCCGGAGGCGACCTCTTCTCCCAGCCAGGCAGATCGGGCGATTGCCCCGACGAACATCGACTCGATCCGCTGCTTCTCGAGCAGTTCGGCCGTGGCATGGATCGCCAGGGCGTGGCGGGCAGACGCACGGATGGCGTGCATGGGCAGAGGACAAATAGCACAAGTCACCGCCATCCGGAAAATCGCCCGCCGCTCCCCAGCCTCGAGGTCGCTCACAAAGCCGACAGGAGCCTCTCGACGTGCCGCCATTCGGTCGCCCCGTTTCCGATTGCCACCCGGATGCCGTACTCACCGTTGAGCCTGGTGTGAGAGACGAAGACGCTTCCGGTCGCGTTCAACCGCTCCAGCAGGGCAAGCGTGGCGTCATCACCGTCCCTGTGACGGAAAACGACAACGCTGAACGACTGAGGCGCGAGCATTTCGAGGTCATGGCGCTGGCTGATCGTCGTCGCCAGCCTCCCGGCCATTTCCACATGTCCACGGATGACCCCGCGCATCCGTTCGAGTCCGTAATGCTCCATCACCATCCAGAGTTTCAGCGCACGGAACCGGCGGCCGAGCTGCAGGCCGTAGTCCATGTAGTTGATCTCCGCGGAATCGGTCGTCTTCAGATACTCGGGCACGAGCGAGAAGGTCTCACGGAGAATCTCGGGTCGCCGAGTGAAGAGCACACTGCAGTCGATCGGTGTGAAGAGCCACTTGTGTGGATTCGTGACGATCGAGTCGGCGCGCTCGATCCCTTCCCAGGCGTATCGGAACTCCGGGCAGATCATCGCTGAGCCTGCGTACGCGGCGTCGACGTGAAGCCAGCATCCCTCGCGCTCGGCAATGCTGGCTACAGCGACGAGCGGATCGACGGCGGCGGTGGAGGTCGTCCCGACCGTCGCGACGACGGCGCACGGCAACGCGCCCGCGGCACGATCGCGGGCAATCGCGGCCTCCAGTGCCTCGGGGATCATACGGAAGCCATCGTCCGTCGGAATCTTGACGATCCCACTCTGACCGAAGCCGAGCGCCAGAGCCGCCTTGTCGATCGATGAATGCGCATGCTCGCTCGAATAAACGCGAAGTGGAGCGAGATCACGTCCGGTCATCCCCTTTCCGCGGATGTCGAGGCCGAGAGCCTCACGAGCCGCGGCGAGCGCCAGAAACGAGTTGATCGAGGCGGTGTCGTTGATGATTCCGAAAAGCGTGTCCGGCAGACCGAGCGCCTCGCGAAGCCAGCGAAGTGCGAGCGTCTCCAGTTCCGTCAGCGCGGGAGACGTTTTCCAGAGCATCCCGTTCGCATTGAGCGCCGACGAGAGCATCTCTGCGAGTACGCCGGCCTGCGAGCCGGTGATGGAGAAGTAGGCGAAGAATGCAGGATGGTTCCAGTGAGTGATCCCCGGCAGGATCTTCTGTTCGAACTCGCTGAAGAGCTCCGCGTAGGGTCGTCCACGCTCGCTCGCGGAACGGGTGAACTGCGCTTCGATCTCGCCTGGCTGTACATCGGAGAGCACCCGGTGAGAGTCGATCTGCTCGAAGTAGTCGGCGATCCAATCGACCAGGCGGTGCCCCGCTTCGCGAAACTCTGCGGCATCGGCGTCCAGCTTTGTCATACGCGAAGTCTAGTCGCGACGAGCCCGCTTCTGGTGTCACGCCTGAAACGAATCCCTGCTGGTCGTCTTCATCAGCGCTTCGGCGACGTCATGGGCAGATGAAGATGTCACCCCGAGCGGGTGGGTGGGC
>DASVLC010000054.1:0-58901 GCA_036385045.1 Thermoanaerobaculia bacterium | reverse complement strand
CGGACGTCCTCGTCCGCACGGGGCGTCTCGCCCCCCGCACCCGCAACTTGCACGTGAGTGGCCGATGGCACAGCCCCTCACCCGGCCCTTCGGCTTCGCTCAGGGCCACCCTCTCCCCGCTAGAATCGCGGGGAGAGGGGCGACAAGTCGGATGATGGAATCCCCAACGCTGTGAGCGCCGCGGAGGAATGCGCGTCAGGTTGGCCTGCGCACGTGGCTCATGCGTGTACGCTGAAACCGCATAAACACTGGGAGTGTCTTGGAAGCGTAGCGTGAGGATGACGTACTCCGTAACGCCCGGCCAGCGCGAGTTCGGCTACTTCGTTCGCGCAGCCACCACCGGCTCACGGCACGATCAGCGTGCCGTCCTGCCCTTCGAGCGCCTCGCGAAGAACATCGACGTCGGTGATGAGCACCTGCTGCTTCGCCGCTTTCACGAACTGAATCGCAGATTCGATCTTGGGGCCCATCGAGCCGGAGGGGAACTGTCCCTCGGCGAGATGCTTCTCCGCCTCGGCCACGGTCATCCTCTCGATCTCTCTTGCTGTCGGTTTCCCGTAGTCGAGCGAAACACGATTGACCCCGGTGAGGATGATGAAAAGGTCGGCACCGAGATCCGACGCGATCTTTGCCGAGGCGAAGTCTTTGTCGATCACCGCCTCGATCCCCCGCCATTGACCGTCGCGTCCTCGCACGACCGGGATGCCACCACCACCGGCAGCGATGACGACAGCCGCCGCTTCGATCATCCGAGCGATCGTCGCGATGTTGAGAATGCGAACCGGGACGGGCGAAGGCACCACGTGACGCCAGCCCCGTCCTGCATCCTCTTTCATCGTCCAGCCGAGGTCGCGCTCGAGCGCCTCCGCACGGTAGCGGGTAAAGAAAGGTCCGATCGGTTTGCTTGGACGCCGGAAGCCAGGGTCGTTCGCGTCCACCTCGACTTCGGTGAGCACGGTCGCAACCTCGCCACCAATGCCGATCGACTCGAGCCGGTTCCGAATCGCCTGCTGCAGCATGAAGCCGATCGATCCCTCGGTCTGCGCCACACAGACGTCGAGCGACTGCGGTGGGATTTTCGTTGAAGCTTCTTCGGCCTGGATCAGGATGTTGCCGACTTGCGGGCCATTTCCGTGAACGACGATCAGCTTGTAGCCGCGGCGAACAATTTCGGCGAGCCAACGGGCCGCCTGTTTGGCGCGCGCGATCTGTTCCTCCTGCGTCCCGCGATCCTCGGGTCGGAGTAGTGCGTTGCCGCCGAATGCAACAACGGCCAGACGAGGAGGAAGCTCTTGTGTCGATGTCATGGGAGTCGGTGAGGCGTCTTACCAGACGTCCTCGCGCTCGAGAGGCATGGTCATGCAGCGTGGGCCGCCGCGCGCTCGCGAGAGCTCGTTTCCTGCGATCTGAAGCGCATACTTCTTATCGGTCCAGGTCTCGAGCTCAGTTCTCCCGAGGAGCAGGTCGTCCTCGTAGACGATGTGGTAACCGCGCTCGGCCAGCGCTTCCGCCGTTCGAACGTTCCGCTCGTAAAGGAGAATGATTCCGGGGGCGAGCGCGAAGGCATTCGCGCCGTCGGTCCACTGCTCGCGCTGCTGGTCGATCGCGTTGTTGCCACCGCAGTAGATCGGCTCGACTTCCATCCCCTTCTTCTTGAGTGCGGAGAGCAACGACTTCTGCTCGGTATAAGCAAGCGCACGCTTCTTGGTGAGATCGACCATCGTCACCGACGCTGCCTGGCCACCCTTCGGCAGGATCACGGGAGGATAAATCAGGCACTCATGCCGGTTGATGAACGTGAAGATCGTGTCGAGATGCATGAACGAGCGCTGTCGCGGGATGTCGACGATAATCACCGTCTTCACACCTGCGTCGGCGGCCTTCAACGAACGAATGAGCACATCGACTCCAGCCTTATTCGTCCGTTCCGTGATGCCAACCAGAAGCAGATCGCGACGCGGCAGCAGTACATCTCCACCTTCCAGCGTGGGCAGCTTGCGCGGCAGTGGGCGTTCGCGCTCCTTCGACATGAAGTCGACCCAGATGCCCGCGTCGCGGAGCTTCGGGTGGTGCTCGAAGACATACTTCGACAGGAGGGACTCACGCCTTCTCGCCTGAGTCGCCATCGATGAGATCACGACACGATCGCCGAGGACGATCTGCGGATCGCGCATGAAGAAGAGATTCGGAATCGGGAACAGGTCGAAGCGCGGGAGCTCACCCGACTCCATCTCTCTCGCGATCCCGGCAATCAGCACCTCGGCGAGCGCGGCGGGCGTCTGGTCCAGCAGCCACGAGACGAGGTTCCTGCCGAACCGATTTCGTTTTGCGAGATCGCGCACCACGTACTGCCGGACATCTTCGACTTCGAGGATCTCCTCGAGCAGATCCTGAAGATCGAGCACCTCGTCCGCGACATAGCGGATCAACTGCTGGAATCGCCGGTGCTCCTCCCGGGCGACCTGTCCGTACAGGATGTCGTCGAAGAGGAGCTGCGCCATCATCGGCGGGACCATGAGATCGATCTCGCGTCCGGGCAAGTGGACCAGAACGCTCTTGAGGCGGCCGATCTCACTCGTCACATTGAGTCTCATGCGGGCGTGATTCTATCCATCGCCACCGAAAAGTGTTGTATCGGAGCAGATACAGCACTCGCGGCCATGTCCTCGAGTGACGTGTCGGCCGGCACAGACACACGCGGATTCCGCAACGTGCTCACAGCTCAACGGCCATTTCCTACGGGTGGGATGATGGCGGGCCCCTCCGCTGTTCTCCTCGCCTCAATGAGCGCCGTTCCTGAGATTCCCCGAGGCGAGCTGATCCGCGAGGTCGCGCGCAGACGGACCTTCGCAATCATTTCCCATCCCGACGCCGGCAAGACCACGCTGACCGAAAAGCTCCTCCTGTACGGTGGGGCGATCGAGGAAGCAGGATCCGTCCGCGCCCGGAAGGCCCAGCGCCACACGACCTCCGACTGGATGGCGATGGAGCAGAGCCGCGGAATCTCGATCACCTCGACCGTTTTGCAGTTCGAATACGAAGGGGCGGTCCTCAATCTGCTCGATACTCCCGGTCACCAGGACTTCAGCGAGGACACCTACCGGACGCTCGCGGCGACCGACAGTGCCGTGATGGTGATCGACGGGGCGAAGGGAATTGAGCCACAGACGCGGAAGCTCTTCGAAGTCTGCCGGATGCGGCACATCCCGATTCTCTGCTTCATCAACAAATTCGATCAGCCCGCTCGCGATCCGTTCGAGCTGGTCGGCCAACTCGAGAGAGAACTCAACGTTGCGGCAGTTCCGATGAACTGGCCGATCGGGGATGGACCGACGTTTCAGGGCGTCTACGATTTGCGCCATCAGCAGGTCCTCCGCTTCGAGCGGACGTACCACGGGGCGTCGGTGGCGCCGATGTCGGTCACAGGTCTCGACGATCCAACTCTCGAGGACGCGGTCGGCCCGACGGCGTGGCAGGACCTGCGCGATGCGGCCGAGCTCCTCGATGGAGCCGGTGCAGCGTTCGACCGAACGCAGTTCGAGTACGGTCGCGTCATTCCCGTTTTCTTCGGAAGCGCGGTCAACAACTTCGGGGTCGAGCCGTTTCTCCGGGCGATCATCGAGCTCGCACCGCCGCCTTCACCGCGTCATGCGCGGCAGAACGGCGAGGACATCGAGCTCGAGCCGGTTTCGGAGCTCTTCACCGGATTCGTCTTCAAGATCCAGGCGAACATGGACAAGCGCCATCGCGATCGCCTCGCCTTCATGCGAATCACTTCCGGCGTGTTCGAGCGCGACATGGAAGTTCAGCACGCACGACTGCGTCGTGAAGTCCGCATGACGCGACCCCATCGCCTCTTTGCACGCGAGCGCGAGACGATCGATAAAGCGTATCCCGGCGATGTGATCGGCTTCGTCAATCCCGGACTCTTTCAGATCGGCGACGCGGTTTCTTCCGGCGATCCGGTCGAGTTCGATCGCATCCCCCGTTTCGCTCCCGAACACTTCGCGACCCTTCGAGCGAAGGTCTCGACCCGCCAGAAACAGTTCCAGAAGGGCCTGGAGCAGCTCGAAGAAGAAGGGGCGATGCAGCTGTTCGTCGTCCATGACGGATTGAAGAGCGAGCCAATCCTCGCCGTCGTCGGAGAGCTGCAGTTCGAGGTACTCCAGTCTCGCCTCGAGACCGAGTACACCGTGGAGACCACACTGAGCGTGCTTCCCTACAAGATCGCACGCTGGGTCGATCGCGATGTCGACGAGGTCGCCCGCATGGTGCTCCCATCCCGCTCGCGCGTCGCCACCGACAGCGAAGGGCGCGCCGTCGTCCTCTTTACCTCCGAATGGGAGCTCGATTTCGCCCAGAAGGAGAATCCGGACGTGAACTGGAACACGGCCGCGTGAGCGGCGCCTTTGTGCTGGGCGATGCGCTGCTGCTGGGCGAGGCGCGACCCCTCACCCGGCCTTCGGCCACCCTCTCCCCGCTAGACGCGAGGAGAGGGGCGACAAGTCAGAGTTTGGCGTAGTGCTGCCCAGAATCAAGCCTGAAACGAGCCAGTGACGAATCCGCCGCGGCGCGACTGAGTGACTCGTTGCCCCATTTGTGCCTTGTTGGCCCTCAGGGTTTGTCGCCCCTCAGTGACTCGCGGCACCTCGTGACTTGTTGCCCGCAGTGACGTGTTGCCCCTCTCCCCGCCGCAGCGGGGAGAGGGTGGCCGAAGGCCGGGTGAGGGGTCCTTCCAACGAACAATCGCCCTAACGCGCGGCGCAGGGCAACTCGATCGCTAATCGTGGTGCCCTACCGAGGACGGCCGCGCGGCGTGAAACCTCACCTCATCGATTCAGAATCGACACCCATCGCCGCACACCAGTCCCGATAGGCAAACGGCGAGATCTCGCTCGGTTTGATCTCGCTGCGGCCTCCCCAGAAGACGTTCGTGTAGGTCACCGGAATCCCGGCGCTCTCGAAGTGCTCGTCGATCGCACGCTTGTGCGCCAGCACGAGGTCTTTGTCGGTGCCGTGTGCGACCGCCATGATGTTGACGTTCCGGAACTCCGGGCCCCCTTCGCGCCAGTAGCAGTGCGTCAGGATGTGAAAGCGGCCAGCCTCTCGGCCTGCCTCCAGCTCCCGTCCCGGCGGGACCGCCCAGTGAAAGAGGGCGTTGAAACGGGTTACACGCTCCCCTCCCTGCAGCGGCTTCACGTGCTCCAGGAACGTCGAGAAGCGTCCGACGACACGCCGCGCATTCAGCTCTTCGGCGACTCTGTAAAACTCTTCGAGCGGGACGCCGGCCTCGCGTGCCCGCACTTCCCAGAGATCGCGCGATACTTCTTCCGGTTCGACTTCGCGCTTCAGCGCGGTCAGCACACGCCAGTCGAGATCGCTCAGCTCCACTTTCGCCGTGTCCTTGACCTCGGCCAGCTCTTCCGACTTGCTCCCCGGTTCCATCCCCTTCCGGCGAACGTGGCCCACGCCAAGCGCGAAAATCCGTTTCGCCGGCATCACGCGAAAGTGATCGGCGCCCGTGAGTCCCGCCAGAAATGCGCAGTGCTTCTCGACGGAGTAACCCTGCGGCACCTTGACTGTGGTCCAGAGTCGATAGCTCGAGCCGGGCGTCGATGAGTCGGTCGATCGGATGACGACATGTCCCGAGAACGGGTCTTTCTGGAACATGAAGTCGAAGGCCTCGTCCAGCTTCTCGTTCGGAAACTGCCAGGCGACGAGAGCCCCCTCTGCGAGATTCGTCGCCATCAGCGTCTGGCGAACCCGGCGGATCGTCCCTCCACGAAGCATCGCCCGGATGCGTTCCATCACGAGCTCGGGATCGAGTCCCGCTTTTTCCGCGATCACTCCAAACGGGTCGCGTACGAATCCTTCGATACGATCCTCGGAGACGGCCAGGATCTGCGCATTGGTCGGTTCGGTATGGGCAATGGGCAACGGGTCGGGCGTGGTCATGGCCGCGAATGATAGATGATGAGCCGCGCGCAGAGTCGCTCGAGCCCGCTCGCCGGACTGTTTGACAGCCCCGATGCGCGGCCGTAGAGTGTCGCAACCTGGAGTGATTTGCGGGCCGCTTGCAACCAGGATAAAAAAAGCTAAAGACGCCGGCATTCGTCTCGTTCTGTTTTCGAGCGGCCCCGCACTGATGGCGGGGCCTTTTGTTTTTCCGGGGGAATCTGATGGCACAACCCGATCGCACCGATGAACTACGCAACCTGCTCTCCAGCCGCATCCTCGTCCTCGATGGTGCGATGGGGACGATGATCCAGCGCTACCGGCTCGAAGAGAGCGACTTCCGCGGAGAGCGGTTTGCGGGCCATACACGCGACCTCAGAGGTGCCAACGATCTTCTGAACCTGACCCGCCCTGACATCGTCGAGGAGATTCACTCGGCGTATCTCGAGGCGGGTGCCGACATCGTCGAGACGAACACCTTCAATGCCCAGGCGATCTCACTGGCTGACTACGGGCTGGAGTCGCACGTGTATGAGATCAACCGTGCGGCGGCCGCGATTGCGCGTCGCGCCTGCGATGCTCACTCGACCCCCGATCGCCCGCGATTCGTCGCAGGTTCGCTCGGCCCGACCAACCGCACGGCGTCGCTGTCGCCCGATGTGAACAGTCCATCGTTTCGTGCGACGAACTTCGACGAGCTCGTGAGCGCGTACTACGAGCAGACCCGCGGCCTGGTCGACGGCGGCTCGGACATCCTGATGCCCGAGACGACCTTCGATACCTTGAATCTGAAAGCAGCACTCTTCGCGATCGAGACGTACTTCGAGGAGACGGGTGTCCGACTTCCGATCATTGCCTCGATCACCATCACCGACGCCTCGGGCCGCACACTTTCCGGCCAGACGGTCGAGGCCTGCTGGAACTCGATCCGTCACGCGCCTTTGCTCGCCGTCGGAATCAACTGCGCTCTCGGAGCCGAGGAGATGCGCCCCTACGTCGAAGAGCTCTCGTCGATCGCCGGAGTGTTTCTATCCTGCTACCCGAACGCCGGGCTTCCGAATGAGCTCGGCGGCTATGACGAAACGCCTGAGATGATGGCCGAGGTACTGCGCGACTACGCGGCGAGCGGCTGGCTCAATCTCGTCGGTGGCTGTTGTGGAACGACTCCCGATTTCATCCGCGTCATCGCGGAGACAGTCAGTACGCTGCCCCCGCGGGTACCGCCCCGCCCTGCAGATCAGCTCCGACTCTCCGGTCTCGAGGCACTCAACGTGCGGCCGGGAAGCGGCAGCGAATTCATCATGGTCGGCGAGCGGACCAACGTCACCGGCTCACCGAAGTTCGCCCAGCTGGTCAAGGAAGGCGACCTCGAGGCAGGACTTCGGATCGCAAGACAGCAGATCGATGGCGGCGCGAACATCCTCGACGTCAACATGGACGAGGGCCTCCTCGACTCCGAAGCCGTCATGACCGAGTTCCTGAATCTCATCGTCTCGGAGCCGGACATCTCGAAAGTTCCGATCATGATCGACAGCTCGAAGTGGTCGGTCATCGAGGCAGGCTTGAAGTGTCTTCAGGGCAAGTCGATCGTGAACTCGATCTCGTTGAAAGAGGGAGAAGAGAGCTTCAAGCAGCAGGCTCGCCTCTGCCGTCGTTACGGCGCCGCGGTGATCGTGATGGCGTTCGACGAGCAGGGGCAGGCCGACAGTCTGGAGCGCAAGGTCGAGATCTGCTCTCGTGCGTACGAGATCCTCGTGAACGAGATCGGCTTCGAACCCTCCGACATCATCTTCGACCCGAACGTCCTTACCGTCGCCACCGGCATCGAGGAGCACAACGGTTACGGCGTGGCGTTCATCGAGGCGGTCCGTCAGTTGCGGACGAAGTATCCGCTCAGCGGTGCGAGCGGCGGCATCAGCAACGTCTCGTTTTCATTCCGGGGAAACAACGTCGTTCGAGAAGCGATGCACGCGGCGTTTCTGTATCACTCGATCGCGGCAGGATTGACGATGGGCATCGTCAACGCCGGCCAGCTCGGGATCTACGAAGAGATCTCTCCCGACTTGCTCGCTCTCGTCGAAGATGTGCTGTTGAACCGCCGTCCGGATGCGACCGAGCGGCTCGTGTCATTCGCGGATGGCATCAAAGGAGAGGGAAAAGCCCACGAAGCCAAAGACGAGGCGTGGCGCCACGGCAGCGTCGAGGAGCGGCTCGCGCATGCGCTGGTGAAGGGGATCGCCGACTTCGTCGAGACAGACGTCGAGGAAGCACGGCAGACATACCCGAACGGGCTGTCCATCATCGAGGGTCCGCTGATGGCCGGGATGAACGTCGTCGGCAACCTTTTCGGCGCGGGAAAGATGTTTCTTCCGCAGGTCGTCAAGAGCGCACGCGTGATGAAGAAGGCAGTAGCCTACCTTCTGCCTTTCATGGAGGAAGAGAAGGCGCGTGCCGGCGATCTGTCGCTTCGCGGCAAAGTTCTGATGGCAACGGTCAAGGGCGATGTTCACGACATCGGTAAGAACATCGTCGGCGTCGTACTCGGGTGCAACAACTACGATGTGATCGATCTCGGAGTGATGGTTTCCGCCGAGAAGATCCTCGACACGGCCGAACGCGAGAACGTCGACATCATCGGTCTCTCCGGCCTCATCACGCCGTCACTCGATGAAATGGTTCACGTTGCCCGGGAGATGGAGCGTCGCGGCTTCTCGAAACCGTTGCTCATCGGGGGGGCAACCACGTCGAAGCTGCACACGGCAGTCAGGATCGCTCCGCGATACAGCTCGCCCACGGTGCACGTTCTCGATGCATCGCGTGCGGTTGGAGTCGTCAGCACACTCCTGTCCGATCGGCGCGACGCATTCCTGCAGCAGACGCGTTCCGAGTACGAGCGGCTGCGCGAGGCGCAGGATGCCCGCACGACCGACAGGAAGATCCTCTCTCTGGAAGAGTCCCGGAAGCGGGCAGCCACGCTCGCCTTCGATCCTGAGCCTCCGTCGTTCACCGGGGTCCGCGTGATGGAGAACATCCCGCTGACCGAAATCGTCCCGTTCATCGACTGGGCTCCTTTCTTCTCGACCTGGGAGCTCAAGGGGCGGTACCCGCAGATTCTCGATGAGCCGCGCGCAAAGGAGCTCTTCGACGACGCACAGAAGCTGCTGGCGGAGATCGTCGAGAACCAGCTGCTGCAGGCCAATGCCGTCTACGGCCTATGGCCCGCGAACCGAAGTGGTGACGATGTGATCATCTTTCGCGATGATTCGCGCCGCGAAGTCGCCGCAACCTTCCATACCCTTCGACAGCAGCAGGAGACGACCACCGGCCACAACCTGGCGCTCGCCGACTTCATCGCACCGGCCGGTACGCCCGATTACGTCGGAGGGTTCGCCGTAACGACCGGCATCGGCGTCGACGACCTCGTTGCCCGATTCCAGCGTGATCACGACGACTACAACTCGATCATGACGAAGGCGTTGGCCGACCGGCTCGCGGAGGCGCTCGCCGAGAAACTCCACAGCGATCTGCGAAAGGCGTGGTACGCACCGCAGGAACGCCTGGCAGCGGAGGATCTCATCGCGGAAAAGTACCGCGGCATCCGTCCCGCGCCCGGTTATCCCGCCTGCCCCGACCACACGGAGAAGGCGACGCTCTTCCAACTGCTCGATGCGGATCGTATCGGGATGAAGCTCACCGAGTCCTACGCAATGACCCCGGCCGCGTCGGTGAGCGGGGTCTATTTCGCGCACCCCGAAGCCCGCTATTTCGCCGTGGGGAAGATCGGGCCCGACCAGGTAGCCGACTACGCGTCGCGCAAGGGGCTGTCAGTCGCCGATGCCGAGCGCTGGCTGGCTCCGGCCCTCGGCTATGACCCGGATGTCGAGCCGGTCTCGGTAAACTGACGGCGGCTGTGTTGGGGGGGTGCGCGGCCCGCGCGATCCCCGCCAGCCTCCCGGCCGGCGGCGGGCTCTGCAGGTGCAGACTATCCAAACGTGAGCCCACTCCCAGGAGAACGCCCATCATCGGGGCGTCGACCTTCTTCTGAGCGCAGCCGATGGCGAGACGCCATCGGCGATCGCGCGAGCCGCGCGACCCCCTCGAATAAAGCTCAGCTCGAACCGGATTCGCCGAGTCCTGCGCGCTCGTTCACCTGCCTCACCACGATTTCCTCGAACTTGCCGAGAGGCGAGTCGAAGATCAAGTTGAGACGCAGCGTAACGGGACCATTCGCACCGACGGTCGTCGCAACCGACACGAACGCGCTCGCCCAGAACTCGATGTCCTGAATCCCGTTCGGCTCGACGATGACGTTGTACGGCCGCGAGTTCGAAGCCACGGTGTAGGCGCCTTCCCCGAGCGATTGCACCGAGATCTGGCGCAGGGTGATCGGCTCCGCGGCGAGATTCGAGACTCGAATCGCGTATCGGACCGGGAGACCACCGGTGACGTGGCGGGCAGCGGGAGGCACCCCGCTGGTTTGAGCAATCTCGACCGTCGGCCGAGTGATGTTCACCGATGGCTTTGAGCTGCTGCAGGCCGCGAGAACGAGAGAGAGACCGATGATCAGAGTTTTCATAAAAAAAATGCGGCGGCTATCACGCCGCCGCATCAACCATTTGGTGCGGCAGGATCACCCGCCGCAGATCACAACTACTGAAGGTACTTCAGCATTTCCTTGGCCGTCGGAGCGTCCTTGCCGCTCGGTTCGAGCTCGAGATACTTATTGAGCGAAGCCCGCGCCTCTGCCGCCTGGCCGCTGCGGACGTAGACCATCCCCAGCTCGTAGTGAGCGACAGCCATCTTGTCGTCGAGGGTTACCGCCTGCCGGAGCACCGCTTCGGCATCGGAGTCTTTCCCTTCGTTGATCAGACGAGCTGCCTGATTGAAGAGCGACGAGGCATTGGCCGGCATCCTCTTCTCCGCGATCGCGGCATTCTTCTTGTCTCCCGTTGCCGTGTAGGCGGCAAAGAGCACGGCCCACATGTCGGGATCTTCCTCATCGAACTCGAGCGCTTTCTTCGCGGCCGAGATCGCCTGCGCATGCTTCTGAAGCCGGAGAGACGTCTTGGCGAGGGCATTCCAGCCGGCGATCAGGTCGGGCCGGGCAGCAACTGCCTCCTCGAACTTCGCCATAGCACCCGCGTGATCTCCACTGTTTGCGAGTGCAGCGCCGGCGTTGTAAGCCTCCACGGTCGGGTCCGCCTGGATCGTGCTGGTCGCCAGACTCCCTGCAACCGTCCCCGGAGACAGCTCGATGTCACGGGTATTCGGCTTCCCGATATCCAGCTTTGACACCTCTTCGAACGGCACGTAGCCCTCCGCCGTGAAGGAGAAGCGATACCGGATCGTCCCGTCGAGGAGGAAGGCGGCATAAGTGCCATCGGCCTTCGTCTTGACCTCCATTTTGACGGTTCTCTTCTCCGTTGCCTCGATCTTGATGACGGCGTTGGGGATTGGCTCCTTGGTGATGGCATCGATGATCTTGCCTGATAGCCTGGCCTCGCCGACCGCGAACGCGTTCGTCGCGGAGACGAGGAGGATGAGCAGACTGATCGCGAGTGTTTTACGCATGTGCTTGTCTCCCTGTCGTATCTTCTAACGAATCGTCACACGGCACGATTCCGTCGATCCGTGACAAAGAACACACCGCACCCTCCCCGTCCGGCCGCGCTCGCCGCTCAGTCCAGCGTGAGATAGGTCTGATCCTTCAGTCCGCGCTCGTAGTCCTGAAGCAGCCGCATCCCCTCGTTCGGCCTCACCCGGTCCTGTTTGATGGCGACGTCGATCTGCTGCTTCATCCGCTTTTCGAGGTCACGCCAGTCCCATTGCGTCATCGCCAGCACCTCCCCGATCGGCTGGCCCGGAATCTCTTCTTCGATATAGAAGCCGGACTCCTCGTCGTGGTCCAGAAAGACATGCACCTCGTTGACCCGGCCGAAGAGGTTATGGATGTCGCCCATGATGTCCTGATAGGCGCCGGTGAGAAAGATGCCGAGGAAATACGGTTCGTTGGCGCCGATCACATGAAGTGGCAGCGTCTCGCGGACATCGTTGAGATCGATGTACTTCGAGACTTTCCCATCGGAATCACAGGTGATATCGACGAGAGTCGACTCGACCTGCGGACGCTGATCGAGCCTGTGTATCGGAACGATGGGGAACAGCTGTCCGAGCGCCCAGTGGTCGAGCAGTGACTGGAAGACCGAGAAATTGCAGATGTGCTGGTCGGCGAGCTCGATCTTCAGGTTCCGGACGTCCTCCGGCACTTCTTCCGGATCCATTCCGTGGACGATCGTCTGCATCTTCTCGGCGGCCTGCCAGAAGAGCGACTCGACACGCGCCTTGATCTCGAGGTCGAGCAGTCCCAGCTCGAACATCGTCTGGACCTGCTCCTTGATCTGCTGCAGGTCGTGCCAGGCCGCGTTCACGTTCTCGGAACTGAGCGATTCGTCGATCGCGATCAGTTCGCGAACGAGCTTGTGATCGGCTGCTCGCAGTTCCCGCGGTTCGATCGGCGTCTTCTCGATCGCGCCGAACGCCTGGACGACGAGGACCGAGTGATGCGCGACCGTGGCTCTGCCCGACTCCGAGACGATGTGCGGGTGCGGCACTTTCTCGTCGTCGCAGATATCCATGATGTTGTAGACGATGTCGCTCGCGTACTCCTCGAGCGAATAATTCATCGACGAGTGGAACGTCGATCGCGAGCCGTCGTAGTCGATCGCGAGCCCACCGCCCACGTCGAGATACTCGAGCTTATGGCCGGCCTTGTAGAGCTTCGCGTAGTACATCGCCGCCTCGCGAACGGCCCGCTTGATCGTCAGGATGTCGGGAACCTGTGAGCCGATGTGGAAGTGCAGGAGCTTGAGCGCAGAACCCATGCCCGCCGCCTCCATGATGTCGATCGCCTCGAGGATCTCCGCCGTCGAGAGCCCGAACTTCGCATGCTCTCCCCCGGAGGTCGCCCATTTGCCTGAACCTTTGGAAAGCAGGCGGACCCGCAGACCGATCCAGGGATCGACATTCAACTCCGCCGCGATCTGAGTGATGAGCTGAACCTCCGAGACCTTCTCGGCCACGATGATGACTTTCTTCCCGAGCTTCCGCCCGATCAGCGCGGTGCGAATGTAGTTGCGGTCCTTGTAGCCGTTGCAGACGATCAGCGATTCGGGATCGCTGTGCACGGCCAGGCCGGCGAAGATCTCCGGCTTCGAGCCGACCTCGATTCCGTGGTGGAACGGCCGTCCGGCATCGAGAATCTCCTCGACGACCTCCCGCAGCTGGTTGACCTTGAGCGGGAAGACCCCGCGATAGGAACCGCGAAAGCTGTGCTCTTTGATTGCATCATTGAACGCACGGTTGAGCGCTTCCACCCTGTGTCTGAGCAGATCCTGGAAGCGGATCAGCAGCGGGGCCGCCAGGTTGAGTTCCTGCGCCTCGCGCACCACCTCGATGATCGGCACCGAGACACCCTTCGCCTGCAAGGGCGCCACCGTCATGTCGCCGTTCGGAGCAACGCCGAAATACCCGGCGCCCCAGCGGTCGATCATGTAAAGCGCTACCGCATCTTCGACACTCCACTCCTGCTGCTGTTGCTTCTCGATCGATTCGCGTGTCGCCAATTGCTTTCCTGCGCCTCCTCTTACCGTCGCGAAGAATAAAACATGGCGGTTCGACGGCTAGTGATTTTTTGTCATGGCAGGCTATTGCACTCGAGTCGCGCCGGCGACGGATCCCGCAGCAGCCTCTCGAGAACGGCCCGTCTCCCATTGTTCAGAGGCCCGCCATCAAGCGCGGGCCGGGTCTCAACTTCACGAACGATCGAGCTCCATTTTGTCGATCGCCGCCTGCTCCGTCGCGTCGAGATTCAGCTCTGCCGACCGTGCGCTGTCGACTGCGTGCTCGACCGTTCGTGCTCCCGGAATCGGAACGACGGTCGATCCGCGGCTCCGGACCCACGCGAGCACGACCGCATGCACCGAGGAGCCATGGGCGGCGGCGATCCTGTTGAGCACGTCGAACCGCGGGAGCTTCTTCGCGAGGCGTCCTCCGCCAACAGGACTGTACGCCAGAAAGGTGATCCCCAGCCTCGCACATTCGGCGGCCACGTCCAGCGACTCCCGAAAATAGGGATTCAGCCGGTTCTGCACCGACACAACCGGCAGGATCTGGTTCGCCCGCTCGATCTGAGTGATCGAGACGTTGCTCAATCCGAACCAGCGAAACTTCCCTTCGCGATGCAGTTCCGCAAACGCTTCGACACTCTTCTCGAACGGAACCTTCGGGTCCGGCACGTGAAACTGATAAAGAAAAATCTGCTCTACGCGAAGTGAACGCAGACTCTGTTCGCAGGCGCTGCGGAGATGCGCGGGGCTTCCGTCGTTCGTCCACGCGCCGTCGGGACGGCGCATGCCTGCCTTCGTGGCGACGAGGACCTCGTCACGGTCTGCGCGTTCATCGAGGACGCTCGCGATGAGTCTCTCGTTGTGACCGATGTCCTTGTCGTCGAGACAGTAGACGTCCGCCGTATCGATCAGCGTCATTCCTGCATCGATCGCGGCATGGAGAACCTCTCGCCCCTGCTTCTCGGACGGGCGGCCTTCAATCGAGAGCGGCATTCCGCCGAACCCGACCACCGGAATATTTTCTGCGGTCTGGCCCAGTCGAGTCTTCTGCATGCCTGGAAGGCGTTGCACGTCCGCCGCCACGGACCGCTGAGGGGTTCCTCGGAGTTCCTCGGGTTCCTCGGAGTTCCTCGGGTTCCTCGGAGTTCCTCGGGTTCTGAGCCGCCGAAATGAGTCCGGACAGTGGCTGGTTTCCTTCTCCCGGGCCCGCGGGCCAGAAAAGACGACATGCTCGAAAACGATCGCATCATCCAGGGAATGGCCGCGGAGGGACACTTCCGCGTCATCGCTGCCCAGACGACAACGGCGGTCGAAACGGCGCGGGAGATCCTCGATCTGGCACCGGTGGCAGCGGACGCCCTCGGCCGGACGATGACCGGCTCCCTTCTGCTCGCCAGATTGCTCGACAAAGATGTCCGGAACCAGTCCGTGACGCTCCGCTTCGAGGGCGACGGCCCGCTCGGCACCGTCATCGCGGACGGGACGGCCGGCGGCAATGTGAGAGGCTACGTAGCGAACCCGACGCCCGAAGACATCGGCCTGCGGGTCGAAACGGCGATCGGAACCGGCAGCCTCACCGTCATTCGCGCCACGCCTCCGCTGGGCAAGCCGTATACCTCACAGATCCTGCTCGCAGGAACCGGCGTCGCGAACGATCTCACCCGCTACCTGATGCGTTCCGAGCAGATTCCTTCCGCTGTGCTTCTCGGCGTCATGAACCGGCGCGACGGGGTCGCCGCGGCAGGTGGCATCGTGGTGCAGTCGTTCCCGAACACTCCCGAAGATGCGATCTCCGAGATGGAGCAACGGATCCGCGAGGCACCTTCCCTGAGCACCCTTCTCGCGACGATGCCGATCGAGGAGGCCGTTGCCAGAATACTGGACGGCACCGGCTTCAAGCAGATCGACAGCGGCAACCCCATACCAGTCAACTACGCCTGCTCCTGCACCCGCGATCGCGCCCTCGCGCCACTCGCACTTCTCGGCCGCGAAGAAATTCTGGAGATGATCGAGGAAGGTGGGACGGAGGTCGCCTGCCAGTTCTGTGGCCGGAAGTATCAGTTCTCGCCCGAGGAGTTGTTTGCCTTGACGGCGACACACGAAGCGTGAGTGCAGCGCGGTGCCGCGCAGAAGGTGTCACCATCGAGTAGCGCCGTAGGCGCGGTTGAACTTAGCCCAGGACGCCAGTCCTGGGTACCTTGCGATCGAATGGAAGTCCCGTAGGGACGATTGAGATGTGCGTTCAATCGTCCCTACGGGACTGTTTCTGATCGGACGTTTTCCCAGGACTCCGTCCTGGGCTAAGGTCAACCGCGCCTACGGCGCTACGTGGTGACGATGTCGTTGGAAACAAAGGATGCCGGGCTGCGGCGCGCCACCAGTTGTACTAACATCCCTCCCTCATCCCAGAGAAACGAGACCCTCCATGCGCTCGATCATTACCGGAAGCGGGATCGGAATCCCGAAGAATGTCGTCACCAATGACGCGCTCGCGCGAATCATGGACACCTCTGACGAATGGATCCGCACGCGGAGCGGGGTGGCTGAGCGTCGGTACGTCGATCCGGGACAGGGCTCGGCGGAGCTCGGGATGATGGCAGCCGAAGGCGCCCTGCGCGCTTCCGGTCGGACGAAAGAAGAGATCGACGCGATCATCTTCGCCACGATGACCCCCGACTACTTCTTCCCCGGCAACGGCCCGGTTCTTCAGGCGCGAATGGGGTTTCCGGAAAGCATCCCGACGTTCGACATCCGGCAGCAGTGTTCCGGTTTTCTTTACGGACTCGATCTCGCGGACTCCCTGATCAGGAGCGGCAAGTATCGCCGGGTCCTGCTCATCGGAGGCGACGTTCATACGCCTTTCATGCCGTGGCAGAACGGCTGGGACAACATGATCGGGAGGGAAGATCGCGAAGTGACGGCTGAAGAGTACGCCGCGAACACCGCCATTCGCGACAGGACCGTCCTGTTCGGTGACGGCGCCGGAGCGGTCGTCGTCGAAGCCGGTGATACCGAGGATCAGGGAATTCTCGGCTCCTGTCTCTTTACCAACGGCTCGAACATCGAGGCGCTGTACGTCAAGGGGGCCGGCTTCCGGATGCGCCCGTTCGTCAACAAGGAACAGATCGACAGCGGCGACGTCATTCCGGTCATGGAAGGTCGGGAAGTCTTCCGGCAGGCCGTCTCCAGAATGCCTGAGGCGGTCAGGCAGGTATGCGCGGCAGCCGGCATCGACCCGTCGGCTCTGGACCTGCTGATCATCCATCAGGCGAATCTCAGGATTGTGGAAGCGGTTGCGAAGCAGCTCGGGCTCCCGCCCGAAAAGGTTCCCCACAACATCGAGCGATACGGCAACACCACCGCGGGAACGCTTCCGATCCTCTTTCACGAGTGCCTGCAGGACGGTACGATCCAACCCGGAATGCTCGTCTGCTTTACGGCACTCGGGTCGGGTCTCCACTGGGGAGCTGTGCTCTACAGGAGCTGAACGGCGAACCGCTTCACTCGCTGAGATAGCGTTCCATCAGCGTCGCGTTCTCGTTCATCGCCCTGATCTGGATGACGTACGCGCGGGCATACATGAAGATCGAGAGCGCGGCGAGCACGTCGTGAAGCCAGATCGGAGTCCGCCCGCTCCCTACCCCGCCGCCCATGATGAAGGTAACCATCAACACCGTCATCGACCACATCGCGGCCGGGAACACACGCGACTTGAACGATCGTGTCTGCCGGACAACATCCACATCCTGTTCCGACTTCTCCTTCAGTTCCTTGCCGGTGCCGATGAAGAAGAACATCGTCATCGACTGGGAGAAGAGGCCGACAACCACGGTAACCAGCGCCACGATGATGTGATCAGCGGCCTGCACCGGTGTCGCTCGAAACCCGCTGATGACCGTAACTACGAGACCGCCAATGGTGATGAGCGTCGAGATGAGCAGTGCCTGAGCCACGCGTGCATTGTAGAGGCAAGGGTGGCTGCGGCCGAGGCACTCGTGCGCGACACGACTCACACTGCCCACGTCGTCGCGCGAAGCGCTTTGGAGTGCGCGCGGCCGCAGCCACCGCTTTCACAAAGCTTGCGTACTCCCGAAGATCGCGTACTGCTCGAATACGCGCGCGATGGCAACTCGCGGATGGTCGTGCGCGCTGGAAAGCGGCGGCTGCGGCCGCCGCACTCCAAAGCGCTTCGCGCGACGAATGAACGGTCTCGCCATGATCCCTCGGCCCTCGTCCCTTGGCCCTTGGCCCTTCCCCCTCTTCCCTCGGCCCTCGGCCCTCGTCAGATATACTCGCCCGCCGTGACGAGCTACCGCGATTCAGGCGTCGATATCGACGCGCAGGATGAGGCACTGAGAGAAGTCAGGCGGATCGCCCGCGGCACCTTCACGCCGGGCGTGCTGTCGGACATCGGCTCGTTCGGCGGGCTCTTTCGCGGGACGTTCGAAGGGATTACGTCGCCGATTCTCGTCTCGTCAACCGATGGGGTGGGGACGAAGCTTCGTGTTGCACAGGCGATGAAGATTCATGACACGGTCGGATACGACCTCGTCTCGCACTGCGTCAACGACATCCTCGTTCAGGGCGCGCGTCCTCTGTTCTTTCTCGACTACTACGCGACGGGCAAACTGCGGCCGCCGGTCATGACCGACGTCATCCGCGGGATGGCACGAGCGTGCAGCGAGAACGGTTGCGCGCTGATCGGCGGAGAGACCGCGGAAATGCCGGGCTTCTACGGCGATGACGACTACGACGTCGCCGGCTTCATCCTCGGCGTGGTCGACGAGCCGAAACTCATCGACGGCAGCAAGGTTCGCGAGGGAGACGTCCTGATCGGCCTCCCCTCCGTAGGACTCCACACAAACGGCTACTCGCTCGCTCGCCGGATTCTTTTCGACAAGCTCGGGCACGATCATCAGACGATCGTCGATGGGATCGGAAAGATAGGCGAGGCGCTCCTTCAACCGCACATCTCCTACCTGCGTCCGCTGATGCCCCTGGTCGACGAGGGACTGATTCACGCGATGGCGCACATTACCGGAGGAGGGCTCACCGACAACGTGCCGCGCGTGATCCCCGGAGGGCTCGACGCCAGGATCAAGCTTGGCGCGTGGCCCGTGCTGCCGATCTTCCGCTACCTGTACGAGCAGGGGAATGTCGACAAGGACGAGATGCTGCGCGTATTCAACATGGGGATCGGGATGGTCCTGGTCGTCTCGACCGAAGCGGTCGATCACATCACGAGCCACTTCGCGAAGATCGACCAGAAGTACTTCTTCATCGGGAACGTGGTGCGGGGATCGGGGCAGGTCGTCTACGACACTCCGCCGTCCGGCTTCGCCTCCTGGATCGAGTAGAGGCGATGCGTCTCGCCGTCCTGCTGTCAGGCCGCGGATCGAATTTCGAGGCGATTCATCGCGCGATCGAAGAGAAACGGCTCGACGCAACGATCGTCTGCGTCGTATCGAATCGTCCCTCTGCTCCGGGAATTGAGCGGGCGCAGCAACTTGGTCTCCCCACTCATGTCGTCGATCACAAGACTTTCCCTTCCCGTGAGGCTCACGAAACTGCGGTGCAGGAGATTCTGAAGGAGGCGCGACCCGATTTCGTCGCGCTGGCCGGTTACATGCGGCTTCTCAGTCCTTCGTTCATCGAGTCCTTCCGGAACCGGATTCTGAACATCCACCCGTCGCTGCTTCCGGCGTTTCCTGGTGTCGATGCACAGGCGCAGGCGCTCGTCTACGGGGTCAGGATCTCCGGCTGCACGGTTCACTTCGTCGATGAGACGCTCGACGGAGGTCCGATCATCGTGCAGCGGGCAGTCGAGGTGCGCGACAGCGATTCCGCGGAGTCGCTGTCGGCACGGATTCTCGAACAGGAACACCAGGCCTACGTCGAAGCACTCGAGAAACTCGCGACCACGCGCTGGCGCATCGAGGGCCGCAGAGTGGTGTTCGAATAGCGAGCGTTACTTCTTGTCTTTCTTCGGTTTCTTCGTTTCTTTACGCTGATTCTTGCCTTTGGCCATGTTGCCTCCGATCGTCGGCTCTGATGGTACCGCGCCTGGTGCAGTCCCGCGCAACCGTTCACAGGAGCGAAACGGCTAACGCGGGACTGCTGACGTCAGAACGGCCAGAGCGCGCGCCACCACTGCTGCTTCGGAACATCAGCGGCAGCCACGGCTGGAATCTTCGCGATCGTCTCGTTACCCGACTGTACGATGACCGTGCCGACGTTCTGACCCTTTTTCACCGGAGCAGCAACCGGAATGCCGTTGAACGTCAGCTTGACGTTCTTTTCCTCGCCACGCCGCATCAGAGCACTCGCATCGGCTGAGACTATCGCCGAGACGCTCTCCGCCTGACCTCCCGTGACCTGCGCCTCACCTACCACTGTTCCCTTCTTGGCAGACGTGACGATCCGATAGTTCACGAGCGCCTCGTTCATCAGCCTGGATGCGTTGGCAAAGGAGCCATTCGGGCCACCTGCCGTCTTTGCTCCCGTGACGACCGCGATGACCTCCATGTCATGCCGCTTTGCCGATGCCGTCACACAGAAACCGGCGGCCGCGGTGTAGCCGGTCTTGATGCCTGTCGCGTCGGCCATGTAGTTCGCTCGCCGAGGGTTCACGAGGTGATTCGGGTTATAGATCCGCTCGAGTGTGTTGTTCTTGAATGGCTGCTCGGCGACGACGGAAAGCTTGCGCATGAACGGATCCTTCATCAGCTCCCGTCCGAGGATTGCGAGATCATGGGGGCACATCGTGTTGATCTGCTTCGGATTCTGGCTGTTGGGAAGGCCATGCGGATCGTAGAAGGTGGAGTGCGTCAGACCGAGCTCTTTCGCACGTTCGTTCATCAGCACGGCGAAGTTCTCATTCGAGCCGGCGATCTTCTCGGCCAGAACAGTCGACGCATCATTCGCCGACTGAACTTTCACGGCGATGATCATGTTGTGAATCGGCCACCGCGAGCCAGCACGTAAGTAAACCTGCGAGCCTCCCATCCGTGACGCACGGGGCGACACCGTCACGAACTCCTCCGGTTTCAGCCTCCCTTCGCGAATCTCTTCCATCGCGATCAACAGCGTCATCATCTTTGCCATCGACGCCGTCGGCAGCGGCATGTGCTCGTTCTCGGCGTGCAGCACCCTGCCCGTCGAGACCTCCATCACATACGCCGCTGTATACCCCTTGCCCGTCATGTCGACGCCGGCGCCACTGGCCTGCGCCGGACCTTCTTCGTCCTGGCCGAGTACAGGCAGTGCAACGAACACGGCGATCAGTGCAAATCTCAAGACCTTCATAGTCACCACTCCAATTCGTATTCTGGCGACCGCAACACTGCATGGGCCATACCTGAAGAGAGGTCAGCGAAGCCGAGGGGGTCGCGCGGCTCGCGCCTCGCCGATGGCGGCTCGCCATCGGTGGCGCTCAGGAGAATGTCGAGACCCATTGATGCGCCTTCGACTCATGGGTCTGTCTGCACCTGCAAAGCCCACCGCCGGCCGGAGGCCGACGGGGATCGCGCGAGGCCGCGCGACCCACAATGATCAACACGCGCCTGGAAAACGCGCCGAAAGTCAGGGGGTCGCTTTCGCCCGTTTTCTCGTCCGAGTCGTCCGGGGAATGGAGCTTATGACCGTCCAGTCCTGCCGATGGACAACGACCGGTTCCTTTGCCTTGGGCCAGAGATCGATCGGGATGTAGTAGTAGCCATCACCGAGGACTCTCGACTTGATCGAGAGGTCGCGCATGCTCTTACAGAGGCCTTTCTTGCCTCGGATGGCTCTGCGCTCCACGACGATTCCGGTCGACTCCCCCACGCCCTGAAACACGCTGATCTCGGCGCACAGCGAATTCACCAGGGTCATGACAACTGCTCCGCTTCAGGCGCGCTCATCCACTTCACTTCGTACACAACGGATGACTTAGCAAGAAGTGGTCCCGCTCGGCTGACGCGGAGTGCGCCGCGCGTTGCGTCAGCGAGCTCAGGCGTGATGCAGAGCGCTCACTCGCGGAGCTCGACGTTCCAGTACGCCTCATCGAGGAAGTTCTTCCAGATCTCGGGATAGACCCTTCCCTGAAGGCGGTGCAGCGGGTGCCATCTGGGTCGCTGCGGCTGCCGCCTCAGACGCATGTCTGACTCGTGCAGAAGTTTGTTGCCCTTCCGCACATTGCACGGCAGGCATGCGCAGACAACGTTCTCCCACGTCGACTTGCCGCCGCGCGAGATCGGAATGACATGGTCGAGCGACAGCTCTGACGAGGAGAACTTCCGGCCGCAGTACTGGCAACGGTTCAGATCGCGGAGATAAATATTGCCGCGGGAGAACTTCACTTCCTGTCGCGGCAGCCGATCGAACACGAGGAGCTGCACGACATGAGGAATCAGAATGTTACGGCTGGGGGTCACGACATAGTGGTCGTCGGCCTGGACGGGGATGTCGGCCCAGTTGTCGAAGTCGTAGGTGCGGTACTCCGAATCGACGGCGCGAACCTGCCCCTTGTACAGAAGCGTCAGCGCACGTCGCACCGACGTGATCTGCACGGCCTGAAAAACGCGATTCAGAACCAGAACGTGTCCGTCGAGCATCGGAAACCTGCCGGCCCCCAGAACACTCGACAGCGAGGAACTGTTTCCGTCCGTGTGTGCCTGAAGGCTGTGCCACCCATGATACACGAGCAGAAAGCAACCCTGAGACTCTCCTCCTTGCAAAAAAGTACTGATTTGTTACACACTTGGCTGCTTAGACGAAATCGATCAGCTCTTTGAGCGGGACCGCGAGACCTCAGGTCGCGCGGTGATCCGCGTATCGGTGAGACGCCTCGAGCCATGCTGAGCCCGCGGCGTCACGGGTGTGTTTCTGGGAGGCTTGTATGCGCGTTTGGTCACGGATCGCTCTGGTCGTCGTAATTCTTCTCTCCACTTTCGGCGTGGCCGCCGATCACTTCCGGGCGGAGTGCCCACTCTCTCTGGCTGACACCGCTCCGTCAGTAACCGAGTTCGGTCTCTCTCCCCACGGAGTCTTCCGGTACGGCTCGCTCGTGTTCGCTCTGCGAGGCCAGGTGCTGACGACATTCGTCGTCAATGGCGTCGGGAACATGAGCGTCGCACGGGAGGACTACATTGCCTCACTCGCGCCGCGGGAATCCGAGGGAGGCGTCGCCTTCTCCGAGGGGTACCTCTACGTGAGCGGCGAGACCGGCCTGGAGATCTACGATCTTCGCAACGTCCAGGCAGGTGGTAACGCCCCGATTCTGATCTCCCGAACTGCCGGTCTTCACTACCGCAGAATCGCGGTGAACGGGAATCGTCTGGCGGGCCTTTTCCCGTCGACCGATATGTCCTGCTACCCACGCCCCGGCGCGACCAACTGCGTCAACGCAATCGATCTCTGGGACATCTCGGTCCGCACGGCTCCGGTGAAGCTGGGCTCCATCTCATCGGGCGCGCACGCTCTCTATCGCGGCTTCAACGACATCTCGTTCAATCATGGCAACCTGATCGCGGTCTCCGAACAGGCGCTCGTCGCGTTCGACATCACGAACGCCGCCACGCCGGTTCGTCTGTCGAACGTCGCCAACCCGGGCAAATGGCTCGTCAGCAATGGAGCTGATTTTCTGGCGGTAGGGAACGACCAGGCCATCAACGTCTACCACGTGCAGCCGGGGATATCCCCGTACTTCCTGAGCACCTCGTACCTGTCGATTCCGTCCTATCTCACCATCGACCGTGTCAACCCGATCCGCTTCAACAGAACGGCCTGGTACGACACCGCCAACGACCAACTCATCACGATGATCGATGAGATGAACCCGCTGACCCGGCGTCCGGCAAGAACGATCGCCTTCGACGTCTTCGACTTCAGCGTTCCGTTTCTCGAAGGCTCCGCTGAGAGAATCTACGAAGACGTCACCTTCATCACCGACGACGAGGTCAAGCACAACCCGGTCGCCGTCGGTGGCTACGTCTACGTGATCGGAGAACGCACCGGCGTGCAGAGCTGGGGCGCATGTGGTGTCGTCACCGGCCGCATCGAGCTGGAAAGCCCGTTCCATCTGACCTGCAACGGTTCGGAAGTCCACGGCTGGGTCGCAGGCCAGCAGCGGATCATCAACGTCGAGCTCTATCTCGACAACCAGCCGCTCGGCTCTGCAACCGTCGGCGGTCCCGCCCGGAACGACGTCTCTTCGAGCGTTCCGGTCACTCCGTGGCGCATCAATGTGAATCTCGACCAGACCGCCCGCGGCGAGTACAACCTCCGCGCGATTGCAACCGACCTGCTTGGAAACCGCCGGCAGTTCGCCAGCAAGCGGCTCTTCTTCGAGGGCCCTGGAAAGAACTGCAGCGTGCCGCGCCGTCGCTCGGCCCGTTGATTCAGACCATCTCCTCAACGATTCTCAGTGCGGCCGACCTCGGGTCGGCCGCACTCGTGATCGGCCTCCCGACAACGATGTAATCCGCTCCCGCTGCTACAGCATCGCGTGGCGTCATCGTCCGGCGCTGATCACCGACATCTCCGCCGGCAGGGCGGATTCCCGGCGTCAGAATCACGAAGCCTTCCCCGCACGCATTCCGAATCGATTCGATCTCGTGCGGAGAGGCTACGACTCCGTCCAACCCCGCATCCTGCACCATTTGCGCTAACCGAATTGCGTTATCCAGGACCGTCCCTGCGAAACCAATCCGGTGCACCGCTGCCTCGTCGATCGACGTGAGCACCGTCACCCCGAGTACCAGGAGAGAGTCATTTGCACAGGCGCGGAGCATCGCATCGCCCCCCGCCGCGTGAACGGTCGTGATCGACGCCCCCAGCGAGGCTGCCTCCTCTACCGCATGGCCCGCTGTATTCGGAATGTCGTGGATCTTCAGGTCGAGAAACACGTTCTCTCCCCGGCCGACAATCTCCCGGACGATCGATGGTCCGTTGGCGATGAAGGCCTGAAGCCCGATCTTGAACACGCCGGCGACACCCTGCAGGGCATCGGCGAGCCGGAGGATCTCATCCCGCGTGGAGGCGTCGAGAGCAACGACGAGACGGTCACGTGCTTGCATCGTGGCCAAGTATCTCAGACCCCGGGCGCGGTATCCTGCGCGTTCCGATAATCACCGTCGCCGCGTTTGGAGACCATGGACAAATTCACCGTTGCCAGGATGCTCGACGAGATCTCCCGCTATCTCGAACTGAGCGATGCAAATCCGTTCAAAGCGCGCGCATTCGAGAAAGCTGCGCGCGCCATCGAGTCGCAGGAGGCGGACGTCCTCGAGCTGGTCGAAACCGGCCGCCTGCTTGACGTTCCGGGCGTAGGGAAGGGGACCGGCGAAACGATTTCGGAGATCGTACGCACCGGCGCCTCCGCCTATCTCGACGAGCTCCGAAGTCATTACCCTCCGGGAATCTTCGACCTGCTTCGAGTGCCACGTCTCGGACTCAAGAAGATCGGCATGCTCCACGCGGAGCTCGGCATTGCCAGCATCGACGAGCTCGAGGAGGCCGCGCGTGACGGGCGTCTCGCAAAGCTGAAAGGCTTCGGCTCGAAGACCAGCGAGCAGCTTCTGCAGGGAATCGCCTTCGCACGGATGCGCGAGTCGCAGTTCCTCCTGCCGGTCGGAATCGAGATCGGTGAGCTGCTGCGCGAGCGCCTGTCGGAGCTCGAGGGCGTGGAGTCCGTAGAAGTCACAGGCAGCGTGCGGCGGCGTCTCGAGGTGATCCGTAACGTCAACCTCGTTGTCGCGACGAAGGCTTCTGCGAACCTGGCCGGCCGCCTCGGATCACTGCTTGCGGACCTCGAGGAGATCGAACCGGGCACGTGGAGAGGTATCGCACGAGGAGAGGTCCCCGTCCTCGTCCATCTCACCACGGCGAAGGAGTTCGGATCGACCGTGTTCCGAACGACTGGCAGCAGCGAGTTCGTCGCAGCCTTCGAAGAGAAGAGCGGGCCGATCCCCGCGAGCCGGTCAGAGCAGGAGATCTTCCGCGCCGCCGATATCCCGCCGATCGTCCCCGAACGGCGTGAGAACGGCGACGATCTCGCGAGAAAGAAACGAACGCGGCTCGTCGAGCCATCGGACCTTCGCGGCGTCTTCCACGTACACACGACCTGGTCTGACGGCCGCAACTCGGTTTTCGAAATGCTGTCTGCAGCACAGGAGCGGAACTGGGAGTACGTCGGGATCTCCGATCACTCGAAGAACGCGCATTACGCGGGCGGCCTCACCGAGGAGCAACTGAAGCAGCAGCAGGCAGAGATCCGCAGGGAGGCGAAGAAGGTCGCGCCGATGCGTGTCTTCCGCGGCACAGAGGCCGACATCCTCGCCGACGGCTCGATCGACTATGGCGCAGGGGTGCTGTCGAGTTTCGACTTCGTCGTCGCGTCGGTGCACTCCCATTTCAAGATGGATCGCGACGAGATGACCGAACGGATCCTCACCGCGATCGATGACCGGCACGTTACGTTCATCGGGCACCTGACCGGCCGCCTTCTGCTCTCACGCGAAGGCTACAGCGTCGACTACGACCGGATCTTCGAGAAAGCGGCTGCGCGTGGAGTCATGATCGAGATCAACGGCAACCCGCGGCGCCTCGACGTCGACTGGCGCTATCTGCGTCGCGCGGCCGATCGGGGAGTCACCTTCAGCATTCACCCCGACGCACACTCGACACGTGAGTACGACGCGTCGATTACAGGTACCTGGGTGGCGCGGAAGGGAGGCCTCGGGAAGAAGCAGATCTTCAACACCAGGACGGTGGAGGAGGTCGAGGAGTGGTTCGCCTCACGGAGTGCCTGACCCGGCCGGTGGGCGCGACGCACGGGGTGAGCTGTGTGCGCCGCGCCCTTCGAAGTAGGAGATTTGCGCTGGTCTGGATCAGCGCTTCGCGGTTATGACGATCATCAGCGCCCGTTGACTGTCTGGTTGTCTCGTGGCACCAAGGATTACGGTCTGGCCGAGCTTGAGATTGAGGGTAGTCTTCAGCACCTGTGAGAGCTGGTCGCCTTCGCGCCGCAGGAGTCTGAAGTCGTTGAGCTGCACGGAATCACTGGCTGGGTCGTACTCGCCGAAACGGAAGTCCGCACGATAGCCGTTGAGGTCGACGAGACCCGGCTCGCCTTCCTGGCCGTTCACGTCGGCCGCGCCGACGCTGTCGAGTGTGTTGTAGCGGAGCAGCGCGAGTTTCGGAGCGATATCGCTAAGATCGCGAGCGACCCGCCCTTCGGCTCCGCGACCGGCGGAAACCAGTCGGATGGACAGTTGCAGCGACTGCGCCGCAGCGTCGAAGTCGGCCAGCGCGCTGGCGATCTTCTTCATGTTTTCCGGCAGATCGGTCACGACCAGCGCGTTGTTCGACGCCTGCATCGACATCGATCCCTCCGCGCTCATGAACGGTTTGATGACACCGGCAGCTTTTTCAGCCTGCTTGTGGCGAAGCTGGAAGGTTCGGACCGAGAGGGTCTGCCCGGGGTCGGCGGCATCCGCCAGAAGCGGTGTCGAGACCAGGAGCACGGCAAGCAGCGTGATGACAATGGGCTTCATAGATCCACCGGGAGACTTTCGTCAAAGATCATGACGATCTTCACATCGTCCGACCCTTCGGCCGGAACTTCGACGATCGTCGCAGTTCGTGATTCATAGGTTTCAACAACGGGCTTCGTGGTCAGGGTGAAGGCCGCCTGCCTCTCTGCCCGTGCGATCGGCGCCAGGTCGAACCCGGGAGCGATCGTCGTCGCGCGGTGATAAAGCGTCGCTCCGGTGATGCCGGCGACGAGCGTCGCTGCAATGGCCAGACGACGCGGCCAGCTCACGATCCGAGGCGGCATGAGACGGGTTTCCGCTTCGCGGACACGCACCTGACGCATCACGTCGCTGACGAATGCATCGACACCCCCCGGAGGCACGAGGTCGCCGCCGCCGAGTGCCCGGAACATCACGTCAGGGTCGGCAGCAGCCGCGAAATCGAGGCAGCGGTCGCAGGCGCGCAGATGATCCAGCAGCGTGGCATCTTCAGTACCGGGGGCGAAGCGGCTCTGGAAGGTCTCGCAGTTGCTCATCGATCCCTCCAGAGTTGCGCGTACTCCGGATACCGCTTCTGCAGCTGCTGCTGCATCAGCTTCCGGGCGTTGAACAGATGGTTCCGGACGGTCGACTCACGGCACCCGAGGATCTTTGCAATCTCGGCCGACGGCAGATCTTCCATCTGGTTCATCACGAAAACGGTCTTCTGTTTCGGGGAGAGAACGGTGGAGACCTCGTCGAACACCGTCTCGACTTCTTTCCGCTGCAGAATCAGCCCCTGCTCGGCATCCGCGGACGTCCGGACGAGTCTGAGGCTCGAGCTGACGGCGTTCTCGCGCGACTGCCGGTTCCTCATGAAGTCGATCGCCACGTTCGTGACCATGCGGTAGAGCCAGGTATCGAACGCATACTGCGGATCGTACTTTTCGAGGTTCTCCCACAGCTTGATGAAGACCAGCTGCGAGATGTCGCGGGCATCCTCGGCATTTCCGATGACCCGGTAGCAGAGCGCATACACTTTGGCCGTTTTCCGCCGGACGAGCGTCTCGAACGCGTCGGTATCACCCTCGCGAACCGTCTGTACCAGCTGACGGTCATCAGGCTCGACGGCTGGGGTCGTCGGTATCATCAGGCGGAGTTCCGCGGACATTGTGCCCTTTACTACGGGGGCTGTCCCGGAAACGTCTAGGGAGCCCTCCCACTTCCCGAGGGGACCAGGCGAGCCGTCAGCGTGTACAATCGCAGGACATGCGAGTTCTCGTCGTGGGGCAGGGTGCGCGGGAACATGCGCTCTGCTGGAAACTCAAACAGTCGCCGCTGGTCCGTGAGCTCTACGCTGCACCGGGCAATGCCGGGATCGCGGCACTTGCCGATTGTGTCCCGATAGGCGTCGCCGACATCATCGAGCTGGCTGATTTTGCCGAGAAGCTCAAGATCGACCTGACCATCGTCGGCCCCGAGCTCCCCCTGACCCTCGGTATCGTCGATGAGTTCCAGAAACGTGGGCTCGGCGTCTTTGGTCCCACCCGTCTGGCAGCCGAGCTCGAGGGATCGAAGGTCTTCTCGAAGGACTTCATGCGGAAGTATTCGATCCCCACTGCCAGCGCGATCTCCTGCAATTCGAGCGATGAGGCGAAGGCCGCTCTCAAACAGATGGGCCTCCCGTGCGTGCTGAAGGTCGATGGCCTTGCTGCCGGCAAGGGCGTCGTGATCCCCGAGTCGAAATCCGAAGCCGACGAGTTCGTCAGCATGGTCTTCGAGGAGAAAAAGTTCGGTACCACCCCACGACTTCTCGTCGAGGAGTTCCTCACCGGAGAAGAAGTCTCCTTCATGGTCATCACCGACGGGAAGAAGTCCCTCCCTCTCGCGCCCGCCAAGGACTACAAGAAGGCATTCGACGGTGAGACGGGCCCGAACACCGGAGGCATGGGTGCTCACTCGCCCGCCGTGGTTCTCAGCGGCGAGACGGCTGCAGAGATCATGAAGACCGTCATCCTGCCGACCATTCAGGGGATGGGAGCGGAGGGCCGTCCGTACACGGGTGTCCTCTACGCCGGGCTGATGCTGACACCCGAGGGCCCGAAAGTCCTCGAGTACAACTGCCGTTTCGGCGACCCTGAGACTCAGGTCCAGATGCTCCGGATGGATGACGACCTTGCAGACATCTGCCTGAAAGTGGCTCGCGGCAACCTTGGTGAGACGAAGCTCAACTGGAAAAAAGAGGCAGCCGTCTGCGTGGTCGTAGCGGTAGAGGGTTACCCGGAAGACCATCTAAAGGGCCAGGAGGTCACATTCGATCCCGTGACCGACGAATCGGTCGTGATCTTCCACGCGGGTGTTGTGCGCCGTGACGGGAAGCTGGTGAACCAGGCCGGTCGCGTGGTAAGCGTTTGCGCTCGTGCCACCACCCTCTCCGAGGCGCTGGCGAAAGCCTATGCGGCCGCCCCCGGCGTCCGCTTCGAGGGCGCCCGGTACCGGCACGACATCGGCTATCGTGTGCTCGAGGCACGCAAGGCCGCCGCGGAGTGACGCCTGGCCTTTCCGGGGCGAAGACCTTCGTGACCGGGACAACGATTGATGGAGGTTTGAGGTGACGAGACCCTGGGTCCTCATCGTGATGGGGAGCGATTCGGATGCTGAAGTGATGTCGCAGGCGGCTGCGGCCCTCGACGAGCTCGGCGTTCCCTACGAGTTCACCGTCGCATCTGCACACCGAAGCCCCGAGCGTGCGAAGCAGATCATCACGGAATCGGAAACGAACGGCGCGGCCGTGTTCATCGCCGGTGCGGGGATGGCTGCCCATCTGCCGGGAGTCGTCGCCTCGTTCACGACGAGGCCCGTCATTGGCGTTCCGCTCGCCAGCGGCGCGATGCAGGGACTCGACGCGCTCTACGCCATCGTCCAGATGCCCCCGGGCATTCCTGTAGCGAGCGTGGCAATCGGCGGAGCACGAAACGCCGGCATCCTCGCGGCGCAGATCATCGCGGCGTCAGATCCGGAGCTGTCAGCTCGTCTGAAAGAGCAGCGTGGCTCGATGGCCGAGGCGGTAGCAGCGAAGTCGAAGAAGGTCGAAAAGTCGACACGCTGACGCGTCGAATCGCCGTTCCGGCCCGCTGAATCGAAGCGGATCTTCAGGGTACTGATGGGGCACTCGCACAATCACTCCCACGCCCACGCGCGCAACATCACCATCTCGCGCAAGCTGGTGATCGCAACGGCCGCGAATGCGCTGGTCGTGATCGGGGAGCTCTGGGCGGGCATTTATGCCGGCTCGCTCGCGCTGATCGGCGACGCCCTTCACAATCTTGCAGACGTCACCGCGTTGCTGATCGCACTGTTTGCCGTCCGTCTGGAGAGGCGACCACCCACCAGCGAAAAGTCCTTCGGCTATCAGCGAGCCGGCGTGCTCGCGGCATTCATCAATGCGGGGCTTCTCGCCGCGTTCGCCCTCTTCATCTTCAGCGAAGCATGGGAACGGTTCCAGGATCCGCGCGACGTTCACATGCCGGCGATGCTCATCGCGGCGACGATCGCTTTGATCGTCAACAGCGGAACCGCGCTCCTGATCGTAAGAGAAAGCCGCGACGACGTGAATGTACGCGGCGCAATGATGCACATGATCGGAGACGCCGCCTCCTCGGCCGGGATCATCGTTGCCGCACTGCTGATCCATGTCACAGGGTCGGCAGTCTGGGACGCGGCCGTGTCCGTTCTCATCGGGCTGCTGATTCTCTGGACCAGCTACGGCATCCTGCGGGAGTCGGTCAACCTGCTGCTCGAGGGAACACCCGCCGGGATCAACCCCCAGGCGGTCATCGCCTCGCTCGGCTCCATCGAGGGCATTCATGGCGTTCATCACCTTCACATCTGGGCGATCGGACCGTCGAGCTCTGCGCTCTCGTGTCACCTGATGGTGGGTGACGTACCGTTGAGGAGCACCGCGCGACTGCTCGACGAAGTCAATGCCATGCTTGCTCGCGAGCACCGGATCGTCCACACGACCATCCAGTTCGAATTCGCGGAATGCGAGGCGGAAGATCCGTACTGCACTCCGTTCCGGCATTGAGTTTCCATGAGCTCAGCCGGTCTCTCGACGACCTGAGGCCTTAACTCCAGGTAACGCCCCAATGGCCCCGGGTGGAGGACGGTCGAAGGACCCCCTCATCGCGCGGAAGGGTGGGTGGGGCGGTGCATTCTGCCCGGTCGCCGATGAAGGGGTCCTTCATCGTTCCTTCGTCGCGTTGTTCATTGACAGGACCACCCCGAGGGTATCTCCTGACGTCCGGATGGAGAAGGCCGGCGTTCTGCCGGCCTTCTCCTTACCCCTTGCCCGTTTCAGCCTCCTGCGCGGCGAGCATCTGTGGCGTGGTCGCCGGCTGGTTCACCAGATCGGTGAACTCGAACAGAGGCGTCGAGAGATACCTCTCGCCCGTACTGGCAAGCACCGCCACGACTCTCTTGCCCGGCCCGAGCTCTTTTGCAAGCTCGATTGCCGCCCAGACGACGGCGCCCGAAGAGATTCCGACGAAGATCCCCTCCTCCTTCGCCAGACGGCGTGCGTAAGAGACCGACTCGTCGTGTCCGGCATCGAGGATCCGGTCGACGACTGAGGCGTCATAGATGTCCGGGATAATGCCGGCGCCGATTCCCTGAATCTTGTGAGGACTGTGCGTCCCACCCTTGAGCACCTGCGACTCGACCGGTTCGACCGCGGCGATGATGACGTTCGGGTACTCCTTCTTCAGGACTGCGCCGACCCCGGACACCGTCCCTCCTGTCCCGACCCCTGCAACGAAGGCATCCAGCCGGCCGCCGGTGTCCTGCACGATCTCGCGAGCCGTCGTCTCGCGATGAACCTTCACGTTCGCCGGATTCTCGAACTGGCGTGAGAGCCAGGAGCCGGGAGTCTTCTCTGCATACTCGCCCGCGACCCGCTGCGCTTCCTTGATGCCTTTCGGTCCGGGCGTCAGGATGAGCTCCGCGCCGAGCGCCTGAAGCAACTTCCGCCGCTCGACCGACATCGTGTCCGGCATCACGAGCGTGCAGCGGTATCCCTTCGCCGCGGCAACGAAGGCGAGCCCGATTCCGGTATTGCCGCTCGTCGCCTCCACGATCGTCGCCCCCGGCGCGATCTCCCCCGCCCTCTCCGCCTCTTCGACCATCGAGATCGCGATCCGATCCTTGACCGATGAAAGCGGGTTGAACGCCTCGATCTTCACCACGACTTCCGCCGCCCCCTCCGGAACGACCCGATTGAGCCGCACCAGCGGCGTGTTGCCGATCAACTGCGTGATACTGTCGTAGATTCTGCCGTGCATAGCTCGCTCCTTCGTGGAACGCAAACGACCCGGCTGTGGCGCGGGTCGTGGAGAAAAGAAACTGAAAAACGCCGTCCTGTCAGCTCACGTCTTTCTGAGACTCCCGGCAGCCCGGCAACAGCTCGGGCTCCTTCGAAGCGCTCGGGACGTCATGAGGAGGAATTCTACTCCTACTCCCCGGAGCCGAGATGATCCAGAGGATGCGCCCCAGCGACAAACTTCCCTGCTTTAGGCCGGCTTCATGGAACCGCGAAGGAAATCCGAGGAACCCGAGGAACCCCGCCAGCGCCTTCTCCTTGTCCTTCGCCTCCTCGCTCGCTCACGTACTACATGATCGACTTCGGGGTGGGCGTGACGACGAAAACGACGTACGAGATCAGACGCGTCGATTCCGACTATTTGGTCGAGGAGTAGTCGCGTGCGTGCGGATCGGTGGTGGTGGTGCGTGGGAGCCCCCTCACACGAAGCCGGGAGCACCGACATCGCAGGTGCAGGAATTTCTACCGCACCGATAGCCCGAGTCACATTTCATTTGAAGAACTCCATACACTCTCTCGTTCTGTAGGTTGTGGACGTCGAGATCGAACGGGAACTGATTGAGCGCTGCCGGCGGGGAAGCACGGCGAGCTTCGAGTCGCTCGTGCGGACGCATCAGCGGCCGGCGCTCGCGATCGCCGAGGCGTTGCTCGGCAACGTCGACGATGCGGCGGATGCGGTGCAGGAGGCTTTCGTGAAAGCCTTCCGCTCACTCGGACGTCTGCGCGAGGGGAGCACGTTCGGGCCGTGGTTCCGCTCGATTCTCCGCAACCACTGCCGCGATCTGCTGCGCGCGCCCCGGCCTGCGGTCGCCGAATGGAGCGAGCAGTCCGTCGACCCGAGCCTCTGGACCGAGCCGACGGCGCAGCTCGGGCTTGAGCGGGAAGAGCTCGGCGATGCCGTCCGCACCGCTCTCGGCCGGATCTCCCCGGAGCACCGAGAGATCCTCGTCCTGAAGGAGATCGAGGAGTTGAGCTATGCCGAGATCGCGGCGGCGATGAACATTCCGGCCGGAACGGTGGCCAGCCGGCTTCACCACGCACGTGCAGCACTGAGACGCGCGCTGCAGAAACATGGTCAGGCAATCGAAGGAGCCCTGCGATGACGACACATCCACGCGAACAGCTCAGCGCCTATGCGGACGGCGAGCTCGATCGCGTCACGACGGCAGAAGTCGATCGGCATCTCGAGACATGCACCGAATGCGCACGCGAGCTATCGATCGTGCGCAAACTGAAAGGAGCGATGCAGGACATGCAGATCAGTCGAAGCGAAAAAGATCTCTGGAGTGGAGTGCACCGCCGTCTCACAGCGCCCGTCGGGTGGCTGCTCATCGTGGCCGGCACCGTGATGTGGGCCGCTCTCGCGGTGGTCCGTTGGGCTCAGACGGCGGAGCTGACACCTGAGTGGCTCGGCGGGAGTGCACTCCTCATCGGCCTGGTGCTGCTGCTCGTCGCGATCACACACCAGCAATACCGTGCGTGGAAAACCGAACGCTACAAGGACGTGGACAAATGATCATCAGTACGACGGAGACCCTTCCCCACGGACGCATCCTCAAGGTTCTCGGTGTCGTGCGGGGGAACACGATCCGGGCGCGGCACATCGGTCGTGACCTGCAGGCCGTCCTGCGCCACGTAGTGGGCGGTGAGGTGGTCGAGTACACGAAGCTGATGGGCGAAGCGCGCGAGCAGGCACTCGACCGCATGGTGGCCGAGGCGGAGCAGCTCGGTGCCAACGCGGTGATCGCGGTGCGCATCACGACGTCGATGGTGATGACCGGCGCCGCGGAGATCCTCTGCTACGGGACCGCTGTGGTGTGGGAGGCCATACCAACTTCGGACACCCAGCGCTGACGCGCTGGGCTGCGGAGATGCCGCCGCTCCAGGCATCGGAACCGTGCTCGGCGTTCCGTTCGGTATGGCAGTATGGTAACGGTATGGCTCAGACCAAGGTTACGTTTGCGCTCGATGAGCAGACGATCCGGCGGCTGGGGAATTCTGCGCGAAGGGCCAACAAGCCGAAGAGCGCGGTCGTGCGCGAAGCGCTCGCCGACTACCACGAGCGAATCGGCCGGCTCAGCGAAGCGGAGCGCCTCAGCCTCCTGACCGCGATCGATCAGATCGCGTCGCGTCCTGTCCCGCGGCGCTCGGAGAGCGACGTCGATCAGGAGATCGCTGCGGTTCGTAAAGCTCGGAGAGGTCCGGGCCGGAGACACTCGTCGTGATCCTGATCGATCGGCCCGCTGCATGAGAACGTTCGTCCATGCGTCTATTTTCCTTCTTCTGTTTCTGTCCGGCTGCGCGACGGGAAACGGCGTGAGCCGGTCAGTCGACGCGTTGATGCAGGGCTATGACGGCGACGTGCCTGGCGCCGCGGTGCTCGTTTCGCGTCATGGGGAACCGCTCCTCATGCGCGCCTATGGCTTCGCGGATCTCGAGGAGCGGACAGCGGTAACGGCGAAGACGAACTTTCGGCTCGCGTCGGTCACGAAGCAGTTCACGGCGGCGGCGATTCTGCTGCTTGCCGAGGATGGGCGGTTGGGCCTCGACGATCGCATCGGCAGGTGGTTGCCGTCGCTTCCGGCGGCGACGGAGGCGGTGACCATCCGACATCTCCTCAGCCATACGTCCGGGCTGGTCGACTACGAAGAGGTGATCCCCGAGGGGACGACCGTGCAGTTGCGCGATGCTGATGTGCTGCGCCTGCTCGAGGGGGAGGCGCGAACGTACTTTGTGCCTGGTACCAGCTATCGCTACAGCAACAGCGGCTATGCCCTGCTGGCGCTGATCGCGGAGAAGGCGTCCGGAACGTCGTTCTCATCGCTGTTGCGCGAACGAATCTTTCTTCCTCTCGGGATGGAAGGGACGTTGGCGTTCGAGCACGGCACATCGACGGTCGCGAATCGTGCCTTCGGTTACAGCGCGAAGGACGACCGATGGATCCGAGACGACCAGAGCATCACGAGTGCGGTGCTGGGTGACGGTGGCGTCTACTCGTCGATCGAAGACCTGGCGAAATGGGACGCGGCACTGCACGACGAGAGGCTGCTGCGGCGCGGGTCTCTGCAGATGGCGTTCACTGCTGCAACGGAAACCGACGTGGCAGACGTGTCGTACGGCTACGGCTGGCGGATCACCGGCCCGACGGTGTGGCATTCCGGCGAGACCCGCGGCTTCCGCAACGTCATCATTCGCAACCGCGAAACCGGTCTGACCGTCGCCGTGCTCACCAACCGGAACGCTACGCCGCCGCGGCCGATCGCACTGGCGATTGCAAAGCTGTTCGACTGAGTTCCCGATCCTGGAGAGTCGAAGCAGCCGCACTCGCCAGCCCTAACGGGTTACGGAGTACGCCAGCCTGCCAGGCCCCTCGCATGCCCGCCCACCCTCCCGCTCGGGGTGACGCCTGGCATAGTCTCGAAGGTGGGAGAAATGGGCGCGACGATCTCCAGATGAGTAGCACGCCGAAGAGACCCGAGCAAGGGACGGCAATCGAGCTCCCGCGCCAGCCTCAGTCCTCGGCCATCGACAGCGAATCTTCGTCGTAGTAGTCGAGCTTGTGCAGCGGCATGACGACCGCGCTGAGGACGTTGAGAACGTGTGCGGCAATCCGTTTGTAGTAGCGCGATCCGAGGACGAGCGCGGTCGTCGTGCTGGTGTCGTAGTCGGAACGTGCGATCTCGTCGAGCAGTACGTCGCAGCGACGGGTCGTGTCGCGTCCCTGCTGGACGAGACCGAGAGCGCGCTCACGGTCGAACTCCGCGAAGACTTCGACCGACTCGGCGAAGGACGACTCGATGACTCTTCGAATCTCCCGCAGTTCGCCTGAAATCTCATCTTCGGGAAGTGGACCGCGATGCAGCTCACTGATCTCCGAGAGGTTCTTCGCGTAATCGCCCAGACGCTCGACGTCCTTGACGAGGCTCATGAGTGCCAGGCAGTGGGGGACGTCGCGCTCGTTGCCGGGCATGGAGAGATGGGCGACGAGTCGCTTCCGGACGCTTCTCTGGAGGCGGTTCACCTCGATGTCGATCTTGTAGAGATTCTTTCGCGTCTCGGGCAGCGCCTCACCGGCAAAGTAGACCTCCCCCGCCGTGATCGTCATGTCGTAGGTGACACGCATCATGCGGGTGAAGTCACTGGCGATGGTTGCCAGAGGATCATCGGAACGGAACAGATTGATCAGAGCGCGCAACATGTCTTGCTACTCCCGTGACAGCAGGGTGATATCGATGATCGCAATGATCGCCGGAAGCACATAGAACGCTCCGAAGATGTAAGCGATCGCGAGCAATCTCGACCGTGTAGCGACCTCGGCGAGAGCTCGCGCCGCGGCCAGCGGTAATCGTCTAAGCGGAGGGATGCCGTAGATCACGAGTGCCGCGGTCAGGTTAAAAATAAGGTGAACGATGGCGATCGTGATTCCGGCCGTGGCGTTCACTCCCGTAACGGCAAGCGAGGCCAGAAGTGCTGTAACTGTCGTCCCGATGTTCGCTCCGATCGTAATCGGAAAGACCTGCTCGAGCGTGATGATTCCCGCCCCGGCAAGAGGGATGAGCAGCGACGTTGTGATCGAACTGGACTGGACCATGATCGTCACGACCGTTCCGATGACGATCCCCACCAGCGCCGACTGACCAAAGCTCCCCACGATTCCAACTTCGACCCGAGCCTGAAGGAGACTGCGCATCAGCCGCACCAGCAGGATCAGCGAGGTGAAGATCAGGACTCCTGCGATTACGACCAGCAGCGCTGCCTGAACCTGTGTGCTCTGGCTCACCGCGGCGACCAGCGACTTGATGGGCTGGAATCCCGCTTTGAGTACACCGTCGAGCGGGCTCTCGTACGCGACGCCCCGCGTACCAGTGCCGACCAACATTTCGGTCACCGCCTCGGCGCTGTATCGCAGGAAGCCGGTCATCATCTCGAGCGGGAGCAGAACGACCACGGCGAAGTAATTGAAAAAATCGTGACAGGTCGCCGCCGCGAATGCGCGGCGGAACTCGTCCTTACGCCCGATGTGAGCGAGAGAGACGAGGGTATTTGTCACCGTGGTGCCGATATTCGCCCCCATGATCATCGGAATCGCGTTGGCGAGCGGGAGCGGGTTCTCGGGTGCTGCTACCAATCCGACGATCATTGCGGTAGACACCGAGGAACTCTGAACCAGGGTTGTCGCAAGGATGCCGATGATCAGACCGATGAAAGGGTTCGCCGTGGCGCGGAAGAAGACATCGAGAAAATCGCTGCCGAGCAGCTTGAAGCCCTCGCCAAGCCCCTTGACTCCGAGCAGGAAGATAAAAAGCAGAGCCGCCACGGCAAGCACGCGCGCGATTCGCAGCGCTGCCGTTGAGGGAGGTCGAGGGACCGGCCTGGCAGAAATCGTCACGTTTGAGGTTGCGGGGAGCGGACGATGTCATGCAGCGCTCGCCGGCGGCGGGATCGTATCAGAGAGCGGGGGGCGTGGGGGAATGACCGGGTGAGCAATTTTCCTGGCGCCAGAACGTCAGTCCGAAAGACGAAGTAGCCTCACTCGCTCTGGCCTGGGCGCTACGGAGTACGCAGCCTGCCAGGCCCCCCGGGGTGCCCACCCGCCCGCTCGGGGTGACATACCAATGGCCTTAACTTTAAGCCCACAAGGCTGTCATCCTGAGCGTAGCGTGAGGACCTGGGTGGGCGGGCGGTGCGATGCTCGTGTTTGGCACCGCCCATCCCCCAGATCCCTCGCTACACTCGGGAGGGCCTTGACGCGACACACACTGTGGCGGGGGTGGCTCGCTGGGAACGCGAAGGTATGAGTGTGCGGCTTCGTCTAAAGTTAGGGCCAGCGGGGTGACATACGGGTGACTGGCAGAGTTGTGAAGGGGTTAGGGACGAGCCTTTCATTCGCCCATGACGTCGCGCGAAGCGCGTTGGAAAGCGTGCGCGATTCGATCGAATCCGCGGTCGTAGTAATCTCGTCTTCCCTCATGCGATTCGGCACGCTCTTCTCGATCGCCCTGGTCATTGCCCTCATGCTGGCCGGTCTGGTCACGGGAATTATGTGGCGGGCCGGCGCTTCCCCATCCACTCTCGTCATTGCAGCGCTGGCGATGCTGGTGGCGATTCTCCTGCCGTCCGTCATCTCAGCGCTCTGGAGCTCATCACGATCGGATGATCTGAGGGAGCTGACTGCGCGCGCCCGAAGGATCATCGCCGGCGACTTCGACGCTTCCGGAGTCTCCCGAAATCACACAGGAGCGCTCGCGGAGCACGCACGGGTCCTCGAGGATTTGCGAGCGCAGCTCGAGAGGCATCAGCAGGAGGCCGCGGAGCAACGCGCCGTGATGACTGAGATCGTCGCCTCGATCGGCGAAGGTCTGCTCGCGGTCAGCAGGACGGGGCGCATCGTGGTGGCGAACCGCCGCCTCGCCGAGATGCTCGACGATGCGCACCTGACTGATCTTCAGGGAAGGTCCGTACTCGAGGTCGTTCGAAAGAGCGCCGTCGTCACGGCGATCGAAGGCGCCCTGAGAGGACAGGCCTCCAGGGAGCGGGTTACATTCGGTACCGCGGCGAACGAACGGCAGATCGAAATGCGGACGTTCCCGGTGGAAGGCTCGGCCGAGATCGCAGCGGTCGCTCTTTTCATCGACGTCAGCGCCATCGTCCGCCTGCAGCGGATCCGGCAGGACTTCATCGACGATTTCTCCCACGAGATTCGCACTCCCCTCGCCGGCATCCGTTCGGCATCCGAGACGCTCGATCAGGAAGGCCTGAGGGCCGAGGACGAGCAGCAATTACGGCAGGTCATGCACAGGCAGATCGCACGGATTGAGCGCCTCGTACGGGACCTCTCGGAGCTGAACCATATCGAGTCGGGACAGATCGTTCTCCGGAGGCAGCCGGCTGACCTGCGGGCAATTCTCGCCGAGCTCTGCGAGGAGTTCGAAAGACGCGGAGTCCGGACGTCGTTCGAGTTGAGCGGAGAGTCGACAATCATCCCCGTCGATGCCGGACGCGTTCAGCAGATCTTCACCAATGTTCTCGACAACGCGATCAAGCATGGGGGGGAGGAGAGTCGCGTGACGATCGAGATCTCGGAAGACGCCAGGCGCCGGGAGGCCGTCATCAACGTGTCGGACCAGGGGCCTGGCATTCCGGATGCCGAGCTCGACCGCATCTTCAACCGCTTCTATCGCGTCGACCGCAGCCGCTCAGCGCCCGGAACCGGCCTCGGACTCGCCATCGCCAAGCATCTCGTTCTGGCTCACGGAGGGACGATCCGGGCGTTCAACAGACCCTCCGGCGGCGCAACGTTCGAAGTCCGGCTGCCGGTCCAGCCCTGAACGGGGTGCCAGCGAACGGGCAGAATTTTTCCGCTATACTCGCCGTTCCCTACCTGCTGCACCAGACTCAATTCGAGGTAAGTTCATGAAACCAGAGATCCATCCAGAGTATTACACCGTCAACGTCCACTGCGCCTGTGGCGAAGGCTGGACGACCGGCTCGACGAAGAAAGAGCTTCGTGTCGAGATCTGCTCGAAGTGCCATCCGTTCTTCACCGGCAAGCAGAAGCTGGTCGACACCGCGGGTCGTATCGACCGCTTCCAGCGTAAGTACGCAGGCCAGGCGAAGAAGACAGCGAAGTGACGACCGGGGCCTCGGCCCCGCCGGGATCGCGAGAGTGCGAATGATCCGATCTATGTGGCGCGGTTCAGCGAAGTTGATCGCAGGTGCCTTCGGCGCCTTCACCAATGGACTGACCTCGGCTACCCCTGTGCGCGCCGACAAGAACGTCGACATGCTCATCGGCGGGCAGGCGGTGATCGAAGGCGTGATGATGCGCTCGCTCACCGGGTACTCCGTCGCCGTCCGGCAGCCGGATGGTGGTGTGGCGATCAAGAAGGACAAGCTCGTCGCGATTACCTCGAAGTACCGCTTTCTCAGAATTCCGGTACTGCGTGGTTCGGTCGTTCTCATCCAGTCGCTGATCCTCGGCATCCGCGCGCTGAACTATTCGGCCAGCGTCTCTTCCGAGGGAGAAGATGGGGAGCCGGAAATCTCGAACTGGGCAATCGCCGGCTCGATGCTGATGGCGCTCGTCCTCGGTGTGGGGCTTTTCATCCTCGCGCCGCTCGGACTGACGAACCTGACTCGTCATTACCTGTTCCCCGAGATGGGGAACCTCGCCTACAACGTCATCGACGGCATCATTCGTGGCGTGTTCTTCTTCATCTACATCGCCTCGATCTCGTTGATGGACGACATCAAGCGGGTCTTCCAGTACCACGGCGCCGAGCATAAGACGGTCTATACGTTCGAGGCGCACGAAGAGCTCACGGTCGAGAATGCGAGAGTGAAGTCGACGCTCCACCCGCGCTGCGGGACGAGCTTCCTGCTCTTTGTGATGGTGATCTCCATCGTCGTTTTCTCGCTCGTTCCCTCGACTGCGCACTTCGCGGTCAAGTTCGGCGCCCGGGTCGTGCTGATCCCGCTCATCGCCGGACTCGCCTACGAGGTCATCCGCTATTCCGCCCGGCACCTGACCAATCCGGTCTGCAAGGTGCTGATCCGTCCGGGTCTCTGGCTGCAGCGGATCACGACGAAGGAGCCGGACGACCGGCAGCTCGAGATCGCGATCATCGCCCTGAAAGAGGCGCTGCTTTACGACGTCGTCGAGGAGAAGCAGGTCGCCGTCGCTTAGCTGAGCATCGGTACATCATCGCTGGGAAGACGCATGGTGCGTCTTCCCTTTTTTGTGTGATTTGAATGGGCGATCAGCCCGGTTGGTCCCAATGATCGAGAAACTCAACGAGATCGAAAAGCGCTACGAAGAACTGCAACGGAAGATCGCTGATCCTTCGGTGGCTACCGACGTCTCCGCGTACCGCGAAGCGATGAAGGCGATCTCCGAGATCGATGACGTCGTCGCCAAGTACCGGGAGCTGAGGGAGATTCGCAAGCGGATCGCCGACGCGCGGGAGATGCAGCGCTCGGATGACGACATGCGCGAACTGGCCGAGCTCGAGCTTGCCGAGCTCGAGCCACGCGAGCCGGAGCTCGAGTCCGAACTTCGCGTCCTCCTGCAGCCGAAAGACCCGAATGACGACAAGAACGTCTTCGTCGAGATTCGCGCGGGCACGGGAGGCGACGAGGCGTCGCTCTTCGCAGCCGAGATCATGCGGATGTACATCCGCTACGCCGAAACGAAGCGCTGGAAAGTCGACCTCACCGACGCGAACTACTCATCCGTCAACGGCATCAAGGACGCGACGTTGCTGATCGAGGGCGACAAGGTGTACTCGAAGCTGAAGTTCGAGTCAGGAGTGCATCGAGTTCAGAGAGTTCCCTCGACCGAGACGCAGGGACGCATTCACACGTCCGCGATCACCGTGGCGGTTCTGCCCGAGGCCGAGGACATCGACATCCAGGTGAATGAGAAAGACCTGCGCGTCGATACGTTCTGCTCTTCAGGTCCCGGCGGACAGTCGGTTAACACAACGTACTCGGCGGTGCGGCTGACGCATCTTCCGTCGGGCGTCGTCGTCTCGTGTCAGGACGAGAAATCGCAGATCAAGAATCGAGCGAAGGCTCTGAAGGTCCTGAAGGCGCGTCTCTACGACATCGAGCAGCAGAAACGCGAGGCCGAGCTCTCGGCAACCCGCAAGGGGATGATCGGATCTGGTGATCGTTCCGAGAAGATCCGCACCTACAACTTCCCGCAGGATCGAGTCACGGACCATCGGATCGGTCTGACGGTACACAACCTGCCCGACATCATGAACGGCAGTCTGGACGTGATCTTCAATCCCCTCTCGTCGCACTTTCAGGCCGAGAAGCTGCGGGATGCGGTGGAATCGCGGTAACGCTCCTTCTGCATTTCGCAGGCAAAACTAGAGTCAAAGGCCGGGCTCGGGCTCGGGCCCGGGACAGCGGTCGACAACCCAGGGCTCGGTGTCCTTGTCCTTCCGATGATTTCGCAGAACAGAGCCTGGTCGTCGTCTTCGGCGAGGTATCCGGGTTAATAGTCTGTTCGGTTCCGGTGCCCGTGCCCGCGCCCGGCCTTTGACTCTCGAGGGAGCATCACCCGCCCGAGCCCGTCTCAAAGGCTGGCCCCTACAGCACCACCGAGATCCCGGTTCCGTCTCCAAGCGGCAGGATGCTGGTCATCAGACGCGCATCGGTCGTGATTCGCAGGTTGAACGCTCGAAGTGCGTCGGTCTCAGGATCGTGGTGGTCCGCGGCGACGTGTCCCTTCCAGAGCAGGTTGTCGCAGACGATCACCGCGCCTTGCGCGAGCTTCGGAAGGATGGAGTCGAGGTACTGAAGGTACTCGGTCTTCACGCAGTCTATGAACACCAGGTCGAACGGTCCGGTCAGCCGCGGCAGCACGTCGAGGGCGGCACCTTCGTGGAACACGACTCGACAGGGGAGTGATGCCTCCGCGACGAAAGCCCGCGCGGTGGACAGAGTGTCGTGGTCGATCTCGATCGTCTCGATGACCGTTTCCTCTCCACACTCGCGGCCAATGACGACCACCGAGTAACCGATGCTCGTTCCGATCTCCAGGACTCGCTGTGGGCACTTCAGCCGCACCAGGGCCCTCATCAGTTGCGCCACCTCGGGATCGGCGATCGGATGTCCATCCTCGGCCGCAAGCTTCTCCATCTGCTCGAGCAGTGCATCCCGCGCGGGCAGCAGCGATTCGAGGTAAACGGCCTGCTGGCGCTGCAGGATTGCGTCCACGCGGTCTTTCATGCGTGGAATCTTAACGCGGGCGCAGCCGGGGTGCGCCCGCGCTGGATCAGACTACCGGCTTGCGTGCGCGCACGAAACCGCTCATGAACGCTCCGTCGACCGCCGCTGGCAGCGTCTTTACGTCGATGCCGGAGTCGGTGAGGAAAGCGCTGGCATCCTCGGTCCGGTAGATCCGTGTCGGCTCGATATCGATCGACTCAAAGCCGGAGGCGGCGAGCAGTTCGCGATAGCGCGTCTCCTCGAGGGCTCCTGCGACGCAGCCAACCCACAGCTCGATGCTCCGGGCGATCTCGTCCGGCAACGTGCCGCGCCGGATCACGTCCGAGACTGCGAGCCGGCCGCCGGGCTTCAGTACCCGGAATGCTTCCTGGAGCACTCGCGGCTTGTCGGCCGAGAGATTGATGACACAGTTCGAGATGATGACATCCACTGAGTTGTCCGGCAGCGGAATGTTCTCGATCTCTCCCTTCAGAAACTCGACGTTCGTGGCGCCGGCCTTCTCCCTGTTGGCGTTCGCGAGAGCGAGCATTTCGTCCGTCATGTCGAGACCGAACGCCTTCCCTTCCGAGCCTACACGTCTCGCCGAGAGCAGGACGTCGATCCCCCCACCGCTGCCAAGATCGAGAACCGTTTCACCCGGCTTCAGTTCCGCGAGGAGGGTCGGATTCCCGCACCCCAGTGACGCGAGTACCGCCTCTTCCGGAAGACCTGCGGTCTCGCCGCACTCGTACAGGTTCGAAGTGATCGGATCGGGTGCGCCTCCGCGCGGGCTGCAGCAGGAAGCCTTTCCCTGCGTCACCGACCGCGCGGCTTCCGCGTACTTTTCCCTGACTGCATCTCTGATCGTGGTGTCCATCGAGCTCTCCTTATATATGCGCGATGAGGAATATGTGCTCCTTTGAAACATTTGTCAATACGCATATGTAACCGAACGTCAAATGAAAAGGGCTCCCTCCGGACGGAGGGAGCCCTCGTGTTGAAGAGTTGATGAAGCGAAGAGACTACTGAACGAGAACGGAATCGCCCGTCTTGTCGTCGACGACGGAGCCGTAGACGAACAGCGGTGCGGTCGCGCTCCAGGAGATGTAGTAGTTGTTCTGAGTCTGGTTTTCGGCGGGAATGGAAGAGATCAGCTGGAACACCCCCTGCTGAAGCATCGACCAGCCCGGGACCGTGATGGTGCGTGAACCGAGCACCGCTCCATCGCCGGAGCTCCGGGCGGTGAATGTCGCGGTCAGCTCGTTGGGTGACGCGTTGAAGTAGCCGACGTTAGTCCGGAAATCGGCGTTGCTGATGAGGAAGGGAAGCGTGCCGTCGACGGAGGGAATCTCCTCGGCGTTCAGCGAGAAGCCGGTGGTCCCAAGGTCCTCTGAGCGCAGGTCGTTGATGACGCGGGTTACGACGACGACATTCTGGTCGGACGTGATGCGAAGTCCGCCCAATCCGTTCGACACGCCGAGAGTGGCACCGACGACATCGTCGAGGACTTTCTGTTCTCCCGGAAGCACGTTGACGGTCTGGCTGGCCGACGGAGCGGAATGACCCGCGGTCGACTGCGCGAAATAGTCGAGCGTCACCGTCGCGGTTGAGACTCCCTGATTGATGATCCGGAGGTCGCTTACGAAGTTCGTGTTGTTGCCGCCTTTCACCTTTCCGACGACCGGGATGTAGGTGTTTCGCGCTCCGGCGGAGCCGGCCGCACCGAGCTGGCCGCGGATGGCGCCGTTGGGGAATTCAGCGTTGTGCACGTTCACATAGAAGCCGGAAGGATTTCCGGCAATCTCGTTGATGAGTGACTGCGCGACGCCGGAGACCGATCCGGAGGCGAGCGAGCTCACGCCCAGGTCGACGACGACGGGACCCGCGGTGCCGACTGCGCCGCGGTGAATGTGGGCGCCTGTCGGAGTGCCGATGTTCTGGACGAGTACGTTGTAACGGATCGTCGTTCCGTCGATGACGATGACGGCGAATCCCGAGCCGTCAGTGTCACCCGGGCCGGGGACCTCGGCGGCGCCGGTCAGCTGCGCGCTGAACGACTGGCCGAACGCGGCAACCGGCAGGATCGCGATCAGAAAGAGAAGTGCTGCTGTTCGTTTGTTCATCATTTGATCTCCATGAAGGTGTCTCGTCGTGCGGCGGATCAGTTGTCCGAGAAGTTGGCCCAGCCAGTGAGGATCCAGTTGTTGCCGGGACCGACCGCACCCTGATAGCCAACGGCCTGGAGGAAGCCGTTATCCGGCGGTACGGCGACGAAGTCGGCGTCGAGGGCCGGGGAACCGGCGAGCGGCTCGAGGTCGGGCATGAGGGTCTTGACGTGAGTGGCCGCACCGATCGCGAGCTGCGGATCGACGTTGCGATTGTTCTTGTTCGTGGTGAAGGCGAAGGTCCGCGACTGCCCGCCATCCGTGCGACTCGGGAATGCGGCGTCCGAGAAATCGCCGAACAGGATCGAGTGATCGAAGACGAGGGCGCCTGAGTTGGCGTTGGCCGTCGTGGAGGCATCGCGGAGATTGAGTGGCGCGTTCTTACTACCCTGACTGATCATGTTGTAGAACTTGCCCGCGGTGTTCCGGCGGAGGACCACGCCGTAGTTTCCATTCGCCGAAGGGATGCGCACACCGGTGACGTTGTAGACGAGAGGGCTCGTCAGCGGCGTGGCGTCTGTACCCTGACCGTTGTTATCCGACTCGACGAGGATGTTTCCGTCGCCCTCGTCGTTGCCCCGCTTGATCAGCGCGACGAACTGAATGCTGCCGACGTAGCCGAGGTCGGTGTCGATGCCGTCATCGGCGTAGGCGACCCCGAGGAGGTGGCTGGCGTTGACCGTTCCGCCGAAGAACTCGAAGGCATCGTCTGCGTTGTGAAGTACCTGCACGTAGTCGACGACGGTGCCGGTGCCGACTGCGCAGAGGGTCAGGCCGTTGATCTCCTGATTTTGGGCGATGAGGAAGCCGCCGAACTCGAGGCGAACGTAACGGATGATTCCACTGTTGTCAGCAGGGTTGTTACCGCCATACGCGAACTCCGGCTGACTCGGAAGGCCTTCCATGAAGCCCTGGCCGCCAGCGACGTTGATCGGCGCGCGACCAAAGATGACGAGCGATCCCCAGTCCTGCTGTGCGCGCGAACCGACGCGCTGTGTGGACGTGAAGACGATCGGACGACGGGCGGTGCCATCGGCCATGATCTTCGCGCCGCGGCGAATGAAGAGCGTGGCCTTCGTATCGCCGCCGTAGATTACTGTGCCCGGCTCGATCGTCAGAACGGCCGGCTCGGCCACGCCGACGAAATCATTCAGCACGTACCGCTTGTCCGCCGTCCATGTGGTCGACGAGGTGATCGTTCCACTCACCTGAACGGTCTGGGTGATGTAGGAGTACATCGCATTCGAACGGGCCAGAACGCGTTTTCCCGCGGCGTCGCGGAGCTCCATGACCCACTGGTGGAGTCCAGGCTGCCCGGCGGGAACGGTGGTCGCCGCGCCGATGGCGCCAGCAACTCCCCAACTGAGATCGGACCCCGTGCCGGTGGAGCCGAAGAGAACGAAGTCATTCAGCGTCGGCACGAAGACGGGCACGCCCGATCCGACGGCGCCGAACAGGTCAGCCTGCTCGCCGGCGGGGAGGAGACCGCCTGCGATGTTGTGGTAGCGACGCTCACCGGTGACGCGGTTCTCCCGGTAGAGATACATCGTGACGGGGGAATCGAATCCGTTCGGGTCGATCGTCACGCGCAGCTCGAGCGGCTCGCCTGCGAGGTACGTGTAGTAGTTGGTCTCGACCAGGACGACGGGACGAGCGCCGGATGTTTCGGCCAGTTGCGCGTGGGCCACTGCCTGCTGCATCGCCACAGCCGAGAGAGGTGCGCGTTTCACCCAGCGCGTCGCGGCATCGCGCTCAACCGGCGCAACGCCCCTGTCGATCCGGGCCGCGAAGGCCTGAGTTGCGAGAAACGTCACCAGTATGAGGACAGATATCCTTCGCATCACTTTGAGTCTCCTTTGGTTCGATTGGAACTACGTGAGGAATCAGAAGGGGGTGTAGCTGAGGCTGAGGCTGATCTTTCGGCCCGGGTCGAAGAGACGCTGGATCTCACCGCCCTGCACGTATCTGCGCTTCTCGTCGAGAAGGTTCGATCCCGCCAGCTTGATCTCCAGGCCGGGCACCAGCGGTTCCAGACTCTGCGAGAACACGACGTCGAATGACATGAAATCGTCCTCGTATGTGTCGGGAAGGCCGAACGCGCCGACTTCCGTCAGCCGCTGTCCGCTATAGGCGCCGAGAACCCGGAACATCGTGCCCCATCGAGGGTGATAGAACTGGAGAGCCAGGTTGCCGACGTTGTCGGACTGTCCTTCCAGAGGGCGCTCCGTGTTGGTTACCACTGAGAACTGATGGTCGCCCACAGTCACGTCCGAGCTGATGTGCGCGTAGTTGGCGTTGATGGACCACAGCCTGAGCGAAGGCATGAGCGATTCGAGCGAGCTGCGGAACTCGAGCTCCAGTCCGCGAAGCTCGGCGCTGTCGGCATTGACGAAAGAGAGTCGATAGTCGCTCGTCGGCTGCACGATGCGCTCGATCGGGTTGTCGATCTTCTTGTAGAACACGCTCGCCGCGATCACTGAGCCCGCGTTGAAGGTTTCCCAGCGGGCGTCGAAGCTGTCGAGTGTCGCCTGCACGAGATCCGGGTTTCCCGACACGGACCGTCCGCCGGCCACCTCGGTGAAGTTGAACGGGCTGAGCTCGCGGAACTCCGGGCGGTTCAGTGACCGTCCGTATGCGAAGCGGAGGTTCGTCTGCGGCCGCAGGGCATAGACCAGGTTGACCGAAGGAAGCAGGTCGTTGTCCTCGCGGACCGACTCGACCCGGTTCGCGGTATCGAAAGGATTGAAGGTCGTGACGAACTGACTCGACTGCTCGTAGCGCGCACCGCCGATGAACCGCCATCTGCCGCGCGTGAGGTCAGTCATCAGGTATCCGGCGTCGACGTCGTGGCCAGCGTCGTACGCGTCGTTGACACCTGTGAACTCGCGAATCTCGAAGCCGCCCGGACGAATGTTCTCTGCCGTGAAGATCTCGTCAGGCGTGAGCCTCAGGTCAAACTGAGCAGAATTGGTCGTCGTGAATCGGAATCGCCGGGCGGCGAAGTCGCGAGCTCGCTCCATTCGCTCCACCCCGCCCTTCACCGAGCCGGACCAGCTGCCTTCGGGCTGGGCGAAGAAGGTCGTGTAGGCAAGGCCTGCCTGGCGCACCTCGTCTTCCAGATCGAAGTATTCGATCTTGCCCGAGTCCGCGTACGCCGTCTGGAGGGTGAACAGGCCCGGAGCAGACTCTTGATAGATATTCTCGCGGAGATCGGAGTCGTTCGTCGCGCTCGAGCGGGTGAGGTTCCACTCGACGAGACTGCCGAGAGATCCCGGCCCGCTCAAATTGTGCTCTCCGCCGAGTCGTGTGGAGAGTACGTCCTCGATCTGATAGCGCACGCGATAGTCGCGGATCTGGCCTCCGGTGCTGGTCTGCAACCCTTCCTGGAAGCGATCCTCCGAGGAGGCGTCGCGCGTGAAGACGGAGTTGAGGAACACGCGGTTGCGCTCAGTGAGGCGGGCCGAGAAGTTGCCGACGAATCCGTTGTTGACGCTCTCCTTGTACGAGGTGAGGTCGTAGTCATTGATCGGCACCAGTTGGCCGGCGTCGAACCCGAAGAAGCGCTGCTCTTCCTCGTTCCTGCTGAAGCCGTGATTGGAAACCGCGGACAAGACCACGCCGAGACGACCGAAGGTGTTTCCGTACGTCAGGCCGAAGTCGGAGGACGGGGCGGCCGATCCAACCTCACGTCCGGTCCAGTCGCCCACCAGGGAGCGACCGATTTCCTGCAACTCGGCGGAGGTGAAGCCATTCGGCTGCAGCGTACTGCTTCGCTGCAGGAACTGGGTGGGGATGTTCGATGGTCTCGCCTGTCCGCCGCTGCCGGATCGGCTCAGGCCCCCGCCGTATTGGCTGAAGCGCCTCCCGGTCGAGCCGGCCTGGTAGCCACTGCCCAGGGAGACCTTCAATGACTGACCGCTGGGGAATTGCGTCGTGGTCATCTCGACCACACCGCTGCCGAAGTCTCCCGGCCTGTCCGGGGTGTAGCTCTTGGCGACAGTGACCGTGTCGAGCAGTTTCGCCGGGAAGAGGTCGAGCGGGACTACGCGCTTCTCGGTCTCCGTCGTAGGAAGCGTCGCGCCGTTGATCGTCGTTCCGCTGTAGCGCTCGCCCAGCCCTCGGACAAAGACGTACTTGTCACCGAGCACCGTCACACCGGTGAGCCGCTCGACGACGCCGGCTGCGTTGGAGTCTGGCGTACGGCTGATCTCTTCGGAGGAGATCGAGTCGCTCACGACCGCCGACTGCCGGCGGCTCTCCATGATCGCGATCTCCCCGGTCTGCGCTCGATCGGCGACGACCGTGAGGCTTTCCGAGAAAGCGGGCGCGAGCTTCAGTCCGAGATCGAGCTTCTGTCCGGTCACGATGGTGAGGGGGCGGGAGACCGGTTGGAATCCATCCAGCAGCGCTTCGAGGACATAGCTGCCTGGCCGGATGTCGCGAATCCGGAAGGTACCGTTCTCGTCGGTCACCTCGAAACTCGCACTATCAGAATCGCCAGGCCGCGACAGCATTACCGTCACGCCTGGAATCCGTGAGCCCTGGTCGTCGCTGACGGATCCGGCAATGGCGGCGAGGCCCATCGAGCCAGCAGCCGTCCGGGAGGAGGCTGCTGAGTCCGAGGTTGATGCATCGATCGAGAAGGCGATCGACAGGAAGAGACACACGGCAAGATGCGGCTTAAACATGTTGAGTGTTTTACGCGGCCGGCCGTCCGATCCATTGAACTCCATGTGAAGTGGATGTAAAGCGTCCCGGCACTGGCGTGAAGCCGCAACTCTTCACACTGAAACCACCCAGCTTCACGCGAGCTTCACTTGCAACACGTACAGTCCTCGGCTGAGATGCGGTCACTTGCGATCATCGAGGACGATGCGGCGGCCTGGGCCGATCTGCGGAGCACTCTGGAGTCGGCAGGTTTCGCCGCCGATCGGTTTGCGGATGGCCGCACTGCGATCGTCTGTCTGCGCAAACGACCCTTCTCACTTGCCATCATCGACCTCGCGATTCGCGACACCGACCCGTTCGCCATCTGCCGCGAGGCGAGCAGCATGCTGCCCGTCATCGCAATCGCGGAGCGATTCGACGAAGAAACATGCATACGCGCGCTCGAGGCTGGCGCGGATGATTGCGTTCCGCGCCCGATCGCCGGACGAGAACTGCTGGCGCGGATCAACAACCTGCTCCGGCGCTCGACCCGTCTTTCGGCCGATGGACCATTCGGCCTCTCACTTTCCGAGATGCGGATCCGGACGGGCGACATCACGCATGATCTGACGCGAGGGGAAACCGAAATTCTATCCCTGCTCCTCGACCACTCGCCATCACCCCTTACGATCGGCCGTATGGCGGAACTGCTCGACGCAAAGCGCGGTACCGTCGAGTCGCGCATCAAGAGCCTGCGACGCAAGCTCGGCGAGGAAACGCTCCTCAGCCGCGGGCGGCTCGGATATCAGATCGCAGGCGAGTGACTTCGTTGCTTGTCGGACGACAAAACGTCCGAAACGGAGGACCTGGCCAGGAGGAGACCGATCTGAGAATGCTCTTACACGCTCCCCCACAACGCAGCGGGGCCGGCGTTTCCGCCGGCCCCGAAAGAATTGCGTTCCTGTTGAAAAGTGCTACCTGGTTGCGCTCTTGACCGCGCCGCGCACCGGAATGGTGACGACCGGTTGTGCACGATCGCTCGTGTGAATCAGGACTGAGCCGTCGAGAGATCCCGGCTTGGCGTCCCGCGCTACCTCGAGAGTGACCTCGTACTCGCCTTTGTTGCCCGTCGGCTTGACCGCGGTCTTGATGCCGGCAACACCCGACTCTGCCTTCGTGACGACGAACGTCTCAGGCGCGGTGAGATTGTTGGAGCGAAGCAGGATCGTCTGCTGAACGGTTGCAGCTGCTGCAGGGAAGACGTCGCCAAAATTGACGCCGCTGTCAGGTCCCGGCTCGACGCGGAATGATGGACGGATGACGCCGGTGACGGTCAGCCAGAAGTCAGGCTGATACTGCGAGTTGGTGCTGACGTGGACCTTCTCCGCAATCGGGCCGACCCGTGCACGGTCTCCCCCGACGGTCACATCGAGGACGTACTGAACCTGTCCCTTCCGCCCGAGGGTGGCAATCGCGTCGGCGCCCTCCGCCTTGCGGAGGTCGGCGCGAATCCACTCGTGAGGAGAGTTCACCTTGAGAATCTCGAAAGGGGTCTCGTCTTCGGAGTAGAGGAGGACCGACTGCTTCACCACTTCACCCTGAATCATGTTGTAGCGAACGTAACCGACCGGATACGCATCGACGTAGGGCTTGACGACTGCAGAAATCGTAACCTGAACCGTCGGTGCCGCCGGATCGTTGGTCTCGAGAACGACTGCCTTCGAGATCGGACCGGCGAAAGCGGTGGTGTCGACGTGAGCCGTCACCTTGCCGCTCTGTCCCGGCTTGATCACCTTGTCGAAATCGGCCACCGTGCAGCCGCAGGTAGGCTTCGCGGCAAGGATCTGGAGATCGGCCGTACCTGTATTCCGATACTCGAAAGCCCAATCGAGCTTCTGGCCCTTCGGAACCGTACCGAAGTCCTTCAGCGGCTCGACGAGGGTCAGGCGAGGTGCCTTAGTCGCATCGGCAGCCGCGGTCTGAGCCGAGGCGAACGGAGCGGTCATCATGAAAGCCAGAACCAGGGTCGTTGCAAGAAAGCGCTTCGACATTACGCAGAATCCTCCAGTGTTTAGACGACGGGGTCTATCGATGAGTTGCGAACAGGAAGCCCCTCTTCCTTAATCCCGGAAGGGCTGGCGGGATGCTGCGGCGAGGGCGGGAGAGGTGGCTTACGGCCCCACCTGGTTGCTCCTTTGCTCTGCTCCGCATTAACGTATGCCTCTGATGTCTCAAACAGACGATTTCCAGAATGTAAAGCGTGTCTACCTTATCGGGATCTGTGGCACCGCGATGGCGTCTCTCGCTGGAATGCTCCAGCAGCGCGGCTACGAGGTGGGCGGGTCGGACGAGCATGTCTACCCTCCGATGTCGACCTATCTCGAGCGGCTCGGCATCCCGGTGCTCGAGGGGTATACGAAACAGCATCTCGAGACGTTTCGCCCCGACCTGGTCGTGATCGGGAATGCCGCAGCGCGAACGAACGTCGAAGCGGCCGCTACCGTCGAGCTCGACCTCCCTTTCACATCGATGCCGGAGGCGATCTACGAGCTCTTCATCCGTGACAAACATTCGATCGTCGTGGCGGGAACTCATGGAAAAACGACGACGACATCGCTGATGGCATGGCTCCTCGAGTCCGCAGGCCGCGACACCAGCATGGTGGTCGGAGGAATCCCCCTCAACTTCAATCACAACTTCAAGCTGGGGGATGGCCCCGACTTCGTCATCGAGGGTGACGAGTACAACACGGCGTTCTTCGACAAGGGGCCGAAGTTTCTCCACTATCACGCGAACACGCTTCTGCTGAATAACATAGAGTTCGATCACGCCGACATCTACGACGATCTCGAGGCGATCCTCGAGGCGTTCCGCGCCGCGGTCAAGCAGGTGAAGCCTTCCGACGTGATCGTCGCGAATGGCGACGACGCGAACGTGAAGTCGCTCCGCGGCGATGCCTGGGCAAAGTGGCTCACCTTCGGCTGGGGCCGCGACTGTGACGCCTTTGCCACGGACGCAGAGGAACACCCTGAAGGAACGGATTTCACAGCATGGTGGGAGGGGAAGGAATGGTATCGATTCCGGACCACCCTCTCCGGGCGTCACAACGTGCTCAACGCGCTGGCCGTGGCTGTGATCGCAAGATTGCGCGGCGTACCGGACGCCGAGATTCAGAAAGGAATGGAGACCTTTCAAGGAATTAAGAGAAGGATGGAGGTCCGCGGAATCGCGCGCGGCGTGACGGTCATCGACGACTTCGCACACCACCCGACCGCGATCGCTACCACCCTGGCGGGAGCGAGAAGACGCTATCCCGGCAGCCGGCTCTGGGCCCTCTTCGAGCCACGCTCGATCTCATCCTCGCGAAAGGAATTCGAGGCCGGCTACATCGACTCTTTCCACGAGGCCGACCGCGTCATCATCGGCCCGGTGTTCCATCGCGAGCGCTATGAGACGAGGTACGGACTCGACAAGATGATGTCGGTCGAGACGATCACTGCCCGGCTGCGCGAGGATGGCATCGAGGCCGAGCACATCGACGACTTCGAGAGGATCGCGGAACGTGTCGCGAGCGACGCCGCGGAAGGCGATGTCGTCGTCGTGATGTCCTCCGGCTCGTTCGAAGGGATCCACCAGAAGATTCTCGAGAAGCTGTCATGAGTGACGTTCGACGAATCGCGATCTCGACCGGAGGTGGCGACGCACCGGGGCTGAACGCCGTCATTCGCGCAACGGTGATTGCGGCTCTCAATCGCGGATGGGAGTGCGTCGGTATTCGCGATGGCTACAACGGCATCCTTCTTCCCGAGCAGTACGAGGGTGACGGCCTCATTCCTCTGACCCGCGCGAGCGTCCGTGGTATCACCCCGATGGGCGGCACGATCCTCGGCACCACGAACCGCGGCAACCCGATGAAGTTTCCGATCACCGCGAAAGACGGCACGATCGTAGAAATTGACCGGACGGATGATCTGATCGAGAAGTTCCGCGCCAGCGGAATCGACGCGCTGGTCGCGATCGGTGGCGACGGCTCTCTCGGGATCGCGGCGCACCTCGCGAGCAAGGGTCTGCGGGTCATCGGGGTTCCGAAGACGATCGACAACGACCTCGAGGGAACGGTCGTGACCTTCGGTTTCGATACGGCTGTCTCTTTCGCGACCGAGTCGATCGACAGGCTGCACTCGACCGCCGACGCTCACAAGCGGGTCATGGTGGTGGAAGTGATGGGACGTTATGCCGGCTGGATCGCAATGAATGCCGGCATCTCCGCGACTGCCGATGCGATTCTGATCCCCGAGATTCCCTACGATCTCGAGAAGGTTGCGGCAAAGATCCGGCGCTGTGAAGAAGAGGGGCAGAAGCACTCGATCGTGGTCATTGCCGAAGGGGCGAAACCTAAGGACGGTTCCATTTCTCTACTGAAGCCACGAGAGGCGGGAGCGTCGGAAAGGCTGGGGGGCGCGGGAGAGCGCGTCACTGCCGAGCTCGAAGAGTTGACCGGAAGGGAGATCCGAACAGTAGTGCTCGGACACCTTCTCCGGGGCGGAACTCCAACGACCTTCGACCGTCTGCTCTCGTTACGCTTCGGAGCGGCAGCGGTTCGCGCGATTGAAGAAGGGCAAAGCGGAATCATGGTGGCGCTCGACCCGCCGGCCGTGAAGTACGTCCCGCTTGAGGAAGCGACACGCCGAATGAAATGCGTGCCGCTCAGTTGCGACTCGATGAAAACAGCGCGCGATCTCGGAATCTGCTTCGGCGACTGATCGGGGTTCAGTTCCCGCACCCTTGAGACAGCCAGATGTCCCCCAGACGTCACCCCGAGCGGTCGGGTGGCGGGCATGCGAGGGGCCTGGCCGGTTGCGTACACCGTAACCGCGGGGCAGTGCGAGTCCGGCTACATCGCCTTTCGTGCTCTGGAACCAACGGGAAGTGACGGCGCCGATCGCCTGTTGATGTGCAGACACTGCGGCGCGTCCAATCGCCGCGAGGTCCAGAATGAGATATGACTTCCAGGATTTGGCTCTGCGGGTATTGATCGTTACGGCTGGTGGCGTTGCCGCACTCCTGCTTGCTCTCAAAGGTTATGGCGAGGCGCTCCCTGCAGTAGCCGTGGGTGGTGCACTCGGCGCGATGTTTGTGGGACACACGCAGAAGACGACCGAGTGAGCGACGGCCGCTTGGCCGCCGCCCTCCATCACATCGTTTCTTCCTGCTCGCCGCCTTCGGCGCGCCGGACGCTCTCGGCCTGCAGACCTTTCGGCCCCTGTTTGACCTCGAACTCCACCTGCTCGCCTTCGTTCAACGTCCTGTAACCGGACGCCTGAATCGAGGAATGATGGACGAACACGTCTTCACCCGTGTTGCGCTTGATGAAGCCGTAACCCTTGTCATTGTTGAACCACTTCACGACACCTGTTTCAGGCATTTCTACCTCCGGCGACTACCGTGAAGCTCAGCCCGGCGTGCCTGTTGCGTCATCTGGCCGCTCAGCGGCCGATCGGATGTTTCTGCAATGCTCGCGCCCGGACAACGTCTCATCTGCAACAGAAACTGCTACCAGATGAGGGCGCGATTCACGCCGATTCGATCGAAGCCGAGTGCCTCGTACATCGCGATCGCCGGCCGATTGAAGTCGTTCACGAAGAGCGTGACGGTCTTTCCTCTACGGAAAAGGTGTCCACAGACCTCCTGCAGCAACCCACGCGAATACCCTCGCCGCCGGTAGCGCGGATCCGTCCACACGCCCATCAGCTGAACGGCTTCGGGAGTCGTTGCCGAGTACTCGCACTTCGCTACGATGACTCCATCGATGGTGCGGATCACGGAACGCTTCTGCTCGACAAGCTCCCGGACCCTCTCACGGTAGCCCCAGGCGTCACGCTCGAGAGGATCGATGCCCACCTCCTCCTTGTGCATGGCGGCACAGGCAGGCACGAGGCGATCCAGATCACGCGGAACCGAATAGCGGCAGGTCGTCAGATCGGGAAGATCAGCCCGTTTCTCGATGGCGTACACCGGCTGGCTCATCCGGACGACGGTCGGAGGGTCGATCCGGTGACGCACCATCTCCCACAGTGACTCCACGAGCGGGGCGGGTGAAATGATCGCCCGCACCGGCAGTGTCCGTGTGAGGATGCGGTCCGCCACCATCGCGATTGCAGAGTCGGTGATCTCGGATGAGACCGACGGATCGCCTGCGAGAACGACATTCGTGGCAAGGGCAGCCACGAGAACGATCGCGCCGTTGTAACGCACCAGGGCTATCTGCGTCGCGGCCACGGAGCGTTCCTCGAGCAGGCGCGAAATGAGGTAGACATTGATGAGGGGATCGCGCCGCAGGAACTCCAGCGCTCCTTTCAGGTCGTCTTCGGCAAGGAGCCTGAGTGACCATCGTCCTTCAACCGGAAGCGTCGCCATTCTTCAGTCCGGGCCTTGCCGCCTCGCCGTCGCCGGCGCCAGCTCATTTTCGCTCTTCCTACATTTGTGACCGCCCCAAGTATGCCACTCCGTCGATCGTCTTGTGCCAGAAGGAGCGGCCCTTCCATTGCTCGAAGTTCAGCTCGGTGGCGTGCTTCAGATCCTCCTCGAAGGCCGCACGCAGTTCTGCGGCAACAGCCGGATCGAGAACGCCAATGCTTGCCTCATGGTTGAGCCGGAACGAACGATCGTCGAAGTTCGTCGATCCAACGGCCGACCAGACGCCGTCGACGATCATCACTTTCTGGTGAAGAAGGGTCTTGCGATACTCCCAGATGCGGACGCCCCGACGCAGCAGAGTTCCGAAGTTCCGATGACTTGCATGCTGCACGATCGGCATGTCGGTCGCCTCGTCGCTCGGTACCATGATCTTGACCTCGACTCCACGTGCGACGGCCCCGGCAAGGGCCTCGATCGCCTCGCCGTCGGGAAGCAGGTAAGGGTTCTGGATGATGATCTCGCGCCGTGCGGCTTTGATAGCAAGGTAGTAGAGGATCTGTACGGAGGAGACGCTCCCCGTCGGCGACGTGTAGGCGAGATGCGCCGCACTCGTCCCGGTCGGGGTGAGACGGGGGAAGTAGCGATCGGCCGCGAGAATCTCCCCTGTCTCCTTGATCCAGTTCTCGCTGAATGCAGCCTGCATCCGGTTCACGACCGGGCCGGTGACGCGGAGCGCGGTGTCACGGTAGTACTCACGATTCTGGCCGTCGCCCATCCACTCGTCCGCGATTCCATGGCCGCCGATGAATCCGATTCGTCCATCGATGACCGCGAGCTTGCGGTGGTCTCTGTTGTTCATTCTTCCGAGGTTCCGGAGACGGAACGGATTGAAATGCGTCACATGCGCCCCGGCACCCTCGAGCAGATCACGAACCTCTCCCTTCAGCTGCCGGCCGCCGGCCGCATCGACCATGATTCTGACGACGACTCCCTCGCGCGCCTTGCGTGCAAGTAGCGTTGCAAGCTGGCGGGAGACCTCGCCGTCGTACCAGATGTAGGTCTCGAAGTGGATGCTCTCCTTCGCCGCGGTGAGATCGCGGAAGAGCAGCGGGAAGAAGTCTGATCCATTCTGCAGGACCTCGACTTTGTTTCCCTGGTCGAGGCTCGACTGCGTCAGCCCGACGAGCGACGGCATCAGCGCGGACAGTTCGCCAGGATCCTCGACCCGGAGCTCGAGAGTCGTCTTGCGCTTGACCGACCAGAACAGGATCGTGAGGGTGATGATCGTGAGTAGTGCACCGATGAAAACGATCATCGGCATTCGGACGTAGGTCGTGCCGCGTGAGGTCCAGATACCGAAGCGGCTTTCCTGTTCAGTTCGTTTCATGGGTGTGCGAGCTCCACGAGGATCGGGCGATGGTCGGAAGGACCGTCATCGAGTACCACTGCACGAACGATGCGCCATCCTCCGTCCGTCAGGACGTAGTCGAGCTTCTGACGGAGAATCCGATGGGTCGTCTCCTGCGGATCACCGGTCAACCGCAGAATCCCGTCGGCGAGAAATCTTTCGATCTCGGGACTGTCAGGGCCGGCATTCAGGTCTCCGGCGAGAATGAACGGGTGAGCACTCGCGCCCACATGACGGGCGATGCAGTCGAGCTGGCGCGTTCGCGGTCCTCGGCCGAGACCTGCCCACGCTGCCGTATGGGTGACGTAGAACTCGATCGTTCCCCCGTTCAACTGAACGAGCGTCTCGAGAAGAGTCCGCGGCTCGCCTCGTCCTGGCAGCTTATGAACATCGCTCGAGATGATCGTTCCCTTCGTCAGGACGGCGTTGCCGAAATCGCCCCCGGCGAAGCGGAAGCTGCGACCGAACACGATGTTCATCCCAGTGCGCTTCGCGAGCTCACCGACGTGATCGCCGAATCGCGCCTGCCAGGTTCTTCGATGGGCTTCGTTTATGGCGACGATGTCGGGGTCGTACTTGAGAATCGTGTCGGCAACCCTCTCGATGTGCAGAGGATTGAGCAGGCTCGCATGCCCCTCGATGTTGAAGCTCATGATCAGGAGCTTCTCGGGATAGGTGCGATTGAACGTTGCTGGCTGCCGTGGGTTGCACTCACCCTCTCGGAACTGGTACACGCCAAACACGCGGTAAGCCATCACCACGAGTACGAAGGCGCCGACGCCGAGCGCGATGCGCTTCGCGATCCGCATGGGTCCGGCACGGAGCAAAGGTTGCGCCGGAGGCGGCTGGCTGGGCTTTCAGACAGTTACTGTTTTCCGAACGACAACGTCTTGTGGGTCAAAGACCGGGCTCGGGCTCGGGCTCGGGCTCGGGCTCGGGCTCGGGCGCGGGCTCGGGCTCGGGCGCGAACGGCCTTCGTGAGCCCAGGACGGAGTGACGCCGCAATCGAGGATGACGACAAGAACACGCCTGTCATCCCGACCGCCGGAGCGCCGGGGGAGGGTGGGCGGGTGTGAGGGGCGGATGACGGAGAGG
>DASVLC010000053.1:0-12493 GCA_036385045.1 Thermoanaerobaculia bacterium | reverse complement strand
GCGGCGAGTTCGCCTTTGTCAGTCCGAGAACCGCCGGCTTCGCCATCCGAAGCCGCTACGCGGATGACCGGAAGCCCCAACCATTTAACCCGCAACCAGTTATCCGTCCCGATGCTATAATCGCGTCGATTCAGGTAACTTTTTCCGATGGACGCAAAACACGACTCTGCCAGTGTCGAGATTTTTGGTCAGACGTACAACGTGCGCGGAGATGGAGACCCGGACTATTTAGCGGAGCTTGCGCGGTTTGTCGACACCAGGATGCGGGAGGTTGCGGCTCAGGTTGCAACGGTAGACCCGATGAAGATTGCCATCCTGGCGGCGTTGAACATCGCTGACGAATTCTCGAGATACCGTGACCGGCGGGAAGATGCCGCGGGAATATGGGTCGAGAGAACGGAGGAAATATCAGACCGGCTCAGCAAGGTATTAGGCTGAGCAACGTACGTAGTTGCAATGGTTTCGGAGACCCTGCAGAGCCCGTGATGCTAGATCAAATCCCTGAACCGTACTTTCTTATCCGGGTAGCTCGCGTCTCGGGTCGCGTGCACGCCTTCCTCCCGACCTGGGAGCTCAGAAGGTAGCGATAACGGCACGAGTAGGGCGCCCACCTGTCTTGTACAGGTTCAGGTAAGAATCACCACACGGCTCAGGCGGGGTACTCCGAGCCTCCTTTCGTCGGTAGCGCGAGCCTCCCAAAAGGGAGGTAGTTTTGAACGTCATTCAAGTCATGGTTGCGCTCGGCGCGGGAGTGGCCCTCGCCGTAGTGCTGGCCCTCGTCTGGGGCGCGATTTATCGGAAGCGGGCGGAAGCGCAAAGTGCGGAGGCTCGCCGAACGGCTGAGCGGATCGTCGAGGACGCTCGCAAGCAGGCTGAAGCGCGGGTCAAGGAAGCGAATCTGGAGGCGAAGGAAACCCTTCTCCAGATGCGCACCGAGTTCGACAAGGAAGCGCATCTTCGTCGCGATGAGATCAAGGCGGTCGAGAAGCGTCTTCAGCAGAAAGAAGAGAATCTCGACAAGAAGACCCAGCAGTTCGAGAGCCGAACCGCCGAGGTCGAGAAGCGGGACCGCAGCCTCAATGACCGCGAGAAGCGGGTCGAGGGACGGGAAACCGAGCTCGATTCACTGATCGAAGCACAGCGCCATCGTCTCGAACAGGTCGCAGGCCTGACGATCGACGAAGCGAAGCGCGAGCTGATCCGCGGCATCGAGAACGAAGCGAAGCTCGACGCCGCGAACATCATCAAACGGATCGAGAGCGAGGCGACCGAGCTCGGAAATCAGAAGGCGAAGAAGATCCTCGGCATGGCCATTCAGCGGATGGCCTCCGATTATGTCGCCGAGAACACCGTCTCCGTCGTCGATCTCCCCAGCGAAGACATGAAGGGGAGAATCATCGGACGCGAGGGACGCAACATCCGCGCGCTCGAGCTGGCGACCGGCGTCGACCTGATCGTCGACGACACCCCGGAAGCCGTCATCCTTTCCGGTTTCGACCCGATCCGTCGCGAGATCGCCCGTATCTCTCTCGAACGCCTCATGCAGGACGGCCGTATCCATCCCGCCCGCATCGAAGAGCTCGTCGAGAAAGTCCGCCAGGAACTCGATCAGAAGCTCTTCGAGGAAGGGGAGGCGGCCGCATTTTCCCTCGGCATCACCGACATTCATCCCGAGGTGCTCAAGCTGCTCGGGCGTCTCCGATACCGCACCTCCTACGGTCAGAACGTTCTCGTGCACTCGCTCGAGGTGGCGCAGCTCGCAGCGCTCATGGCGGTCGAACTGGGCGTCAACGACACGATTGCGAAGCGCGGTGGCCTGCTCCACGACATCGGCAAGGCGATCGACCGGGAGATGGAAGGAACACATCTCGAGCTCGGCCGCCAGGTCCTCGAGAAGTACGACGAGAAGCGTGAGGTGATTCACGCGATGGAGTGTCACCACGGCGACTACGACCCGACCACCGTCGAGGCCGTACTGGTCAATGCAGCCGACGCGCTGTCGGCAGCCCGGCCCGGCGCGCGCCGTGAGATTCTGGAGAACTACGTGCACAGGCTCGAGCGGCTCGAGTCGATTGCGAATGCGATGGACGGTGTCTCGAAGAGCTTCGCCATCCAGGCGGGGCGCGAGCTTCGCATCATCGTGAACTCGGAGAAGATCACCGACGAACAGTCGATCTGGCTCTCCAAGGACGTCGCTCGGAAGATCGAATCAGAGCTTCAGTATCCGGGACAGATCAAGGTGACTGTCATCCGGGAGATGCGGGCCACGGAATTCGCGAAGTGATCAGAATCCTCTACATCGGAGATGTCGTCGGCCAGCCGGGCCGGCGAGCGTTGCACCAGAAGCTCGAAACGGTCATCGGCCGCGAGATGGTCGACTTCACGATCGTGAATGTCGAGAACGCGGCCGGTGGCTTCGGCGTCACCGAGGCGATCATGGAGGAGCTCTCCGAGCTTCCGATCAACGCCTATACCTCGGGTAACCACATCTGGGACAAGAAAGACTTCGTCGATAACTACGACCACTATCCACACGTGATTCGTCCGGCGAACTATCCAGCCGGCAATCCCGGCACCGGGAAGGTCATCAGGCAGACCGCGGGCGGCGTGAACGTCGCAGTGCTGCAGTTGATGGGCAACGTGTTCATGCCGCCCGTCGATAATCCGTTCCATTGCGCCGATCGGGAGCTCGCGGAGATCGGAGACGCGGTGAAGGTCATCATCGTCGACATTCACGGCGAGGCGTCTTCGGAGAAGCAGGCGATGGGGCGATACCTCGACGGGCGCGTCTCGGGCGTGTTCGGAACGCACACACACGTTCCGACCGCCGACGAGCGAATCCTCCCGAACGGCACGGCGTATCAGACCGACATCGGGATGACCGGTGCCTATGATTCGGTGATCGGCTTCCGGCCGGAAGAGGCACTGCATCGCTTCCTGAAGAACACGCCGAAGAAGCTCGAAGTGGCGAAACGTGACATCCGGCTCTCGGGCGTCCTCGTGGAGGTAGACGAGACGACGGGACGCGCCCACCGCGTCGAACGTATCCACGAGCCGCTCGGAGAGTAATGGTGCCTGCAGCGTGGGACCGGCTCACTGATGCAACGCAGCCGAACGCCGGGGCAAAGCTGCCACTCTCGATCGTCACGCTGGGCGAGGTTCAGCCCGACGACCTTCATGGACTGACTCCCTATTTCGAGCGCCTCGAACAACTGGTGCTCGACGTCGCTCCGCGCGATCCGTTCGCGAAGCATCGCGCGGAACTGAATCGTGCCATCGATGCGGCAACGGCCGACTGGATCCTGGTCGTCCGCGAGCGGGAGGTCGTCGACGAGCCGCTCGCGAAAGAGATCGCTGAGGCAGCGACGGCCGCGAAGGCTCGCGGGTTTCGTATCCGTTCGGTTGCCTTCTACCGCGGCAAGCCGCTGTCGCTCGAGAGTGATGGCGGCGAAGTGCGACTCTTTCACCGCCGCTACTACATGCGCTACGCGAACAAGGGAGAGTGGTCGGAGCTCACCGTGCAGGGAACCGTGGTGCGGCTCAACGAGGTTCTGCGCTCATTGACGTTCGAATCCGAGCAGGCGCATCGCGACTATCTGAAGGAGCGTTCCGTGCGCCAGTCGCGGGTCAGGCAGGTTCTTCAGTTTCTCGGCTACCTGATCTCGACGGGAACGACGGACCGCAACACGCTCCGCTATCTCTGGATCGAGGCAGGATTCAAGAGTTGATGGGCCGCCAGTCGCGTCACGCGGTCGCCAGCGCCGACATACGGCGTGGACTCGCTCGGATGGTTCCGTTCGCGCGGAACTGTCGCGGCGACATTCCGTAACGGAGCCGGAACTGCTGGCGAAAGTAGTTCTCCGAATCGAATCCGCATCGGCGGGCGACCTGCGACACGCGCAGATTGCCAGCCTTGAGCAGCCTCGCGGCTTTCTCCAGCCTCTTCTCCTTGAGGAAGTGACTCAGGAGCCGGCCGGTGAGTCGGTGGAAACGGCCAGAGACGTACTGTCGCGTATAGCCGAGCTCTTTGGTGACAGCTTCCACCGTCACCTCTTCGTCGGCACGCAGACGGCGTCTGACGGTTTTGATCAGCGCCCTGAGAAGTCCGTCCATGTTCAGTCTCCTTATCGAGCCGGGACGTTTGTTGGGAGTGGCCTGACCAACGGCGAACGTCGTTGGGAGACCTTCTTCCAGGAGCTTTGTGGGTACGGTGATCATAGCGCAATCCGGTGGATTTGGGCCGATCCGAGTGATTTTTCAGCCGTTGGGTGTCCATCGGCTGGCATCGCGCGTCCGGTACTTCTCCATCATCGCGCCGAACGACTGGTCGAGGTCGATGCCGAGCGAATTGGCGAGGCAGACGAGGACGAAGATGGAGTCTGCGATCTCTTCGCCGATGTCTCCCGGGTTCTCGCCCGGCTTCGGCGGCTTTCCGCCGTGATGATGCATCACCGCGCGCGCGAGCTCGCCGACCTCTTCGGTCAGACGCGCCAGCATCGGCAGCGGGGGGAAATACCCCTCCCGGAATTGTGAGATCCACTCGTCCACATCACGCTGAACCGGCTTGAAAGACATGACTCGGCAGTGTAGCGCTCGCCTCTTCTCCCGGCTCGGAAAAGCCACGCGGGACCTCCTCCGTGTTACCATCATCGGTCCGTGCGTTACCTACTTATCGTGTTTTGCGCTGTTCTGGCGGCTGGTTCCGTCCAGGGCGATGTCCGCATTACGGTAAACGGTGACGGCTCGAAGGTGATCACGAACTCGGGCGGGCGGGCCTCGAAGAAGGGGTCCGATCTGACCTGGCTGGCCGCCAGGCACGACAGGCGTTCCCACTACGACGAGATCATCGAGCGTCATGCCGAGCGTTACCGCATTGACGCGACGCTCGTCCGCGCGGTGATCCAGGTGGAGTCCGACTTCAACCCGGCAGTCGTTTCGAGCAAGGGAGCACGTGGCCTGATGCAGCTGATGCCGGCCACCGCAAGCCGGTTCGGCGTCCGAGAAGTTCACGATCCCGAGCAGAACATTCATGGCGGCGTCCAGTTCCTGGCTCACCTGATGCGCCTGTTCAATGGGGATCTCACTCGCGTGCTCGCCGGCTACAACGCTGGAGAGAATGCCGTGATCCGCCACGGCGGTGTCCCACCATACGCCGAGACGACTGAGTACGTCCGGAGGGCGATGACGGTGTACTACGGGCGCCCCTGGGGTGGTGGTGCGATCTGGCTGCCGGGTCGCAAGGACGGCCCGAAGCTCGGAGGTGGATTCGACGGAGGGGTGGCACAACCGGCTGCCCTGCTGTTCCCCGGCGCCACCTATCTCGGCACTCACTAGGGCCGAAGGATGTGACGAAGGCCGCCGACGCGGTCTCTCCACTCAGGTACAATCATCGCAATGCCCGATCGGGACACTGCTGTTGCTCCGCGCTTCGACCATGGCGTGTTTCTCCTGCACTGCAACCGCGGCCGGGAGGCGTTCCAGGAAGGGCGTCCGGCTGAGGCACGCCGGGAGCTCGAAGCAGCGCAGCGGATGCGCCCCGATGATCCGGACGTCCTGAACCTGCTCGGACTGGTCTACTTCAAGAGCAACGCCTTTCCGGAGGCCGAGGTCATCTATCGGCGCCTCATCGCCGAGAACCCGAACGTCTTCATCCTTCACTCGAACCTCGGGCTGATTCTCTACAAGCAGGGCAAGACCGACGAGGCAGAGCACTTCCTGATGCGGGCCGTCGAGCTTCGCCCGAACTACGCCAAGTCTCATCTCTACCTCGGCCTCGTTTACCGGCAGAAGAAGAAGCTCGGGCTCGCTCTGGAACATCTCCGTTTCGCTGGTGCAGAGAAACTCGTCCGCGAAGTCGAGACTGAAATGCGGACTCTCGCGCAACCGGAACCGGCGGTAGTGCAGTCGAAGCAGGTGACGAAGCCGGTCGCAGCGATGCGGACAACGCCTAACGTGGTGCCGATTGGTGACCCGCGTTCGGCGGAGATCATCTCGCGCGCCGAGTCGGTGCGTACCCAGCCAGGCGTTACCCGAACCCCGGAGGTCGTGCCGCCGCAGGCGGAAGTGCCCTCCCCGGTCACAGCAGCCCGCAAGCTCCAGGACGCCGTCGACGAGACGCAGCATGTCGAGGCGAAGACGATCGACGTCGCCCGAAAGATCGAGGGCGCCTCGCGCACCTTCGCACTGCACGAGAACGGATTCCTGGAGATCAATTTCGCACGTTCCGTACATGTGAAGCGTGGCACCGTCTCCAGTTACTCGGGCAACCTGAAGTTCGTCGCCGAAACGACACTCGTCGGAACCACCGCTCAGACGCTCGTCAAGGCGGTCGGTCAGGGAAAGATCTTCGTCTATGAGAAGGGACGGAAGACCTTCCTGCTCGACCTGAACGATGAGTTCATCTACGTGGAAGGACGGAACCTGCTCGCACTCGAAGACTCCCTCACGTACCGCGTCGAGTCGATCTACGACGCTTCCTACCAGCGGAAGATCGATACGGTGAAGATCTTCGGCAAAGGTTCGCTCGCGATCTCCACGTCGATCGAGCCGCTCACGCTGCGTGTGTCGCGAGAATACCCTCTCTCGATCTCCTCCAACGCCCTCGTCGCCTGGACCGGCAGCATCATCCCCACAGTCGTCGACGATCAGTCCCTCGAGAACGTGATGATCGAGAGCGGCGAAGCCGGCGGCTTCAAGATTCGCTTCGAAGGCGACGGAGTGGTGGTGTCGGAGCAGTAGTGGTGAGGCGGAATTGAAAATTGAGAATTGAAAATTGAAAATGGGGCGGTTGGCCGGTTTGGATCGATCAGCCGACAATTTTCAGTACGAAAGACGAAGTGGCCGCACTGGTTATGGCTCCGGCGTTACGGAGTACGCAGCCTGCGAGGCCCCTCGCATGCCCGCCCAGCCACCCGCTCGGGGTGACGGTTTCAATTTCTAATCAATCGCCCCACACCTCGAACAGCCCACAACCAACAGCCCCGCTCCCCGCTCCCCGTTTTCAATTTTCAATTTTCAATTTTCAATTCAACCGCCCGAACACCTGAAGAACCCAGCACTCACCCAATTCCCATCATGCGTACCGCAATCGGGATGATGACGAAGAGCTGAATGGCGTCGAACACGCCGTGGGCGATGACGCAGGGAACGACGTTCTTGGTCCGGTAGAAGGTGATCCCGATGATGATCGACACGGTGGTCACGCCGATCAGCAGCAGCGGGTTGCCATAGGTGAAGTGGGCGAGCGAGAAAAGAATGGTCGAGGCGATGAGGCCGATCCGTTTCTGCAGAAATGACCGGAAGAATGCCTCTTCGACCGTCATTGCCGAAAGGATGATCAGTCCTTTCTTCCAGATCGGCAGGGCAGCCATCCATCCGATCATCGCTGGTGGCTCGGCTGGCGCCTGAATCACTCCGGTACTTTGCAGCAGCAGGGCGACGAGCAGGGCCGTCAGGATGGTAAGAGCCCATCCGCCGACGCCGACTGAAATGCCAATCGCGAGCACCTCGGGTGCGCGCTCGTGCCTGATGTTGAGGAACTCCCGCATTCCCGGGCGTCCCGTTGCCAGCCACCAGCCGATGAGAAAGACCACCAGCACGGCGTGCAGCATGAACAGACCGTAGAACGGCATCGACTCCAGCTGCGTCGGTGTCGCCGGAGTGAGTGCCGAGCCGGTGACCAGCATCGCGAGCAGCACCATGAATCCGCCGAGCCAGAGATACGAAAACCACTTTGCGACTGCCGAGGGGAATCGATCGCAGCTCAGCAGATTGTGGCGCTCGTTCAGGTAGACGATGGCCAGCCAGACCAGGACGACGAAGGTGACCGAAAGGGCATAGGGCATGCGCGCGCGGAAGTGTAGCAGGTGCACCCGATGGCGAGGGTGTGCGCCGTGGGGGTCGCGCGGCTCGCGCGATCCCCGCCGGCCGCTGGCCGGCGGTGGGCTTTGGAGAGCCAGTCCGGCCAACGCTTGAGTCGCTGTACCGAGACGCCCATCAATGGGTCGTTGACCTTCTCCTGAGCGCTACCGATGGCGAGCCGCCATCGGCGATCGCGCGAGCCGCGCGACCCCCTCGGCGGGCCGGCGGTTCCGCAGGTCAGACCACCGCGACTTCGACGACGTTGTCGAAGAAGGTGGCGCCGCCGCCGATGTCCGTTACCGCCTGAGAGGTAGTGTGATTGGCGTTGTTGCGATCGGCGGTGAGCTTCGCCCACCAGACCGACGGCGCAGAAACGACACCCGGTCGAACCCGGTCGCTGACGACGGCCTCGGCCGTAAACGAGCCGCGGTCGTTGTAGATCGTGACTTTCGCCCCATGCGCGATGCCGCGCAGTTGAGCGTCAGCGGCGTGAATCTCGAGCGTTGGCTTGCCGGCGGCACGCCGCAGCGACGCCACGTTGACGAACGTCGAGTTCAGGAACGCGTGCGCAGGCGGTGAGATGAGCGTCAGCGGATAGCGCGCGAGCAGCTCCGGCGCACGCTCTTCCGACTCATGTGGAGGGACATACTCAGGCAGAAGGTCGAGGCCGAGCTCGACGGCCCTCTCGGAGACGATCTCGATTCTGCCGCTCGGTGTCGGCAGCCGCGTCCCGCGCCGGAAGGGGAGGTGCGGCTTCGGGATCGGCAGGCGGATCGAAGCCTGCTCACGCAGTTCCTCCAGAGTGAACGGCATTCGTCTGACCAGTTGCCGCATCATCTGCTCGTCGGTCTCACGGAGTGCCGGGTCGTCGAGGCCCATGCTCGCCGCGAGTTTCCGGAAGATCTCCGAGTTCGGCAGCGCCTCGCCGAGCGGCTCGATGGCTCGATGGTTATACATGACCCAGGTGTGACCATACGTCTTGTGAAGGTCATCATGCTCGAGCTGGGTCGTAGCCGGCAGGAGGACATCGGCGTAGTCGGCGGTATCTGTTTGAAAGTGTTCGAGCACGACGGTGAACAGATCGTCGCGCTGCAGGCCGGCAAGCACCCGTTCACGATCGGGAGCGATCGCGCCCGGATTCGAGTTGTAGACGATGAGCGCTTTGACCGGAGGATCGTCGGTTTCAGTCAGTGCCTCTCCGAGGCGCGACATGTTGATCGTGCGTGTTCCGGGGGGAATCAGGTCGCTGCGGAGGAGGCCCTCGGTGTCGAGCTCACCGAACGTCGCGGAGGTCGACAGCATGCAGCCGCCGCCTGCGTCGTCCCACGTGCCTGTCAGCGCCGGCAGAATCGAAATGGCGCGGACCGCGGAGCCGCCGCCTCCATGACGTTGCAAGCCATAGTTCAGCCGGATGAAAGAGGGACGCGTCGTTCCATAAAGGCGCGCCAGACGCTCGATGCTCTCTTCCGGAAGCCTGCAGATCGACGCAACGCGCGAGGGTGAGTATTCGCGCAGCACACGATCGCGCAGTTCCTCCCAGCCGACAGTCATCTCCGCCAGGTAGCCGCGGTCCTCGAGCCGGTCACGGAAGATGACGTGCATCATCGCGAGCGCCAGTGCGCCGTCGGTACCGGGTCGGATCGCGAGATGCTCGTCGCACGCGGCCGCGGTGCGCGTACGGATCGGGTCGATGTAGATCGTCGTTGCGCCGTTCGCCTTCGCCTGGCGGATGAACGGCCAGAGATGCGGATTCGCCGTCAGGGTGTTGGTGCCCCAGAGCACGATCAGCTTCGCGGCGACGATGTCCTCCGGATCGGGACCCATCCGCGTTCCGTAGGTGAGATTCATTGCAGCAGTGCCGGCCGACGCACAGATTGTGCGATCGAGAAGAGAGGCGCCGATGGTGTGGAAGAAGCGTGCGGCCATCGCTTCCCCCTGAATCAGTCCCATCGTGCCGGCGTACGAATACGGAAGGATCGACTGTGGTCCGTCGGTCGCGATTGCCGCCTGGAAACGAGCCGCGATCAGTGCGAGCGCCTCGTCCCACGTCGCCCGCCGGAACCGTCCCTCGCCCTTCTTGCCGATCCGTATCTGCGGATGCAGCAGCCGGTCGTCGTGATACGTCCGCTCCAGATACTTCGAGACTTTGGTGCAGAGAAATCCCTGCGTGACCGGATGGTCGGGATCACCTGCCATCCGTACGGCACGCCCGTTCTCCACCGTCACCAGCATCGCGCAGGTGTCGGGACAGTCATGCGGGCAGACAGCGTGGACGGTGGTCATAGCGGAACTTTACCCGAAGGCGATTGAACCTTGAGAGTCAAAGACCGGACTCGGGCTCGGGAAGACGAGAGGGACTCATGCCTTCGACCACGAGACGCTCGACGTCGTAGCTCCTCTCCGTGGCTTCAGCGAAGAATCGACTTGTTGCCCCTCTCCCCGCGATTCTAGCGGGGAGAGGGTGGCCCTGAGCGAAGCCGAAGGGCCGGGTGAGGGGTCGCGCAACCGGCCACACACGAGCAAGTTGCGGGTGCGGGGGGCGAGACGCCCCCTGCGGACGAGGACGTCCGCGGTACGGCAGGCGAGGACGCCTGCGCTACGAACCCCCGCAAAAACGGGGGGGAGAAGGGCAACAAGGCATGGGGCAGGACCGACCACTTCGTTTCTTCCCCGCGCCGCCCGTCACTCCCGCTCGAGCACCATCGCCACGCCGATTCCGCCCGCGGCGCAGACGGTCACGAGGCCGTACTGTTCGCCAGTGCGCTGGAGCTCATTGCAGACGGTGGTGACGATGCGGGCACCTGTCGCACCGAACGGATGCCCGAGCGCGATCGAGCCACCGGTGCGGTTGATCTTCTCGGGATCGATGTCGCCAATCGGCTCGCTTCGACCGAGCTTCTCCTGCGCGATCTTCTTCGACCCGATCCACTGAATGTTCGACAATACCTGTGCAGCGAAGGCCTCATGCATCTCGACGACGCCGATCTGATCGACACGCACTTTGGCTCGTTCGAGAGCGACGGGCAGCGCGAAGACGGGGCCCTGCAGCAACTGATCGAACGGATCGCAGGCCGCATAGGCGTAACTGCGAATGTAGCCGATCGGCTTGATTCCGAGCGACTTCACTTTCTCCTCGGACATCAGGATGACCGCCGCCGCGCCATCGGTCAGAGGGGAGGCGTTCGCCGCGGTGATCGTTCCGAACTTCCGGTCGAACACAGGCCGCAGCTTCGCCATCGCCTCGAGCGTCGAGTCTCCACGAATCAGGTTGTCCGTCTCGACGACCTCGTCGTACTTCGGCGGGACGACGACGGTCATCACTTCATCCGCAAACCGGCCGCTCGTCGTTGCCTCGGCTGCGCGGTGATGACTCTGTAGCGCGAAGCGGTCCTGCGCCTCCCGCGTGATGCCGTTGGCCTTCGCCATCTTCTCGGCCGACTGGCCCATCGTGAGACCGGTCGTCGACTCAGCGATCGCCGGCGCATCGGGCGCCAGATCCTTCGGCCTGATCTTCGAGAAGGCGGCCAGCTTCGCCGGCATCGACTTCTGCTTGCTGGCATTTACCAGAGCGTCGGCAAACGTCTTCGAGAAGAGGATCGGGATGTCGGATAGCGACTCAGCGCCGCCTGCGATGACCACATCGGCATAGCCGCGCGCGATCAAGTCGGACGCCGAGGTGATCGCCTGATTCGCCGACGCGCACGCTTTGCCGACTGTGTAGCCGGGGATGCTGCGAGGAAGACCCGTACCGAGGATGATTTCCCGTGCGATGTTGGGTGCCTTCACGGAGGGGATCACGTTCCCGAACACTACTTCCTGAATCTCGAACGGGTTCAGTCCCGAGCGCTGCACGAGCTCGCTGACGACCAGCTTGCCGAGGTCGAGCGCGCTCAACTGCGCGTAGTGGGTGCCCGATTTCGCGAACGGCGTGCGCAGACCCCGCACGATCGCAACACGTGGAGAGTATTGCCAGGTCATGATCGTTTCCTCTTCGGCCGGGAGCATACATCATTGATTTGCCGGAGACGGCGGTGCCGAGGCGGCGTCCAGCCTCGACAGCGGGGTGGCACTTCTGCCGGTGATCTGAAAGGATTCGCGCAGCAACGTTTGAGTCTGCCATTACGTCCTAGCTCCCAGGAGACCTGATGAAGACAATGAGTTGCGCGGCCCTTGCCGCGATCATGGCAGTCGTGATGGCATTCCCGCTCCGCGCTGACGCCGGGGAGGATCTCTACAAGAAACACTGCGTCGTCTGTCACGGCGACGATGGAAAGAAGCGGTCGCGATCCGACCTCACTGCAGCCAGAGTGCAGGAGAAGACCAACCGGGCCCTGGTAACGTTCATCGCTGATGACCGCAGACACGAATTTTCAGCCAAGGGTCTGCGGTCAGTGCAGATGCAGTTCATCGTCGACCATCTCCGGACGCTCCCTTCGCGGCCGGCACCAGAACCAACGGAAACGCCTGAAGAATCGCAGGACTGATGAATCTCCGCATCTTCGATTCTTCGGATGACCTCGCCGCCGCGGCGGCGCGGACGATCGAAGAGAGGCTTGCCGGGCGGCAGACCGCAGTCGTCGGCGTTTCGGGCGGTTCGACCCCGCGCCGTCTGTACGAGGTGCTGAACGCGCGG
>DASVLC010000052.1:0-10493 GCA_036385045.1 Thermoanaerobaculia bacterium | reverse complement strand
TTTTTTGCGATTGTAGCGGGGAGAGGGTGGCCCTGAGCGAAGCCGAAGGGCCGGGTGAGGGGCGCGCAACCCGCCACAAGCGAGCAAGTTGCAAGTGAAGGGCGATTGTTCGGCCCCCCTCATCCGCCTTCGGCACCTTCTCCCCCCGCAAAAAGCGCGGGGGAGAAGGGCAACAATGCATGGGCAAGGAAGGACCGACAAGAGAACCAGATCGTCTTTCGCGCACAACGGCTCGCGTTTCTTTCCCTCAGTCGCGGCAGACCGCCGTCCCTTGCTCAGGATTACAGCCGGATGACAGCCTGGCCCTTACGGGTTGAAGGCCTGCCGGCAATGATCGCAGTAGTGCATCCGCTCATCGAGACGGCGCACCGTCGACTTGCGCCCGCAAACGGGGCATTTCGGCATATTCGAGTTTGTGGACTGCTTCTTTCCGGCGTTGTTCTTCATCGGCTCGGCTGATCATACCGCCCCAGTTGCGGTGAACTCGCAAGTTCGCAGCGAGGGCCCTCTTCGTCTCCTACAGATAGGTTCGATGAATCGCGGCCACCTGCTGAATTCTCCTCTCGGCGAGACGGTCCGCGGCGGCATTGGTTGGGATCCCCTCCGCGCTGGCCAGCTCGAACAGCTCTTCGAGAGTGTCGTAGATCTCGCCAGCCTTCCGCTTCGACCGCTCCGCGCTCCAGCCGTGCAACTCCCCATACACGTTGATCACCCCGCCGGCATTGACTACGTAGTCGGGGGCGTAGAGGATCCCCCGCTCCTCGAGCGCTCGACCGTGCCTCTCCTCGGCGAGCTGATTGTTCGCCGCTCCGGCGATGATCTCGAAGTGGAACAGCGGCAGTGTCCGGTCGTTGACGATCGCGCCCAGCGCACAGGGAGCGAAGATCTGGGCGTCGGCGGCATAGATCTCCTCCGGCTCGACCGCCTTCGCGCCAAACTCATCGACCACGCGACGTACTCTGTCGCCGTCGATGTCAGTCACGACGAGTTTCGCCCCCTCGGCGGTCAGGTATTGGCAGAGGTAATAGCCGACGTGTCCCACGCCCTGGACGGCTACGGTAATGCCCTCCAGCGAATCGCTCCCGAACTTTGCCTTGGCGGCCGCCTTCATGCCGCGATACGTGCCGTAGGCCGTCACGGGCGACGGATCGCCGGAGCGCCCGGCCAGACCGCTGACGAACTTCGTCTCCATCTGCACGTAGTCCATGTCCTCGACGCAGGTCCCGACATCCTCAGCCGTGATGTACCGGCCGTTGAGGGTCTCCACGAACCGGCCGTGGGCGCGGAAGATCATTTCCCGCCGCTTCATCTTCGGGTCGCCGATGATCACGGCCTTGCCACCGCCGAGGTTCAGTCCCGCCGCCGCCGACTTGTAGGTCATTCCGCGTGAGAGACGCAGTGCGTCGATGAGCGCCTCCTCGTCGGTGGCGTAGTTCCAGAGCCGCGTGCCTCCGAGGGCCGGACCGAGGGTTGTATTGTGAATGGCAATGATGCCCTTGTACCCGGAGGTGGGGTCGTAGCAGAACACAACCTGTTCGTGATCGTGCTCCTGGATTCTCTGGAACATTTCCATGCAGTCGCTCCTGTGTCTATTTCGCCACCGGGCATTGATGTAGCTCCCGGCGGCACGAAGAGCCTTTTACAACAACCCGCGCCAGATTTCAGTGTGTTCGAGCGCCAGTACCGCCTCCGGCTCGAGGCGGCACGCCGAGACTGAGGGAAAGAATCTGACGCCGGAGCCCGGTCGTCAGCCACCCGAGAGCTCTTAGACTTCGCGAATTGACGAAATGGAAGATTCAGCGACAATGGCTCAATGACACTCGCCAACACGGTTCAGATCCAGAAAGCGATGGCCCACCCGGTCCGTCTGCGGATTCTCGGGATGCTGCGGGAGGGCCCGCTCTGCGGTTGTCAGGTCAGCGCGGTCGTCAAGCTCGCCGCTTCCACCGTCTCCGAGCATCTGTCGGAGTTGAAGAAGGCTGGCCTCGTCGCCGAGAAAAAGGATGGCCGGTGGGTGGAGTACCGACTGGCTGCTTCGGGGCATGCTGAAGTGGCGCTCACTGCGGTCTTCGCCCAGATGGACGGTGACCCCGAGGTTCGGGCGGACAACGTACTCGTGCGCGCCCTGCGGCGTGTTCCTCTCGAGGAGCTCTGCAGCGTCAACCTCGATCTGGGGCGACTCGAGCGCGCGGCGGTGAACACGGCCATCGAACGGTCGGAACGCATTCGGGAGGAAGCGGGAGCGTCGAGATGAAGCGGCAGAGCGTTCTTTTCATCTGCACGCACAACTCCGCACGGAGCCAGATGGCCGAGGGGCTGCTGCGTCATCTCGCGGGTGACCGCTTCGAGGTCGAGAGCGCGGGCACCGAGGAGACGCATGTCCGGCCGCTCGCGATCGAGGCGATGAAGGAGATCGGGGTCGACATCAGCGGACAGCGCTCGAAGACGATTGCCTCACTCGGCGAGCGACGCTTCGACTTTGCGGTCACCGTGTGCGACAACGCGAACGAGGCGTGCCCGATCTTTCCCGGGGGGACGCGGCGGCTCCACTGGAGCTTCGACGATCCGAGTGGGGCGACGGGGACCGAGGCGGAGCGCCTCGCGTTCTTCTGCCGCGTCCGCGACGAGATTCGAGGGAAGGTCGAAGAGTTCGTAGGGGACGACACGTACGTTGCAGGCCGGTTGTCGTAGAAAACTTCGATCCGGCGTACAGCCGCGTAGCGGCTACGGATGGTAGCCGGGGGTCTGGGCGCGGACGCGCTCAGACCCCCGGTCAACTTCGCAAGACAGTGTGCCGCGTCGCGGCACCGGACCACAACCACGCCAACCGCAGTGCAAGTGTCTGGTCCGGTACCGCTACGCGGCACACTGGGCGGGTGCTGCAACCGGGGGTGCTCCGCTCCGCTTCGCACCCCCGGCTACCATCCGGCTGCCGCTACGCGGCGCTAAAAAACCGCGTGAACAGTGGGAGTTTGCATCGCACCGCCCACCCACCCTCGCGCACGATGAGGGGGTCCTTCGACCGTCCTCCACCCCTCCCCGCCCACACCCCCACCCTCGGGGTTCCGGCGGCTCAGGATGACAGGCGTGTGAGCGCCATCGTCACCGAACGCGCTATACTTCGGTAGTTGGCGAAACGGCGAAGCCGCGTTCGACCTCAGAGGAACGACCACATGTCCGAACACGTCTCCCGCAGGCTCTCCCTGCTCGACCGCTGGCTCACGCTCTGGATCTTCGCCGCGATGACGATCGGAATCCTCATCGGGTGGCTTTATCCGACCGCGCACGAACTGATCAGCCGTTTCGATGTCGGCACTACGAACATCCCGATCGCGATCGGTCTCATTCTGATGATGTATCCCCCTCTCGCGCGCGTGAAGTACGAGGAGATGGGAAAGGTCTTTCGCGATTTCAAGATCCTCGGGATCTCGCTCGCGCAGAACTGGATCATCGGCCCCCTCCTGATGTTCGTCCTCGCGGCGCTCTTCCTCCGGAACCACCCGGAGCTGATGGTCGGCCTCATCCTGGTCGGCATCGCCCGCTGCATCGCGATGGTCCTGGTCTGGAACCAGCTCGCGCGAGGCAGCTCCGAGTACGCCGCCGGCCTCGTCGCTTTGAACAGCATTTTCCAGGTTCTCACGTACGGTCTGTACGCCTGGATCTTCGTCACCCTCGTTCCGGGGTGGTTCGGGATCGATCTATCCTCGGTGACGGGTGCCGGAGGCCGCACGCTCGACCAGATCACGATCGGCGAGATCTTCGCGAGCGTCATGATCTACCTCGGCATCCCCTTCGCGGCCGGCATCGCTACCCGGGCGATCCTCCTCCCGATCAAGGGACGCGAGTGGTACGAGAAGAAGTTCATCCCGCGCATCTCTCCCGTAACGCTGATCGCGCTTCTCTTCACGATCGTCGTGATGTTCAGCTTCAAGGGTGCCAACATCGTCGAGTTTCCCGCGAAGGTCCTGCTGGTCGCGATGCCGCTCACGATCTACTTCGTGCTGATGTTCCTCATCAGCTTCTTCATGGCCTGGAAACTCGGTGCCGACTACAGCCGTTCGACGACCCTCGCCTTCACCGCCTCGGGGAACAACTTCGAGCTCGCGATTGCCGTCGCCATCGCCGTCTTCGGCATCGGGTCCGACGTCGCCTTCGCAACCGTCATCGGGCCGCTCGTCGAAGTCCCGGTGCTGATCGCGCTGGTCCACGTCGCTCTGAAATTCAAGAAACGGTACTTCGGTCATGAGCCGGACGATGGCGGGCTGATCGCTGACCCGGCATGCGCCACCACCGAGCGCGTCGTGGAGAGCATGCGGTGACCGGGGTTTTTTGGAGTTCCTCGGAGTTCCTCGGAGTTCCTCGGGGTTCCTCGGAGTTCCTCGGGGTTCCTCGGTTCCTCGGTTCCTCGGGGTTCCTCGGGGTTCTGTAGCGCGGGCGTCCTCGCCCGCCGTACCGCGGACGTCCTCGTCCGCACGGGGCGTCTCGCCCCGCGCACCAGCCGTGAAGCCGCGCGTGTCTCCCGCCTGCTCTGGAATCGCCGGATGGACGAGCTAACGGCAGAGCAAGGAGCCGATCAGCCTCAATCGTCTCGAGGCGATTCCCGAAGCTCGTTCTCCGTTCCGTGTCAGGAGAGTTTCGAGGAGTAGCGCGGCAGGGTTCCGTTTCTCACCGGTATCGGACGGCCAGACGTCAGTAACCAGTGGCGGCGATCGTGCAGAGGAAACGTTACAAGTAAAACCGAGAACCTCCGGTCGCGGGACTCAACTGAAAAGCGACCGCAACCGTAGAACACGCCTGATCGGTAGGTCGCGATCCGCGCCGCAGCTCAGCGCACCATCGAAGGACCTCCACCCGCCCCTCAGACGCAGCCAGTGCAGACCGAGGAGGCTCCGAGTGAAACAGGTTTCGTCCCGTCCCACACGCTCGCGCAGTGCGAAACAGATTCCGGCCCGCGTGGCGCGACGGGTAGCGCAGGAAAAGAAAGGCGCCCTCGGGGCGCCCCGGAAAAAGGCCTCGCCGACCAGCCGCTCCACCTCGCGAACCTCATCGAAGAATTCCGGAATTGCGAAGGAGCCAACCGGGATCATCGGCTTTGACGAGATCACCGGTGGAGGACTTCCTCGCGGACGGTCTACGCTCCTGGTCGGCGGCCCCGGCTCCGGCAAGACAATTTTCGCCATGCAGTTTCTGGTGAATGGTGCGCGCGAGAGCGAGGCGGGCATCCTGGTGGCCTTCGAGGAATCGCCCGATCGTCTGGTCGCGAACTTCAAAGGATTCGGCTGGAACCTCGCTGGACTTCGCAATAGCGCGATCACCTTCGTCGACGCCCATCCGTCGTCTGAGCTCGTGCAGACAGGTGATTTCGATCTGGAAGGGATGCTGGCGGTCCTCGGCGCGCAGATTCGCCGGACCGGAGCCCGGCGCATCGTTTTCGATGCGATCGACATCATGCTGGCACTTCTGCCTGATCATGCAGCGAGACGGCGTGAAATCTACCGGCTGCATGACTGGCTGCTCGAGCACAAGCTGACTGCGCTGATCACCGCAAAGGGGCTTGGTGACGAGTCCAGCGCGACAGGCAAAGACTCGTTCGGATTCATGCAGTTCATGGTGGACTGCGCCGTAATTCTCAGCCATCGAGTGATCCTCGGGGTCTCGCAGCGCAACTTGCGCGTGCAGAAATACCGCGGCTCGTCGTTCAGCGAGGATGAAGCGCCGTTCGTGATCGGCGCCAAAGGCTTCGACGTCGCCATCTCCCGCAGCCTGGGCCGCGGCGATGCGGACGTGACGGTGGAGCGTGTCTCCAGTGGGGTTGAGCGCCTCGACACCATGCTCGGCGGCGGTTATTACCGCGGGGCCAGCGTACTGATTACCGGGTTTCCCGGAACGGCCAAGACCACCCTCAGCGGCGCATTCGCGGAAGCAGCCTGTCGCCGTGGAGAGCGAACGGTCTTCGTCAGCTTCGACTCGGATGGAACTGAAGTTGTCCGCAATTTGACGTCGGTCGGCATCCGGCTCAACCGCTTCATCAGAAACGGTCTCCTGCGGATGGTCTCGGCCCGCACGATCACCGGCAGTGCGGAGACGTTGATGGTGCGCATCAAGGCCATCGCGCGGGACCAACAGGCGCGATGTCTGATCATCGATCCGATATCGACTCTCTCGAAGGCCGGCAACGAGCTGACCGCGCACGGAGTGGCCGAGCGGCTGATCGACTGGACCAAGGCCGACGGCATCACCCTGGTCTGTACCAGCCTGCTCGATGAGATGGCGAGCCAGGCAAATGGTGGCACTCCTCTCCAGATCTCCACACTGGCCGACACCTGGATCCATCTGAACTATCTGGTTCAGGCGGGTGAGCGCAACCGCGGGATGTCGATCGTCAAGTCACGTGGCACTGCCCACTCGAACCAGGTTCGCGAGCTGATTCTCAGCGACACAGGAGTCACCCTGGCCGACATCTACACCGCCGGTGGAGAGGTACTCATGGGGACGCTGCGCTGGGAAAAGGAGAGCGCGGAGCAGGTGGCGAATGAGGTTGCCGTGGTGGCGGGCGAGTTGAAGAGGGTGAGTCTCGACGCCGAGGAAGCGGTGCTCGAGGTCCGCGCCAAGTCTCTCCAGACGGAGCTCGCGGCCAAGAAGGTGGAGAAGACGCTGCTCTCGCGAACCACCGAGAGTCGCGACAAGGCTCTGACACGCGGCCGCATCAGAATGGGAGAGCTCCGAGGTGCCGATGTGGCCATCAAGGAGCGCAAATGAGCGAGCGGCGCAAACCCGCCTTCAAGCTCTGCCTCTACATCGCGGACCACACACCGAACTCCGACGAAGCACGCAGCAATCTGACGGCACTTTGTGCCCGTCATCTGGCGGGACGGCACGAGATCGAGATCGTAGACGTACTTCTTCATCCCGAGCGGGCGCTCCAGAGCGGTGTGTTGATGACTCCCACTCTGATCAAGCTGCTGCCCCTTCCGGAGCGACGCCTCGTCGGAACGCTCGGCCGCACGGAAGCCGTGATGCTGGCGCTGGGCATCGAGGCACTTGAATGAGTCCGAGTGCGCATCGGGACGATTCCTACGAAGAGATCGCCGAGCTGATCACCACCCTCCACGAAACCGAGGCTCGGTTGGAGAGTCTCACCCATGGCGAGATCGACACGGTATTCGACAGGACCGGTCGCCTCTTTGTGCTGCAGCGCGCGCAGGCGAACCTGCAGCGCAATACGCTCATGCAGCAGGCAGCCGTGCTCGATGCCCTTCCGGCGCACGTCGCGCTGCTCGATGCCGAAGGGGTCATCGTCTCGGTCAACGAAACCTGGCGGGCGTTTGCAGCGGCGAACGGGATGAAAGACCCGGCTCGGGGCGTGGGCCGGAACTACCTGACGATCTGCGACGGCGCCGCGGGGATGGACTGGCAGGAAGCTCCACTGGTCTCCGCGGGCATCCGCGCCGTGCTGCGTGGCGAGACGACCTCGTTTTCGGTTGAGTATCCCTGCCACTCGCCCGACCAGCAGCGCTGGTTTCAGGTGACGGCCACGCCGCTCTCCAGCAAGGCTTCGGGCGCAGTGGTCATGCATCTGGACGTCACGGCACGCCGGAAAGCCGAAGAGGTACTTCAGGAGAGCGAGGAGCGTTTCTCGGGCGCGTTCGAATTCGCGCCGATCGGTGTGGCGCTGGTCTCCCCGGACGGCACGCGATGGCTGCGGGTCAACCGCGCGCTGTCCGAGCTCTTCGGCTATTCCGAAGAAGAGTTTCAGACGCGAACGGTGCAGGAGCTCACACATCCGGACGACGTCGTGAAGAGCCTGCAGAACGTTGAGCGTGTAGTCGACGGAGGCGCCCGCGGCTATCAGCTCGAGAAGCGGTACATCCACAAGAACGGGCAGCTCATCGAGGCGCTGCTGAGCATCGCACTGATCCGCGACGGGCAGGGTAAGCCGCTCTATTTCGTCGCGCACATCCTCGACATCACCGCGCGCAACCGTGCCGAGGCCGAACTGCGGCTCAGCAATCAGCGATTTCTCCAGATCGCCGAAAACATCACCGATGTCTTCTGGGTCCGCTCTCCGGACATGCAGCGGGTGCTGTACGTCAGCCCCGCATGGGAGCGGATCTGGGGCCGCAACGTGGAGACTCTGTACGGCAGTCCTCAGGAGTGGAGTTTCTTCGTCGCGCCGGAAGATCGCGAACGAACGCGTGCTGGCTTTGCAGAACTGACCGCGGAAAGAGCGACCATCGACATGGAACACAGGATCCTCCGTCCGGACGGAGAAGTCCGATGGGTTCACGTGCGGGGAACTCAGGTGCGTGACGACGCCGGAACGCTGATCAACATCATCGGCATCGTCACCGACATCACCGATCGGAAACGCGCGGCCAGCGAACTGGAGATCGAGCGCGCCCGTCTGGTGTTCGCGCAGCAGGTGGCCAAAGTGGGGAACTGGGAGTACGACCTGGACACGAGTTCGGTGCAGTGGTCGAAGGAGACCTACAGCATTTTCGAGACCGACCCACTGGGTCCCGTGACGTTCGAATCCGTCATGGCCAAAGTTCACCCCGACGATCGCGCCGGCCTGGACGAGGCCTTCGCCAGATCCATTGAACGTCAGTCCCCCGGTTCCTTCGAACATCGCATCCCGTTCGCGGACGGGCGAACCAAGTTCGTCGAACAGCGATGGCAGATCGCAGCCGGCGACGACGAGTTGCTACCGAACGTGCTCGGCACCTGCCAGGACATCACCGAGCGGAAACAGAGCGAGATCGCGTTGCGGCGGAGCCAGCAACGTCTTCGCGACATCATCGACGGCCTCGGTCCCTCGATGTTTGTCGGCCTGCTCACTCCCGAAGGGATTCTTCTCGAGGTCAGCCGTTCGCCGCTGGAAGCCACAGGGCTGAAAGCTTCCGATGTGATCGGACGGCATTTCGCCGACTGCGGGTGGTGGACCGGCATGCCGGGCATGCAGCAGCAGTTGCGCGAGGCGATTGTGCGGGCCGCTCGCGGAGAAGCGTCCCGCTTTGACGTGATGACGCACGGCCTCGACGGGAAATTCGTCGACACCGATTTTTCGCTCGAGCCGATGCGCGATGAGAATGGCCGGGTAGTCTTCCTGATCCCGTCAGCCGTCGTCATTACCGAGCGCAAGGCCGCGGAGAGGGCACTCCGGCAATCGCAGAAGATGGACGCGGTGGGGCAGCTTGCCGCCGGTGTGGCCCACGAGTTCAACAACATTCTGCAGGCGTTGATGTCGATGGCCACCTTCGCACGCATCAGGGGAGTGAGCCCCGAGATCCTGAAGATCGCAGGGGAGATGGAAGTGCAGCTTCGTCGAGGCGCGAAGGTGACGCAGCAACTGCTGGCCGCGTCGCGTCACCAGGAGCTGGCCCGGACGCACATCGACGTCGGCGCAAAGATCGCCATGACACACGAGCTCCTGCGGCGACTGATCCCCGAGAACATCCGGATCGCCGTGGAGAACTCCGCTGTCCCTTGTTCGATCGAAGGGGACGCCGGTCAGCTTCAGCAGGTGCTGCTCAACCTTGCAATCAATGCACGCGATGCGATGCCCGATGGCGGTACGCTGACGCTGCGCGTCGTCTGCAGCGAGGAAGACGTCGCGATCGAGGTCGAAGACGACGGGACGGGGTTCGACGCCACTGCACGCGAACATATCTTCGAGCCGTTCTTCACCACGAAGGAAGTTGGCAAAGGGACGGGACTCGGCCTGGCTGTCGTCCACGGAATCGTGGAACAGCACGGAGGGCGCATCGAAGTGCGGAGCCAGCCCGGTCAGGGAAGCCTGTTCCGTCTGATCTTCCCGCGGATCGCCAGCGCGCCGGTGGCGACCGCTCCGATCGAACCTGAGACCGACCCCGATCAGGCCTCGGGTCGGATCCTCCTGGTCGAAGACGAACAAGCGGTGCGCGAAGGGCTCTCGTTGCTGCTGACGATGGCCGGCTACGAAGTCGTCTCAGTCGGAGGAGGCGAGGAGGCACTCGCGCTGCCGATGACGCCCGTTCCCGATCTTCTTCTCTCTGACGTCTCGCTTCCAGGAGTCGGCGGACCAGCCCTGGCAAAAATGCTGCGCTCACGTTGGCCGGATCTGAGGGTCACGCTGATGACCGGAAACCTTCAGGCGGCAACTCGTCATACCGCCGAGGAACAGGGCTGGGAAGTTCTGGAGAAGCCGTTTGACATCGAAGTGCTGAGCAGGCATCTGAAGCTCGCGATGGGGTGAGTGCCTGGTTTGGGATCTGATGGTCAAAGGCCGGGCTCGGGCCCGGGCCCGGGAACGATAACAAGAACGCGCCTGTCATCCCGAGCCGCCGGAGCCCCGGGGTGGGGTGGGCGGGTGTGAGGGGCGGAGGACGGAGAGGGATCCCTTGCCGGCGACCCACAAGTGCACACGCGCTTGTGTCATCCGGAGCAAGTGACGGCGAGGCGCCGCGACTGAGGGTAAGAAACCCGGGCCCGAGCCCGCGCCCGAGCCCGGGCCC
>DASVLC010000051.1:0-25682 GCA_036385045.1 Thermoanaerobaculia bacterium | reverse complement strand
GCCCTTGCTCCCGACATACCACTGGTATGTGAGCGGCCCAGTCCCGCTCGCGGTGACCGACAGGTTCGTCGAATTGCCGGAGACGATCGACTTCGATTGGGGATGGGAGGAGATCGAGGGGGGAGTGCAGGGCGCAGCACCTGACCCATAGACATGAGCGGCCGCCTCACGATCCCAATCTTCCAGGACGGCACCATTGCCATTCAAGCTCGAGAGCATGAGCGCCGCGTTGGAAGATGAAACCTGGCCGCCGCTCGGCACATTCGAGTGACGGAACCCGAGACAATGCCCTTTCTCATGGGCGAGAATCTCCTGGAACTGGCTCCCCGTGAATCCCACCTCAACGATGATGTCGCAGTCGATGGCCGTGAAGTACGTGTCGGCACCATTCTGGTGCGTATCACTGGAGACCCAGATTTCCGCCTGACCGACAACGCTCCCGGCCAGCGGCCCGGAGTTGGGACGGTCGAAGAACATGTAAGACAACCCATCGGGCGGCGGCTGGCTGTAATGGGTCTCGGCCGTGACTTCCGCAGGCCCCACGCCCCCGTACGAAAGGGCAATTGTTGCACCAGGAGCGCCGTTCCACGCGCCATTTGCGATCCCGATCGAAGTTGCCAGATTACCGACTCCAGTCTGCGTCCCGATGCTCTTCATCTCGCGAGAGCCGCCGGGCCACCGGCCTCCTCGTGTGTTGCCTTGGATCGTGAATAGGGTGAGATAGTCGTTCCCCCCCATCGTCACATGCGAATCGTTTCCAAATTTAACAAGCGGGCTGTCGTCGTCCTGGATATAGCCGACTCCAGGCTCAGCTCCTTCAAGGAGCTCCTCGATGTATCGCAGGAACGCGTCGGCTCGTCGGGCTCGTTCCGTGTGCCGCTCACCGGCGACGTTCCATCCAAAAATTTCCCCTTCGGATGCCCCACGCACAAGAAGCTGACGCGAGTCACTATCCAAAACGAAACTGAATTTTCCGAGCTCGCCCGACAACGTCCGAAAACGATTCGGCGCGAGCTTCTCGAGAAAAACCAGAGTCCGTTCGCCAGGCGTGAACACGGGCGAGCTCGAGACAGCTCGCGCGAGGTTGCCGACCGACCCACCGGCTTCCGTGATCACGATCGTTCGCTCAGGCGCGTTGCCCTTGATTGATCTTTCAATCCGGCAGATGTGATCGGTGAGGATCAGGCCTTTTTCATCGAGATAGCTGTGCTTCGACTCGATCGTCACCATCACGATCGAGTCTGCGCTCCGAACGAGCTCGTCATCGCTCGGCACAATGTACGTAGCGGCGTTGAGTAGCGGCGAGAAAAGGGTGAGGATGAGAAAGAAGACCGGACGTTTTGCTTCTTCATGGGAGCCCCAGCGCGTGGCCACCCGCACGTACAACTATGCGTGAGGACGATCACCGATAATGGATTGAGTTGTCTGATTGTCCACCGGGAGCGGACAGAGTGCAAGCCGACGGCAGAGAAAGTCGCTGAAACGTTCAGCCGCGCGGCTGGTCGTCCGCCGACGCCGCGGCGTCACCGCGCTGCCAGCGCCACATCGCCGCGATGAAGGCGCCGAAGACGAAGCCTCCGATGTGCGCCCACCAGGCGACGCCCGCGACCTCCTGGGTCAGCCGGGCGGCCTGCAGCGACAGGAAGCCGTTGAAGAACTGCATCGAAAACCAGACCGGCAGGAACAGGATCGCCGGGACCTCCGCCATCGCCCAGTAGACGACGAGCGGGAACAGCGTGACGATCCGGGCGTGGGGCATCAGGATGAGAAAGGCGCCGAGGAGCCCGGCGATGCTGCCGGATGCGCCAATCGAAGGGACCGCCGACTGCGGGAACACCATCGTGTGCGCGAGACTCCCGGCAGCGCCACACGCCATGTAGAGAACGAAGAACCTTCCCTGTCCGACTCTGTCTTCGATCGCCCCTCCGAAGACCCAGAGATAGATCAGATTCCCGATCAGATGGACGAAGCCTCCATGCAGAAAGAGCGACGTCCCGAGCGTGATCGCAACCTCCCACCATGTGTAGCCGAAATTGCCAGGATCGACGAGCCGCGCCGGAACGTAGCCGAAGGTGATGATGATCCGCTCGGCGGCGTTTCCGAGAAAGAGCTGCGCGGTGAAAACCAGCACGTTGATCGCGACCAGCGTCCGGTTCACGAGCGGCACCCGCTTCGCGGGCACAGTGTGTCGAAGGGGGATCATGCGATGTCGGCTTCCGCATGATGCGGCAAGCGTGCCGGTGCGGAGGGGGGACGGACTCCTGCGTTCAACACGCAACCACCGCAGAGCACATCCAAAAGCCTGTCATCCTGAGAGTAGCGTGAGGATCCGGGTGGGCGGGCGGTGCGATGCACGTGAATGGCACCGCCCATCCACCCAGATCCCTCGCTACGCTCGGGATGACAGAAGGTACAACGAGCGAGCAGCGCCGTAGGCGCGACGTAGCTGTAGCCCAGGGCGCAAGCCCTGGGACGCGGTTGACCAGAAGGTGGGAGCCCCGTAGGGGCGACGGAACCCCGCCTGATGTGTGGGGGCGCTGAAAGCACGCCTTTGCACTCGCATGGCAGAGGTCCATCGCCCCTACCGGGGCTCGCCCTGAACGGCATTGATTCCCAGGGCTCGCGCCCTGGGCTACAGCTACGTCGCGCCTACGGCGCTAAATCCATTGCCGATTGTTCCGGACTGGAGAGCGCCCCCAAGGAACTCCGAGGAACTCCGAGGAACTCCGAGGAACCGAGGAACCCCGAGGAACCGAGGAACTCCGAGGAACCACTCTGGCCGGCCCCCCCGCTAAAACTCCCCTCACCCTCACCCTCACCCTCACCCCAACCCCACCGCAATCTCCCGCACCACTTCGGCGATCTGCTCTTCGCGCAGTTCGGGGAAGACCGGAATGGCGAGGGTCTCGGCCGCGGCCTGCTCGGATCGCGGATAGGAGTCGTCCGCCCCCGGCACGCCGCGGAAGCAATCCTGCTGCGGAAGGGTCAGCGGGTAGTAGACCTCGCAGCCGATCGACTGGGCGCGGAGGTGGTTCATCACGCGGTCGCGCGTGTCGCGACCTTCAGTGAAGCGAATGACGAACTGGTTGTAGATGTGCCGGCGGCCGGGCAGTTCCACCGGGAGAATCACCCGCTCGCCGATGCCCGCCTCGTCGAAGTAGCGGCGATAGAGAGCGGCGTTGCGGCGCCGTCCTTCATGCCACGATTCGAGTAGCGGGAGCTTGATGTGCAGCATGGCGGCCTGCAGAGCGTCGATGCGGAAGTTTCCGCCGATGTAGTGGTGGACGTAACGGGGACGCATTCCGTGGACGCGGTAGTCGATCAGCTTCTGTGCGAGCTCGTCGTCATTCGTGGTGATCGCACCGGCGTCGCCGAATGCACCGAGGTTCTTCGAGGGGAAAAACGAGAACGCTCCGATCGGGCCGATCGAGCCGGCTCGACGCCCTTCGTAGTCGGAACCGACCGCCTGTGCGGCATCCTCGAGAACCGGAATGCCGTGCCTCGCGGCGATCGACATGATCTCGTTCATCGGAGCGCACTGGCCGAAGAGGTGAACCGGCATGATCGCCTTCGTGCGCGCGTTAATGCGTGGCTCGATCAGCGCCGGGTCGATGTTGTAGTCGGTCAGGTCGATGTCGACGAAGACCGGCACTGCACCGAGTCGCGAGACGACGCCCGCGGTTGCGAAGAACGTATACGCGGGAAGAATCACCTCGTCGCCATGGCCGACGCCGAGGACCATGAGAGCCTCGAGCAGAGCGTCGGTGCCGGAAGAGACACCGAGAGCATGTTTCGTCCGGCAGTAGGTAGCGAAGTCACGTTCGAAGTCCTCGACGCGCTTGCCGAGGATGAACGCCTGCGATTCATAGATTTCCGCGGTGACGCGCAGCGCCTCCTCGCGGATCGAAGCGTATTGAAGTTTGAGATCGAGCAGCGGTATCGCCATGGCGGCGCGAAGTGTATCCCGCCACGGCAGACGGACGCTTGACGAGACGGTGACGAAGCACCTGACGCCGGAGAGCCGGAGCGTTTCGGGGTTATCCGCTCAGGCCGAGGTCCGGCGTTTCGCCGTCGTGCGCTTTTTCGCCGCTGCGTGCTTCGCAGGAGCCGCTCGTTTTCGAGAGGCGGCCTTCTTCGCAGGCGCGGCCCTCTTCACGGATGCGGCCTTTCTCGCGGGTGCGGCCTTCTTCGCGGGAGCGGCCTTCTTCGCCGAAACGACTTTTCTCGGCGCAGCCTTTTTCCCGCGGCCCTTCTGCTTCTTCGGCCGGTAGATCTCGCGCATGTACAACGCGCAATAGCATCGATGGCACATCCCGTGACCACCCTTGCTGCCTGGTGGATACGGCCCGGCGCAGGTCACGCAGCGCCGGCCCCCTTTGATGGACTTTCCGCCCGACTTCGACTTACTCATGGTTGTCAGATTACCAGAGGAACGCTGCTTTGTGTGCCCTCAACGCGTAGCATAACGGTGGCGCTCGCGCGAAGCGCTTTGGAGTACGGCGGCCTCAGACGCCGCTTTCCAACGCGTACGTCCTGTCCGAATAAACAATCGACAGCCCCGTTTTTCGAGGTGCACGCAGGAAGTCGTCTGCACGCTTCGTAAAAGCGGCGGCTGCGGCGGCCGCACTCCAAAGCGCTTCGCGCGACGAGGCATGCCCGGCTTCGACCGAGGAGTGCTACGCTTGGGTCAAGTCATGACGACGGTCCTCATTGTCGACGACAACGCAACGTTCCGAATGCAGGCAGCGAGGCTGTGCGAGCGTGAAGGCTTCACGACTCTGACGGCCGGATCGCTCTCGGAGCTCGCCGTCGTTCTCAGTGGCGCGAGGCCCGATCTCGTACTGGTCGACATCGAGCTGCCGCAGATTCCGGGGCACCGGCTCGGAGCTCTGATCCGCTCCCGGCATCAGGTCCCGATCGTCCTCGTCTCGGCACTGCGCGAGGAGCGGGTACGGAAGCTCTTCGAGGCTTCCGACGCAGACGGCTGGATCTGCAAACCGCTCACGCGCGACAAGCTGATCGGAGCGGTCACACGGTTCGTTCTGGGTCAGACACCGGCGGCAGAAGCGACGGCTCCGCGAACGAGCGGTGAAGTCCGGGGCGCCGGCTCGCGACGCCTGCTCCTTGTGGAAGACGAGCCTGTGATCGCCTCTCGGATCGAATTTGCGCTCGCACCGGAATGGACCGTCACGACTGTGAGCGACGGCCGGCAGGCCATTCAGCAGATGCTGGATGAACCGTACGACTGCATTCTGCTCGATCTGACGCTCGAGAGGCTCAGCGGATTCGACGTGTTGCGGCATGCGATCCTGCGGCAGCCGGAGCTTCTGCGATCGACGGTGATCATGACGGCCGCAAACGACGAGTCGCTCCAGTTCATCGAGCGCGAAAGCGTGGCGGGCGTGTTGCGGAAGCCGTTCGAGATGGCGGCTCTGAGCGGGATCGTGGGGAAAGCCGCCGGGCTCCTGGGCCATGGCCAGTCGAGCGACAGAAACTCCTGACCTCGACCGCAGCTAAACCAAAAAAAAGAGGCGGTCCTTGCGGACCGCCTCTCCTGGATGTAACGAAAACCAGGACTAGAAGATACCGGTGGCTGGATCGGCTTCATCCACGTTCGCCGGGGAGAAGAACGTCTCAGCACCCGAGTTCGGGCCGCCGTGATCGATCGCATTGCCGCCGTTGACGGTGTCCAGACCATCAATGAACTCACTGCCCGCGGTCGCCGCAGTCAACGCTGCGTTCGACACGCCGTCAACCGTGTAGCTCTGGTTGAGCGCACCGATCGACTCGGAAAGATCCGAAAGCTCTGCGAGCGTGGCGTCCCTCATGTTCGTCATACCGACGACGAGGCCGATCACGAGAATTGCCGCGATCAGCAGAAGCTCGATCGTGACGATGAAACCTGCCTGATTCTTGTTGCGCTTACGAGTCATCATACTTTTCTCCTCTCCTTTTGTGCTGCAATTGGACCTTGGGCTACCCACCGTTCGAACGCCGACGAGCCCATCGTGCGGCATTCCGCAAGGTTGGACTACGTAGTTGGGAATTGGGATAAGACCTGGGCGAAATGTAACACCGGACTATGGACGAGTCAACTCCAAATTCAGTCGTTGTGCGCGTTTCGGAGGGACTCATTGAACGCGCGATCTACGACTCTTGCTGCCGCCTTCTGATGCGTTCCAATACGCTTCATAGTGACAATAACTCTCTTTTGCGCAGTGACTATACGGATCAGTTATTACAATAACTCTTGCGGGCCGCCCTGGGGAAACTCAAAGTGTTCACGCGGCTCTGAGCCCCGCGTAGCGGCAGCCGGATGGTAACCGGGGGGGCAGAGCGGAGCGGACCACCCCCGGCTGTCTCGTCCCGGCAGTGTGCGCATCGCGGTACCGGACAATAAGCGCGCGCTGCCCGGGGCACGGTAATAGTCCGGTTCCGCGATGCGGCACACTGCCTTCGACGAGGACCGGGTGTGAGCGCGTCCGCGCTCAGACCCCGATCCGAAGCCGCTACGCGGCTGGAGTGGAAGCCGAAGCTCAGCGTCAGCTTCTTTCCCTCCGTCGCGGCGTTGCGCCGTCACCTGCTCCCAATGACACAAGCGCGTGTGCACTCGTCGGTCGCAAGGGATCGGGTTCGCGCAACCTCACTTCGCGACGAGTGAGCCATGCTCAACCCAGTGCGCAATCAGCCGCCGAACTCGAAACGAGTCGGTCGCCACCTGCCGCTCCACATCTCGCACCGGAAGTCCTGACACGGCCTTCAGCCAGACCTCGCGAACGAGACCCGGGTCGTCTTCGTCCTCATGCCTCGCCGGCTTGGTTCCCCCGGCCGACAGAGTGAGGGCGTCAGGTACCACCGCCTGAAGCATCTGCAACTCGTCATGCCGGCGCACTCCTTCGAGCAGCAGGTGAACGGTCTCCCTCGGTGGGAGGGTGCTCTTCATCTTCTCGTGGGGATGCGGGACAAAGGCGAACGTTCCTGTGAGCGGCCGCTCCAGCATCTCGTAAAGCGCATCGGCTCCTTTTATGTGACCGCACTGCGCGTTGAGGAACTTGCCATCCAGGACTGCCACTCCCGCATTGGCGCGTCCCTCCCGGGTGCGGAGTGTCAGCATTCCTGTAGCCCGCATCTCCGCCAGCGACTGCAGCACCGAGGGGAGCCCGAAGAATTCGAGCTCACCCGTCAGCGTCGCCACGCCGTCCCCCGACACCGGCTGTCTGGCCGGCTCCCACTTCTCGAGCACCTGCGCTGCCGCGCGCCCGACCTCCTGATCGGCGAATCGGTGCGCCAGATCGTGGAACATCTCTTCCGTGGCGGCAGTGCGAGTTCCCGACAACGCCTCGATCAGGTGCAGCGTTGGCTCCTGCCGCCTCGGTAGCAACCGTCCAAAGATCTTTCCCGGGATCTCGCTGCGGAGCGCTTTGAGTAGAACGTTCACCGTCTGCTCGTCGAACGAAAGATCATGCTGCGCGAGCGCATCGAGCCTGGCGCGGGTGTCTCCGAGGAGAACGTTCTCCTTCATTCCATGACGGGCAATCGTCAGGAGTGCGGCCGAGGTTTCCGTTCGCGCGAGTGAACTGACGATGCGATCGAGCAGTTTCTGGAGATCGTCCGCCGAGTACGTCGTCGTGTCGCCGCGCACCAGCAGCGCCTCGAACTCCGCCAGACGCATGGTCAGCAGCTTCGCAGCCGCCTCGCTCTTGATCTGACCGAGCCCGGTTACCGCCTCCCGAATGACGAAGATGAACTGCCCGCGAGCCGAGGTCGCGGTGAGAGCCGCCATCTCCCGTGGAAGCGTTTCGTCCGACTCACGCGGGATTCGGTGAAGCAGGAAGATCAGATTGCGCAGGAAGTAGGTATCAACCGGTTGCTGCCGCAGCTCTTTCTCGAGTTCGGAGAGTGCAGCCTCCCTCCCGCTCGCCCCATACGCCTCAATGAACGCAAGGAGCGCGCGCCGCCTCTCCGCCTTCTTCTCCGGCCGGAGTTGGCGGAAGAGGGTGTCGAGGCGCAGAGTGGGAAAGAACCCAAACACGAGACGCAAAGCGGCATGCCTGCCCTTGTTCTCCGTGTATTTGCGCAGTTGTACGAGGCTGATGGCGTCGGCCGCCTCAGTTCTGATTCGGTCAATCGCCGTCGCATCGAGCTTACGTTCCTTGATGCTGTCCTCGGCCACGTCGAGCATCCAGACCGAGGCGGCCAGAGCACCTTCATTGAATTTCGCGATTGCGGCAGCGACGAGCTCTCTCACCCGTTTCAGGGCGACGGCGGGATCCTCGGCGATCTCGAGGATCTTTTCCATTGCACCGACCTGCGCGGGAAGTCTCTGTTCCTGATGTCCAACGCCGGGGATTTCCCACGACGGCATCCCTCCCCCGAGGATGACGAAGACGTTGCCTTCTTTGCCACCAGTCAGAGGCCGAAGACGCTCGAGGTATTCGTTGAACTCCTGGCCGGTATGCGAACGGGTCGCCGCGAGGGTCAGAAGCTGCGAAAGTGCCTCAGGTTCCGGCTGGCCGCCTCCGGGGCCTGCGCTCTGCATCTCCCTTGTGAGCCGATCGACGATGAGTGAGATTCGCTTTTCTGCCTGCAACTCGGCAGGGATCGGAACCGGGATGGCGCCTGCGAGGGTGGGAAGTCGGGTCAGTGGCTGATCGTCCAGCTGCCGCGAGGCCCTCATCGAGACGAGGCTGCTGCGGAGCTGATCGCGGTCCTCCTGAGGGCAGATCCGCAGGGCGATGGTCATCACGCGGTCGAGGTAGTCGGCAACGGCTGTTCGGTCGAGCAGTCTCAGCTCACCGGTCATGAAGATCTTCTTCAGTGCGTGGAACAAACCATCGCTCACCGGGACCGACTGCGACTTGTGCCGCTCGACAGACCAGTCGCTGACCCTCTGCATCACGACATCGGGTGGCTGCGCCATGAGCATGGCGACAGCGTCGGACGCACTCCGTGGATCGATCTCTTCGTTGAGATACCGCTCCAGTTCGGAGAGTGCCGTTTCAACCCGAGTCATTCCACCGCCACGTGCTGCCGAGAGAAGCTGATTCTACTGCAGGCTCTTCAGGCAGCGCAGCAATTCGGCGACGCCCCAGGCCTGGGCGATACAACCACGCGGAGCGAACGGCGGCTCGGCGTCGAAGACCTCGCTGATGCTGCCGACTCCTGCCTCCCCGAGGTGCGCTTCCAGACCCCGAAGCATCTGACGGGCACCACGGCGATCTTCGGGATGAACCTTGATCCATGCATCGATGAATGGTCCGATCAACCAGCTCCAGACTGTTCCCTGGTGATAGGCGGCATCGCGGGTGCGGAGATCTCCGTCATACGACGGCTTGTAGTCGGGATGGGAGCGGGCCAGCGAACGGAGGCCGGCCGGTGTGAGGAGCTCGCGCTGAACGACGTCGACCACGGCCTGCCAGCGATTCTGATCGAGCACCGGGTGATCGAGCGAGATGCTGAAGATCTGATTCGGCCGGAGAGCAGCGTCGGACGATTCGTCTTCGCCATCGACGACGTCGTACAGGTATCCCCCTTCTTCGTACCAGAACCGGTCGTTGAATGAGGCCCGCGTCCGTTCAGCATGTTCGGCGAGTTTGAGCGCGCGCTCTTCGTCTCCCTCCGTCCGACTCCATTCCTCGAGGAGTCGGAGAGCGTTGTAGAACAGCGCGTTGATCTCGACAGCTTTCCCGCGCCGAGGCGTGACGACCCAGCCGTCACACTTCGCATCCATCCAGGTCAGCTGATAGCCCCCCTCTCCCTGCCGCAGCAGACCATCGCGAGGGTCGACAGCGATCCCGAACCGCGTTCCGCGGAGATGGTGATCGATGATGTCGTTGAGAATCGGCAGCAGCTGGCGCAACGTGCCTGCGTCGGCTGTCGCAACGAAGTAGCGCTGCAATGCGTGGAAGTACCACATGGTGGCGTCGGCCGTGTGATAGACGCCGTCGCTTTCACCCTCGGGAAACATGTTGGGAATGAGACCGTCACGCACGTAGCCGGCAAACGTCCGGAGGATGCTCCCCGCCTCGCGATAGCGTCCAGTGGAGAGCGTCAGCCCCTCGAGACTGATCATGGTGTCGCGTCCCCAGTCGGTGAACCAGTGATAGCCGGCAATCACCGTCCGCGGTTCGTCACCACTGGCATGCATGCTTGCAATGAGGGCCGGGCGCGTAGCGGGGAGGATAACGAACTGGTCGGCCGCAAGCACGAGCGTTGCGATCTCGTCGTCCTCCGCCTCCGCCCGTTCGAGCAGCTGTTCGCGTCTCTGCCGCTCGGCCGCGAATCTCTCCCGCGGATCGCAATCGAGCACACTCCACGGCTCCGTGGAGGAGACGAACGTAGCGGTACTGCCAGGGATAAGGTCGACGGCCAGAGTCCCCGGTGTCCAGAGCGCCCCCTCATGCCGGTATCCACGACTTCGCTCCATGCGATAGAGAACTTCCGGAACGATTCGCTGGTCGCGCTCGACACTCGCGTCTGCGCCGTCGAGCGCGAGATGAAGCGGAGGCATCTCGTCACCTTCGCTGATCGTGAGCCGCGAGCCCTCGACCTGCACCGTGTAGTCGTGCGCAAGCTTTGAGCGCACATCGTGCTCGTGCGGCCGGAAGTGAAGTGAAGGGCGAAGCTCGAGACGCACCGGGCAGGAATCTGAAGCGAGTTCCCACGTCACATATGTGGTGTTCTGCAGGTACGGCATCAGCAGCCGTTTCGTCAGCTTGACGACGCCATTGTCGAAACTCCACACAGGCAGACCGAGCTCCAGACGGAACTCGTCGATGAGGTCGAGATCGGGAAGCTTCACATCCTCCTGCTGCAGTTCGTCACCACTGAGCCTCTGCACCTTGCCCTCGACGATCAGGTGCTCCTGCAGATGGTTGAGCATCACGGTCCGGCCGAGCGGGACCGGCAGCGCGGCGATGAGGAGTCCGTGGTAGCGACGCGTGGTGACTCCCGCGATCGTCCCGCTTGCATAGCCTCCTGCGCCGTTCGTGACGAGCCACTCGCGCGCTACGAGCGCGTCCGCACCATCGTCACGGCTCCAGCCTCTGAGATTCAGCGTGCGACTCACGACACCTCCTCGCGACGCTCCGGTCCTTCCGGAGCAAACGGGCGCCACTGCAAGTTCAATGCTCCCACGCATGCGTGCTGCTGCGGCATGCGCGTGGCGCGGGGGGCGAGACGCCCCCGGCGGACGGGGACGTCCGCGGTACGGCGGGCGAGGACGCCCGCGCTACAGAACGCCGGAACCCCCTAGGAACCGAGGAACCGAGGAACTCCGAGGAACTCCGAGGAACTCCGAGGAACTCCGAGGAACCAGGTTCATCGCACATCGGGAATGCAGGCCCCGCTCCTGCTGGTACTGTCTGCGAGCCGGAAGCACCGGCCAGCGAAAGGGTGATCACATGAGACGAACGAAATGGCTCTCGATGCTTCTGGTTGTCTTCGGACTCATCTCGGGGTGCGCGGCTGAGGCCGCCTCCAGATCGAAAATGCTGCTCGATCCTGCAAAGCTCGAGGCGAAGGCTCCGGACGTATTCGCTGCCGAGTTCGAGACATCGAAGGGCTCCTTCGTGATCGAGGTGCACCGCGAGTGGGCGCCGAATGGAGCCGACCGTTTCTACAACCTCGTCTCGAACGGCTACTACGACGGCGTACGCTTTTTCCGCGTCGTTTCGGGATTCATGGCGCAGTTCGGCATCAACGGTGATCCGAAGGTGAATGCGGCCTGGCAGCCATCCACCATCCCCGACGATGCGGTCAATCAGTCGAACATCCGCGGCATGGTGACGTTCGCAATGCGCGGACCCGACACCCGCACGACCCAGATTTTCATCAACTATGTCGACAACGCGCGGCTCGACTCGATGGGCTTCGCTCCTTTCGGCAAGGTCATTGAAGGGATGGACGTCGTGGATGCACTGCACGCCGGTTACGGGGAGGGAGCCCCGCGCGGCCGGGGGCCAGCCCAGGATCGCATCCAGAGCGAGGGGAACACCTACCTGGAAGCGGAGTTTCCGGAACTCGATTTCGTGAAGAAGGCGGTTATCAGAGGAGAGAAACGGTAGTTCAACGAATATGTATCGCTTCCTTCGCTATGTACCGAAGAACCGTCTGAGCCGCTTCGTCGGCAGGCTGGTGCACGTCCGGCTGCCGAAGCCACTGGCACGCCGGCTGGTGCGGTGGTTCGCCCGAACGTATCAGATCGACGTCGATGCCGCGGAGAGAGAGATTCACGACTATCCGTCGATCGGTCATTTCTTCATTCGCGACCTGAGGGAAGGTCTGCGTCCGATCGAGGGCGATTTCGTCAGTCCGGTTGACGGCGTCCTCCGCAACTTCGGCAGGATCGCCGGCGGACGGCTGGAGCAGATCAAGGGTAAGAGCTACACCATCTCGAGATTTCTGGGTGACGAGACCAGTGCTCAGCGCTACGAGAGAGGGGTGTTCTTCAACCTCTACCTCTCGCCGCAGGACTATCACCACGTGCATTCACCCGTCGGCGGGACGATCGTCCGCAGCGTTCATATCCCCGGGAAACTGTGGCCAGTGAACGACTGGTCGCTCGCAAACATCGACGAGCTGTTCTCCATCAACGAGCGGGTCGTGACGTACATCGATTCGCCAATCGGAATCGTCGCCGTCGTCATGATCGGAGCGACGAACGTCGGCAAGATCTCGGTCACCTACGACTCGTTCATTTCGAACGCGTATGGCAGCGCGAGGAACTATGTCCGCGATTACGACCCGCCGGTCCCGATCGAGGCGGGAGACCGGCTCGGCACGTTCCACATGGGCTCGAGCGTGGTCGTACTGGTCGAGCCCGAAAGGCTCGATCTGACCAGAGTACGTCTCAGTGCCGGGAAGAAGGTCCAGTACGGCGCCGCGATTCTCAGCGATGAGCCTCTGCCCGACACCGAACCGTAACCGCGGAGCGGGGCCGTCGAGTCTTCAGCTGCCCGGCCCGGATCGATCGGAATCTGAGCGCCTCCGAACCATGCCACAGGATTTGCACGTAGAGCCTGCATGTCGGGTATTTATGTTTCGCAGGAACTGCGCAGACTGAGAGAGACCGCGGGACAGGTCGCCAACTCGGTCGCGGCTCCTCAAGCGGCCGCGGTCGATGAACAGCGCATCTGGCCGGAAAAAAGTTTGCGAGCGCTCGGCGAGGCTGGCCTGCTGGCACTCCACGTTCCGGAGGACCTCGGCGGACATGGCCAGGGCATGCTCGCGCTCGCCCTGCTTACCGAGACGCTCGGCCAGGCCTGTTCGTCTACGGCACTCTGCTACGGAATGCATTGCGTCGGAACGGCCGCCATCGCTGCAAAACCAACCGACTATCATCGCGAGCGCTACCTCGCGCCGATCGCTGCCGGAAAACACCTGACGACACTGTCGTTGAGCGAGCCCGGCTCCGGTGCCCACTTCTATCTCCCCTCGACGGAAATGCACATCGACGACGAGGCATTTCGAGTGAGAGGGACCAAGCATTTCGTCACGAACGGCGGGCATGCCGACTCCTACGTCGTCTCGACCGTCGCCAGCGATGCCGCACTCGGCGAATTCAGCTGCCTGCTGGTCGATGCGGATACGCAGGGACTGCGATGGGAAGGCGAGTGGAACGGTCTCGGGATGAGAGGCAACACTGCGATCACCATGCAGATGGATGACGCCCAGGTTCCGCGGCGGAATCTGCTCGGAGAGGAGGGCGATCAGGTCTGGTACGTCTTCGAGATCATAGCTCCCTACTTTCTGGTGGCCATGGCGGGAACCTATCTCGGCATCGCCCAGGCGGCCCTCGACTATGCGATTCAGCATCTCCGGACTCGCATCGTCTCGCTGAACGGCGAGCCTCTGGCCACGGCCGATGTTCTGCAACACCGGGTCGGTCAGCTCTGGAGCCGCGTAGAAGCGGCGCGACAGTTGCTGTACTCCGCCGCTCATGCTGGCGACACCGGAAGCCCGACCGCATTGCACTCGATCTTCAGCTGTAAGGCAGAAGTCAGTGACGTCGCCGTGCAGGTCGTCAACGAGGCGATGACACTCTGCGGAGGACTCGCTTACCGCGAGAACGACCTGCTCGCAAGGCTGCTCCGGGACGTGCGTGCCAGCCACGTCATGGCACCGACCACCGACATGCTGCGCATCTGGACAGGCAGAGCATTGCTGGGGCAGTCGCTGATCTGAGATGACCGCACTTCTCCACCTTCACGGAACCAGCAGGGACGCTTCGACCGCGGTACTGGACCAGCTGCGCACCGTCGGCCTCGATGTTCGCTCCAGCCCCGCGGATGCCCCTTCGTCCGGGCCGGTAGACGTCGCGCTGATTGCTCCTGACGTGGAATCGCCGCTGCAGGTTGCTCGCAGCATCCGAAGAGGCGCTCCCGATGCGCACATCGTGTTCCTCGCCACGGCGGATCATGAGCCGGAACTGCGGCGAGATCTGATGATCGGCGGAATCGGAAGCCGATGGTCGATCGGACCGGCCGAGACGCCGGCGGCCGCTGCAGATGTCGTCCGCCAGGCAATCGACGGAACGGAGCGGCGGCGCCGGCTGCGCAGGACGATCGGCAACATCAACACCCAACTCTCGAACGTAACCGTCCCGCCGCGACGCGCAATGATCTCGGATCACTTCCTCGCGTCGGTACTGGACCAGCTCTCTGACGCGATTGTCGTCCTCGATCCCGCGGGCGCCGTCCTCGCGTTCAATGACGCTGCTTCACGGGCGTTCGGTCACCTTGCGCGAGGAATCTCGTTCCTCGACGCCCTCCCCCCCGCCGCAGGAGAAACGATTCGGGAAGCGGGAGGAAGGCCAGAGGGTGAGGCGGAAGCGCTTCTGTCGACCGCCGACAACAGAGAGTACGGACTCCGCGCCACGTCTCTGCGCGACATGACGGGATCGAAGATCGGCATGGCACTGGTCGCGCGGGAAGTGTCCGGCATGAGAGCAGCGGAGAAACGCCGCGACCTCGTCGCCGGCGCTCTGCGAGTGCTCGCCTCCACGCTCGAGGCCGAGGCCACCCTTCAGTCGCTGGTCGAGTTGCTGACACGCGAGTTCGCAGACGTTGCGGCGGTGGACATGCAGGACGAACGCACCATCCGCCGTCATGCCGTAGCGGCGAGAAACCCGGACCAGCAGGTGCTCGCGGAGAAAAGCCGCGGGCTCGACCTGAGCCGCCACAGTGCACACCCATCGGTTGCGGCAGTGGAGCGGCGGGAATCAATCGCCGCCGATTTCGTCGACGAGAATGCGGCGAAGGAGATGGCTGGGATCGATGGCGATTTCGCGATCCTGCGGTCTCTAGGACGTCAGTCAATGCTTGCGACTCCGCTGCTCTCCGGGGAGACAGCGATCGGAGCCATCTTCGTTCGAAGAGCGAACGCGCCGTTCTCGCACGAGGACGTGGAAACCCTGGAGGAGATCGCAAGACAGGTGTCCTCGGCTTTACAGAACGTCCGCGCTTATCACGCTTCTCAGGAGGCAAGCCGCATCAAGGATGAGTTCCTCGCGACGCTCTCCCACGAACTCCGCACACCGATGACCTCGATTCTCGGATGGGCCCAGATGCTTCAGATGGACCTCAGCGACGAGAAGTCTCTGATCGATGGGCTGGCCGCGATCGAAGTGAGCGCACGTGCTCAGGCCCAGCTCATCGACGACCTTCTAGATATCTCCCGCATGCAGATGGGGCAACTCCGTCTTCACGTGCGGACGTTTGCGGTCGTCGAGGTCGTGCGCTCTTCCGTTGAAACCGTCAGGCCGGCTGCGCAGGCGCGCGGCATCACGATTCAGGTAGCCGCTTCCGACCCAGGCGTCATCGCAGGCGATCCTGACCGTCTCCAGCAGATAATGTGGAATCTCCTCAGCAATGCGGTGAAGTTCTCCGAGCGCGACGGCGAGGTGCGCGTCACCGTCGACGTCGACGATTCCCAGGTGGTCGTGGGCGTCGCCGACCGCGGCAGGGGCATTGACACCACCTTTCTTCCTTATGTGTTCGACCGCTTTCGCCAGGGAGAAGCCGCCGTTACCAGGCGTTTCGGAGGCCTCGGTCTCGGCCTCGCGATCGTTAAGCAACTGGTCGAGTTGCATGGAGGTAACGTCGAGGCCAGGAGCGATGGGCCCGGACTCGGATCGACATTCACCGTGAGATTCCCCCTTCCGTCCGTCGTTCCCGCGGGGGAAGAGACTGTGGCGAGGCGAAGGCCCGCACGACTCACCCCTCTCGACGGAATCCGCGTTCTCCTTCTGGAGGTGGATCAGCCCTCCACGCTGGTCCTTACGGCCATTCTCGAGAAGGCAGGAGCAACGATTCATCATGCGTCGACGATCGAGGAAGCCCTCGCCATCGCAGGTAAGCAGGATTGCGATGTGATCCTCGACGGTCGAGCAGACCCCGGGGATGAGGGACTACGGCTCATCAGGGAGCTTCGAGCCTCGCGCGGATCTTCAGCAGAACTGCCAGCGGTAGCGCTTACCACTCACGACTCCCCAACCGCGCTGAAGGAAATCGGAGAGGCAGGCTTTCAGGGCGTGCTGAGCAAGCCGTCTGACCGTGACACGCTCACCGAGATGCTGGCAACTGTAGTGCGTGAGATGCGGTGACCTGCTCGTCCTGAGCGCATTCCTGAGGCTGGAGGGCTTGACAAAGCTGAGCTGCTGCCCAATATTAAGCAAGCGTTTGATTCAAGCGCTTGATGGGCCATCCCACCGGCTTTTCAGAGGACCTACTTGACCGAAACCCGAGAACAACTCCTCGACACCGCCGAGCGTCTCTTCGCCGAGCGCGGTGTCGATACAGTTTCCCTTCGAGACATTACTTCCGCTGCCGGGGCGAATGTCGCCTCGGTGAACTATCACTTCGGCTCCAAGGAGAAGCTGGTCAGCGAGGTCTTTCGGCGCAGACTCCAGCCGATCAACGATGAACGCCTCGACCTCCTGACACGCTTCGAGCAGCAGTCGGGCGGGACTGCGAACATCGAGCAGATCATGTTCGCGTTCGTCCATCCCGTCATTCGCCGGATGTCTGCCGAACCGGAGAGCGGCGCGAATCTGATGCGCCTGATGTCGCACGTTCATTCCGACGTGAACGCCTCGCTCGCTGGAATCGTTCTGCACGACATGCAGGACATGATTGAACGCTTCATGACCGCGGCACAGCAGGCCATGCCTTCGCTGCCGAAGGACGAGATCTACTGGCGGGCTCACTTCGCGACCGGAGTGATGGCTCACACGGCCGCGGCTGCGGGGCTTCTCCATGCCTTGAGCGACGGAGCCTGCGACGTCTCGTGTGGGGAGGATCTGTCGTGCCGCCTCGTCGCATTCATCTCGGGTGGCTTCCATGCAGAGATCGCATCCGCACGCGCGGCCATCGGCAAGATTCCGGAGGTAAAGCAGCCATGACGATGCGCGCCGTCATCGTACTCTCCGCCACACTGATTGCCGGCGCCTGCCGGCCAGTAATCCGTCAGAACGCGGCCGTACCGGTCCCGGTCCCGGAACAGTGGGCAACGGCAACGACGGAGCCATCCGCCGAGTTCCCCGACTGGCGTGAGCTCTTCGGAGATCCTCAGCTCGCGTCGCTGATCGACGAGGCGCTCGAGGCCAACCCCGACATCGACGCCGCGGCGGCGCGACTCGATCGCTCTCTCGCGCAGGCGAGGATCGCCGGCGCCGACCTCTATCCTCAGGTAAACGCAAACTTCGACGCGGCACGCCGCAAACAGAACTTCATCGGCCTGCCGATTCCGGGCGCAGAAGATCGCGTGCTCTCCAACACCTCGACGACCTTCGCCACCGGACTCAATGTGAGCTGGGAAGCCGACCTCTGGGGACGCATCCGAAGCGGCCAGACGGCTGCGCGTGCTGATGCTGCGGCGGTTTCCGAAGATCTGGATGCTGCCCGCCTCTCGCTTTCGGGACAGGTGGCGAGACTCTGGTTCAGCGTCCTCGAGTCGCAACAGCAGATGCAGCTCGCGTCGGAGACACGCACAAACCGGAGGGAGACAGCCGACCTGGTGCGCCGTCGTTACGAGGCTGGTCTCACATCAGCGGTCGAAGTTCGCCTGGCGGAGTCGAACACCTCGGCTGCCGAGGCACGCCTCGAACTCCGACGCCGCCAGCTCGACTCCGCCAGACGGCAGCTCGAGATTCTCCTCGGACGCTATCCGACGGCAGCCATCGAAGGCGGCAGCCTGCCGACTCCGGGCCGAGTGATTCCGGCAGGCGTGCCGGCAACCGTGCTCGCACGGCGTCCCGATCTTCGCGCGGCGGAACGCCGCGCTCTCGCCGCGAGTGCACGCGTCGCTCAGGCGCGCGCGTCGCTCTATCCACAATTGCGGTTGACCGCTTCAGGCGGTACCTCGACCAACGAGCTTCGAAACCTGCTCGATGGTGATTTCTCGGTCTGGAGCATCATGAGCAATCTCGTTCAACCGATTTTCCAGGGAGGTCGCCTGCGCGCCGGAATCGATGCCGCGAGTGCCGGCGAGCGCGAAGTGCTGGCGGTCTTCGCGTCGACCGCGCTTCAGGCCTTCGCCGAAGTCGAGTCCGCACTGTTCGCCGACGACGCGCTCGCCCGCCAGGAACGAGCGCTCGCGGCGGCCGCCGACCACGCGCGCGAAGCGCAGCGGAGCGCGGAACAGCGCTACACCGCCGGCCTCGCCGAGTACCTCTCCGTCCTCGAGAGCCAGCGGCAGGCGTTCGAGATCGAAAGCCAGCTTCTCGATGCCAGACGCCAGCGCCTCATCGCGCGCGTTGATCTTTACCTCGCCCTGGGTGGTGACGCCCGAGAACCCGATCCCGAACTCACTGTTTCCGAGGATGTCGAATGAATCCGCAACGCCTGAAAATCCTGCTGCCGGTCGCTTTCGTCGCGCTGGCGATCATCATTGCTGTGGTCCTGGTGCGGGCGCGTCCTGTTGCAGAACGGGAAGAACGGACGATCGATCCACCGCTCGTTCGAGTAATGGCGGTTCAGCATCGCAACGTGGCGACCGAAATCGTTTCCCAGGGGACGGTCCGCTCGCACGCCGAGACGACGCTCGCCGCGCAGGTCGGCGGGAAGATCGAGGCCATCGCCGCGTCCTTCCGCGAAGGAGGAACATTCGGACGCGGCGAGGTCCTGGCGCGACTCGATACGCGCGACCATGAGGCGGCCCTCGCCCAGGCGGAGGCGACCGTCGCTCAGGCGCGTCTCCGCCTCGCAAGAGAGTCGGCCGAGGCGCAGATCGCACGCGAAGAGTGGCAGCGGATGGGGCAGGGTGCTGAGCCGTCAGCTCTCGTACTGCGCGAACCGCAACTCGCCGACGCACGCGCGGCTCTCAACGCGGCCCAGGCGTCTGCGTCGCAGGCAAGACTGAACATCGAGCGCGCGTCCATCCGTGCTCCGTACGACGGCGTCCTTCTTCGCAAAGACACTGACATTGGCCAGTTCGTCGCTCCCGGTACACCTCTCGCGCTGGTCGCCTCCTCCGCGTTCGCGGAGATCGAGCTTCCGGTCTCGAGCTCCGATCTCGAGCACATCGACATCGCCGCCACCCCGCGCGTGACACTGCGCGGAGCCAGCGGCGGCGGTCATTGGGAGGGGCGGATCGTTCGAGCCGGAGGACAGATCGATCCCGCCACCCGCATGCTGCCGATGATCGCCCGGGTCGAACGGCCCTTCACTCCGTCCGCGGGACGACAACCGCTGCGCATCGGCGAATTCGTCGCCGCCTCGATCACCGGACGGACGGCCGGCTCGGTCGTCGTAATCCCGCGTGGAGCCCTCCGCGGCCGGGATCGCGTGCTCATCGTCGACTCCGCAAACCGCCTCCATTTCCGTCCCGTGTCCGTACTCCGCCTGACCGAACGCGAGGCGCTGATCAACTCCGGTCTCGCCGACGGAGAGCGCGTCATCCTCTCGCAGCTCGAGACTCCGGTCGAAGGAATGCTCGTCCGGACCACGGCAGATGATCCGGGCGACGGGATGCGGGTCGTGCCGGTGACGGAGACGGCGAGATGAACGGCCTGATTGCCTGGTTCGCCCGCAACGGCGTCGCCGCGAACTTCCTGATGCTGATCGTCGTGGTCGCCGGTCTGGTGACTCTGACGAACATCCGGCAGGAGGTGTTTCCGGAGGCGGCGTCCGACATCGTGTCGATCACCATTTTCTACCCGGGAGCGTCGCCGGAAGAGGTTGAACAGTCGCTCGTCTCACGAGTCGAGGAGCGCATTCAGGACCTGGAGGGAGTGAAGCGCATCACGTCGACCGCGAGTGAAGGGGTCGCGAGCATCAGCGTGGAAGCGCTCGAAGGATCTGATTCGCAAAGACTCCTCGATGACGTGAAGTCGAGGGTCGACGCCATCGACACCTTTCCGGTCGATGCCGAGAAGCCGGTCGTCACCGAGTTCGTTCTTCGGCGTCAGGTGATCAACATCGCCGTTTCGGGAGAGGCGGACGAGGAGACGCTGAAGAATCTCGGTGAACGGGTCCGCGACGAGGTTTCCTCCATTCCCGGCATCACACAGGTGGAGCTCTCCGCGGTCCGTCCCTATGAAATAGCCATCGAGACCTCTGAGGAGTCGCTGCGACGGCATGGCCTGACCTTCGACGCCGTCGCAGCAGCGGTGCGACGTTCGTCGCTCGACCTGCCCGCGGGGTCGATCAAGACGGAAGCAGGCGAGGTCCTCATACGAACGAATGCGCAGGCGTATCTCGGCCGCCAGTTCGAAGACCTCGTACTTCTTTCGCGCCCCGACGGCAGCCGAGTGCTGCTCCGTGACGTCGCCGTCGTCAGAGACAGTTTCGCCGAGACCGATCAGGCAGCTCGTTTCGACGGGAAACCGGCGGTCCTCATCCAGGTGTTTCGCGTCGGCGAGCAGGACGCGCTCGAGATCGCCGCGGCAGTGAAGGAGTACATCGAAGAGGCTCGCGCGACGATGCCTCAGGGAATCGCCATGACGCTCTGGCAGGACGACACACTCCTGCTCGAGAGTCGCCGCGACCTGCTGCTTCGCAATGGCAGGATGGGCCTGGTCCTGCTGTTTCTCGTCCTGGCGCTCTTTCTCCGATTCCGCCTGGCCGGCTGGGTTGCCATCGGAATTCCGATCTCGTTTCTCGGCGCCCTCTGGCTGATGCCGATGTTCGACATCTCCATCAACCTGCTCTCCCTCTTCGCGTTCATCATCGTCCTCGGTATCGTGGTCGACGACGCGATCGTCATCGGTGAGAACATTCACACGCATCTCGAAAAGGGAAAGCCACCTCTTCAAGCCGCGATCGACGGTGCTCAGGAAGTGGCCGTTCCGGTCATCTTTTCCATCCTCACATCGGTCGCAGCTTTCAGCCCGCTGCTTCTCGTCGGGGGAATGACCGGCAGGTTCATGCGGGCGGTCCCGATCATCGTCATCGCGACCCTCGTGTTCTCGCTGATCGAGTCTCTCTTCGTCCTTCCCTCTCACCTGTCCCACCTCAAACCCGAGCGACAGAACGAAGGGATTCGCGGCGCATGGACTCGGCTGCGCCGCCGCTTCTCGAGCGGACTCGAATGGATCATCACCCGCTCGTACGTTCCGTCGCTGCGCATTGCGCTCACCTGGCGTTATGCCGTCGTCGCCGGAGCGGTTTCCGCTCTGCTGGTCACCGCCGCGGCGGTCGGATCGGGCTGGATCAAGTTCACGTTTTTCCCGCCCATTGACGCCGATAACGTCGTCGTCTTCGTCACGATGCCGCTCGGCACCCCAGTGGAACAGACAGCCGAAGCGATGCAGCGGCTCGAACGGAGCGCCGTCGAGGTGCGCAACGAAATCGAGCGCAACGGAGACAAGGTGTTCCGGCACATGCTCACCTCGATCGGCGAACAACCCTTCCGTACCGCACAGTCGCAGGGACACGGAGGTGTCGGGACGACCTTCGCGGCACCGCACCTCGGTGAGCTGAACATCGAGCTCGCATCCTCGGAAGAGAGAAACATCACGAGTGCCGAGATCGCGAACCGCTGGCGTGAGCTGACCGGACCGATTCCCGACGCCGTCGAAGTCACCTTCAGCTCCAACCTTTTCTCCGCGGGAGATGCCGTGAACATCCAGTTGACCGGCAACGACCTCGGAGAGTTGCGACGAGCCGCGGAAGCGCTCAAGGGCGAGCTGACCGCCTTTCCCGGCGTGCTCGACATCAGCGACTCGTGGCGCGCCGGCAAGGAAGAGGTCAAGGTCGATGTCACTCCAGAGGGGGAGGCCATGGGCATCTCACGGCTCGACCTCGCGCGGCAGGTTCGTCAGGCGTTCTTCGGCGAAGAGGCGCAGCGCATTCAGCGCGGCCGGGACGATGTCCGGGTCATGGTGCGATATCCGGAGGCAGAGCGCCGTTCGCTCGGCAACCTCGAGGAGATGCGGATCCGAACCGCATCCGGCAATGAAGTCCCGTTCTCCATCGCCGGTACCGCCGAGCCCGGACGCGGGTACGCCTCGATCCGCAGAGTCGACCGCAGGAGGGCGATCAACGTCACGGCTGACGTCGATCCAGCGAAAGCAAACGCGCGCGAGGTCATCACGAGCGTGAGAGCGGACGTTCTCCCACGCGTGATGAAAGAGTTTCCGGGCGTTCGTTACACTCTCGAAGGAGAGCAGCGCGAACAGCAGGAGACCCTTGGAGGTCTCGGACGCGGATTCATCATGGCGTTGTTCCTCATATACGCCCTGCTCGCGATTCCCTTCCGCTCCTACCTGCAACCGACCATCGTGATGTCGGCGATCCCGTTCGGCATCCTCGGTGCGATCGGCGGCCACATCCTGATGCGGATGGATCTGACCGTCCTGTCATTCTTCGGCATCATCGCCCTCACTGGCGTCGTCGTGAACGACAGCCTCGTCATGGTCGACTTCATCAATCGGGCATACCGCTCGGGTGTTCCTCTCCGCGATGCGATCGTTCAGGCCGGCAGCCAACGGTTTCGCCCCATTCTTCTCACCTCTCTCACGACGTTCTTCGGCCTGCTCCCACTCATTCTCGAACGGAGCATGCAGGCCCAGTTCCTCATTCCGATGGCCATCTCGCTCGCCTTCGGCGTCCTCTTCGCCACGTTCATCACACTGATCCTCGTGCCGGTGAACTACCGGATTCTCGAGGATGTCTACGCATTTTTTGCCCGGCTGAGAGGCCGTGAAGAAAACGCCGACGAGATGCTGGCTGGAGGCACGAGCGAGGGGTGACGCAGCCGCTCATGGGGGTCGCGCGGCTCGCGCGATCCCCGCCGGCCTCCGGCCGGCGGTGGGCTTTGCAGGTGCAGACCAACCCACGGGAATCGCTTTCCCAGGACGTCCATCAACGGGTCGTCGACCTTCCCCTGAGCGCGACCGATGGCGAGCCGCCATCGGCGATCGCGCGAGCCGCGCGACCCCCTTGCCCTCAGCTCGCCTCCACCGCTCGTAGAGAAACGACCGACTCGCGGAAAGCCGAGGTAGCATCGGCTCATGACGGTGAACGAAGCGCAGGAAGTCGATCCGGTCCTGGAGGTTGTTTCACGCAACTGGGGATTTTCGGAGCTGCGGCCACTGCAGCGCCAGGCGATCGACGCCGTACTGACCAGGAGAGACTCGCTTCTGGTGGTTCCGACCGGCGCCGGCAAGTCGCTCTGCTATCAGGCTCCGGCGCTGCTGCTCGATGGAGTGACCGTAGTGGTCTCGCCGCTGATCGCGCTCATGAAGGATCAGGTCGATGCGCTGATCACGAACGGCATCCGCGCCGCCGCCTGGAACAGCACCACACCGCCCGAAACTGCGCGACAGATCGAAGGCGAGCTGATCGCCGGGAGCCTTCGACTGCTTTTCGTCTCCCCGGAGCGGCTCGCAACGGGAGCGTTCCGATCGACGCTGCGCCGTTCGCCGATCCGGGCATTCGCGATCGACGAAGCGCATTGCATCAGCCATTGGGGCCACGATTTCCGTCCCGACTACCGGCAGCTGCGCGAGCTCCGTTCTCTGTTTCCTGATGCCTCCATCCACGGTTTCACCGCGACGGCGACAGAGCAGGTTCGCGGCGACATCGTCCAGCAACTCGGCCTTCGTGACCCGCTCGTGCTCGTCGGCGATCTCGACCGTCCGAATCTCCGATATCGCGTCACCCCACGTCATGACGAGATCGGCCAGATCGAGGAGGTACTGAAGCGCCATCCAGGCGAGGCAGGCATCGTCTACTGCATCCGGAGGAAGGATGTCGATGCGACGACGGAAGTCCTTCGGAGCCGCGGCATTCGGGCCGTCGGCTATCACGCCGGGATGGAGCCGGAGGAGCGGAAGAGGGCTCAGGACGACTTCTCCGCCGAACGAGCCGACGTCGTCGTCGCAACCGTAGCGTTTGGAATGGGGATCGACCGATCCAACGTCAGGTTCGTCGTCCATTCGGGGATGCCGAAATCGATCGAGCATTACCAGCAGGAAGCCGGCCGCGCCGGTCGCGACGGTCTCGTTTCCGACTGTGTCCTCCTCTACGACCCTTCGGATGCGATGACGTGGCGACGGATCATGGAACAGAGCACCGGCGATCAGGAGCAGCTCACCATCGCGCTCGCACAACTCCGCGCGATCGAGACCTTCTGCGGTGCCGCGGTCTGCCGTCATCGTGCACTGGTCGAGCATTTCGGCGGCAGCTTCGAGCGCGATGACTGCGGCGCATGCGATACCTGTCTCGGCGAGTTCGAAGAGGTTGAGGATGCACTCACGATTGCCCAGAAGATCGTCTCCTGCGTCGTGAGGCTCCGCTCTCCGTTCGGCGTCCGCTACGTCGCTGGTGTCCTGCGCGGTGAGCGCTCTTCGAAACTGATCGAGCGCGGCCACGACTCGCTCTCCACATTCGGTCTGCTCGCGCAGCAGGACGTCGCCGAGATCCGCGACTGGATCACGCAACTCATCGCGCAGAGGGTTCTCGGTCAGCACGGCACTCCCTACCCGCTTCTCCACCTTGGCGAATCGGCGCGGGCAGTGCTTCGCGGCGAGCATCGCGTTCGTCTCGTACGGCGCGCCGTCAGGGTCCCGTCGAAGCAGAAGACCGACGCCGACTGGAGAGGTGTCGACCGCGACCTCTTCGAGGCTCTCCGCACCTGGCGGCGCGAGACCGCGGCCGAACGCGCCGTCCCACCGTTCGTGATCTTCAGCGATAAGACGCTGAGGGAGATCGCCGCCGTCCGTCCTTCGTCACAGACGCGGCTGCGATCCGTCAGCGGCGTCGGCGAAGCCAAGCTCCAGGAGTTCGGGGACGCCGTCCTCGAGATCGTCGGCTCAGTCTCACGCGCCAAGCAGCTTTCGCGCGACGCCTCCGTGGTTTCTGAACCATCACCACTCCCGAAACGGACGACGGTCGGCAAGAGCGATCGCCTCAGACGCTTCAAGTCACTGTTCGAATCAGGAGCATCGATCGAGGAAGGAATGGAGGCGACGCAGCTCGCGCGCTCGACTGTCGCCGGGTATCTCGCCGAACTGATCGAGCAGGGCGAGCTCTCCCGGCCATTGCAGACCTGGGTAAGGCCGGAGTCCGAGCAGCAGATTCGTGAAGCCGCCGCACGTCTCGGCTCCGATCTTCTCCGCCCGATTCGCGAGGCGATCGACCCGTCGATCAGCTACGACGAGATCCGCCTCGTCATCGCGAGTATTCGCAGTGAGGCTTCGACATAGGTGTTTGCGGGCGAGGACGGGGGGCGAGACGCCC
>DASVLC010000050.1:0-66733 GCA_036385045.1 Thermoanaerobaculia bacterium | reverse complement strand
AACTCCGAGGAACTCCGAGGAACTCCGAGAAACCGCCGCTACGCTTCCGCCGCACGCCAGGCGAGGAACCACGGCTCACGGCGCCCGAAGCGGGTGGCCAGGGCGACGCCGACTCCGAAGACGGAGGCGAGGCCCCAGACGACGGTACCTACGACTGGGATCATCCGGATGGATCCGAGCAGGAGAAGGCCGACGACGACCATCGCCAGGTCACCGCGAAACCACTTGCGGGAGGTGAGCTGCGTGCGATTGCGCGAACCGGCGATCAGAGTTCCGACGGCATGGAAGACCGCGATCATGCCGTAGATCTTGGTGAGGATCGCGAAGACGCCGAGGGCGGCCAGCAGGGGGATTCCGACGAGGTAGGGAACGAGATACGAGAAGGCGATCGCGGTCAGGACGAAACTGGTCAGCGCGACGAGGCCCAGCACGAAGCAGTGAAGAGCACTCGTCCGGACTTCCGCCGAAGAGGTGCGAATCTCGCGGCCTCCCATCAGAGTCACGGCGACCGCGATGAGCATCCAGCCAAAGAGCAGCACTGCAACGATCGCGTTCTTCGACATTGAGACGGCCGCGCCCTCGAGTGAGGCGAGCGGGTAGATGTTGCCGGCGACTCTCTCTTCCGCGCCGGTCACCCGGCTCGCGGCGTAGATCAGGTTGCCTTCAACGCGCCCCGCGCCCGTGAACTCGACGCTCCCTCCGAAGACGAGAAGGTCGCCGTGGATCACGTTGGATACGATTACTTCTCCGCTGTAGACCTGAACGCTGCCGTCGACCGGCGAGTCCAGCGTGAGGTTCTCGCCGAAAACATACGTGTCGCGGCCCACGCGCTCGGCCCCGGTTGCGTTGGTCGGCATCAGGACGAGAACCAGCACGATCGCGGCCGCGGCGGTCATCAGCGGAAGGAGCAGACGTCTATACATCCATTCCTTTCGGGGCCCGCCTGAGCAGGAGCAGGAGTATCGCGTTGATGATGATGAAGAGGACCGCAACGGTCACGTGAACTCCCGCGGGAGCGCTGTGAAGACCGCTGCCGAGGAGTTGGAAGAACCTGGCCATCGCCTCGACCGAGGTGAAGCCCGAGGCGACTGCAGTGGTCAGTCCCTCGAGCGGAGGCATGCCGGCGCCGATGAAGAGAACGACCGCGAGGATCAGGATTGAGGCTGCGCCTGCCGCCACGAGCGGCCAGGTGCGATGAGAGGCTCCTTCCCAGGCGGCGAGAGGGAGCGCATCGAGATTGAGCGGACGCTGCCGTATCGCGACCTGCCCGCCGAGCTCTTCAGTCATGGCGCGGCAGGTCGGGCAGACCGCGAGATGGGACGCGTTTGCCTCTGGATCCCGCAGGTAGTCGTCACAGTTCATGATGGATCCATATACGAGCCGAGCGCCTCTTTTAGCAAGTTCCGCGCTCGAAACAGTTTGTTCTTGACGGTGCCGAGGGGCAGCTTCTTCATCGCGGCGATCTCCTCGTAGGAGAGCTCGGCGAAATGCCGTAGCTGGATCAGCTCTCGATAATCGGTCGGGAGGCCGGTCACCGCGTCGTCGATTGCGGCACTCAGCTGCTTGTTCCTGAAAGCGCGATACGGGGAGATGTCATCTTCGTCGGCGAACTCCCGCTCCCGGCTCGAGCCCTCATCGTCGACCGTGCGCGCGATCGGTACCTCGGAGATCGACTTCTTCCGCAGGGCGTCGATGGCGCTGTTCTGCGCGATCCTGAAGAGCCAGGTCGAGAACTGATACTTCGGGTCGTAGCGGTCGAGGGCCAGGTATACCTTCACGAAAATGTCCTGGGCGAGATCGTGAGCCTCCTCGTAACGATGCGTGATCCGATACACGTAGTTGATCACGCGCTTCTCGTAACGAGTCACCAGTGTGGTGAACAGGTCACGGTCGCCACCGAGGATTCGTTCGACGAGCGTTCGATCGTCGAGCTGGTCGCGTTCTGCCATTCGTTCTTACGGTTCAGATGGGTGAAGGTTCAAAATGCCCCGGCCGTCGCCTTGCCGGCTACCCGGTAGCCCCCCACGCCCGGGAGCGGCTGAGCCACACCGCTCCGGGCGGTAGCACGGTCGCCCTGCCCCAGATGATACCCTGCGCTCAATGATCGAAATCGACGATCTCACCAAGAAGTACGGAGATTTCGTCGCGGTCGACCGGCTGACGCTGCGGGCCAATGCGGGTGAGATCCTCGGCTTTCTCGGGCCGAACGGTGCCGGCAAGACCACTACGATCCGGATCATCGCCGGCCTGTCACTTCCCACCGCGGGTCGTGTCCTCATCAATGGGGTTGACGTCGTTGACGAGCCGGTGCGCGCGAAGTCGATCCTCGGATACGTCCCCGATCGTCCCTATCTATACGAGAAGCTCAGCGGCCGCGAGCTGCTCCACTTCGTCGCCGACCTCTACCGCAAGGACTGGCGTGAATGTGAGCCGCGGGCGGTCGAACTGCTCCGCTACTTCGAGCTCGGCGACTGGATCGATGCCCGGATCGAGAACCTTTCCCATGGAATGAAACAGAAGCTCGTCATCGTCTCGGCACTGGTGCACAACCCGGAGGTGCTGGTGATCGACGAGCCGATGGTCGGACTGGATGCCCTCGCGCAGCGACAGGTAAAGCTGTTGTTCCGCAGACTTGCCGGAGAGGGGAAGACCGTGCTGTTGACGACGCATACGCTGTCGGTCGCCGAAGCGGTCTGCGACAGAATTGCGATCATCAATCACGGCCGTATCGTAGCGAGTGGTGAAACCTCTGAACTGCGGCGCGACAGCGCACTCGAAGATGTGTTCCTCGAACTGACCTACGATCGTGAAGATGCGGCTGGATGATCTGCGCGCCCGGCGGAGAGAAGAGGCGCTGGAGCGGGGACACAATCCTCGTGACGTAGACCTGCTGCTGAGCCATGTCACGCAGCGTTCAGTGAGCTGGATCATCGCTCACGGCGACGAATTGCTCGATGCGGAGACTCTCGATGCGTTGCTCCGCCGTCGCTACGAGGGCGAACCGATTCAGTACATCCGCGGTGCTACTGAGTTCTACTCGCGCGAGTTTGTCGTAGACGACCGCGTGCTGATCCCGCGTCCCGAAACAGAACTGGTCGTCGAGGCGGCGCTCGAGCGCGCGCCGAACGGCGGATTGGTCGTCGACGTCGGTACCGGCAGCGGCTGTATCGCAATATCGATCGAAAGAGAGCGGCCGGATCTTCGCGTCGTGGCACTCGATCGATCGCTCGACGCACTCGCGGTTGCCACGGTGAACCGGCGCCGTCTGAACGCGCGGGTTCGTTTTGCAGCCGCAGACCTGCTGTCCTGCCTCAGAGAACGCGTGGACGTCATCGTCTCGAACCCTCCCTACGTGCCGCTCGACGAGTACGAGACCCTCGCCGTCGAAGTGCGGATTCACGAGCCGAGAATGGCGTTGACACCAGGACCACGGGGGACGGAGCTGATCGACCGGATGCTCGAGCAGGCTCTCACGCTGCTCGCTCCTGCCGGCTGCATGATCATCGAGGTCGGCTACGGACAGGAAGAAGCGATCCGCAAACTCGCCGCGATGAGGGGATTCCACGTCGAGGCATTCATTCCGGACCTCGCCGCCATTCCGCGGGTCGTCGTATTATCGGCTCATGGCTAACCCCTCGAACTGCCTGTTCTGCCGCATCGCGAACGGGGAGATCCCGGCGAAGAAAGTCCATGAGGACAGCGACGTCGTCGCCTTCCACGACATCAATCCGCAGGCGCCCACGCACGTGCTGGTGATCCCGCGACGACACATCGCCGCCCTGCAGGAGATGGCCGCCTCCGACGCCGGCACGATGGGAACGACGATCCTGCGCGCTACCGAGATCGCTCGCGATCTGCGTCTCGAGGCCGACGGCTACCGGCTCGTCGTCAACAACGGCGAAGGAGCGGGACAGACGGTGTTTCACATCCACGTCCATCTCCTGGGCGGCAGGTCGTTAGGCTGGCCGCCGGGGTGATCGGAATTGAGAATTGAGAATTGGGAATTGAGAATTTGCCCGCCCACTCACCCGCTCGCGAAAGTCGCCAGTGCTGCCGGCGACTTTCGTTCTCAATTCTCAATTCCCAATTCTCAATTCCGCCTCAGGCGGGAGGCGGCACTCTGAACCTCGTACCGGAGAAGGTCGTCTTGCCGCTCTTGCGTCGTGCGCCGCGCTGCTGGGATAGGAAGTCCTCTTTGGCTTCGCGAAGCGTCGATGGCACGTAGGTCGCGCCGGAGCGGAGAGTGCGACTCTGGTCACGAGAGAATGCCGAGCCACCGGCAACGATCGCGAGCTCCGGGAAGTTGGCAGCCAGGAGTTGAAGCAGCACGTAGCCCTGCTCGAGATGATCGGGGTTGGCGCAGGAGACGAACACCGCCTCGGGCTTCACTTCATTGATGAATGCGACGAGCTCCTGCTCGGGGAGATCGGTGAAGTAGTCGGCGGTGAAACCCTCGCTCCGAAGGAGCTGCGTGAGCATCAGAGTTCCGAGGGAGAGCCGCTCGCCGGCGACCGAGACGGCGACGATGTGACGCAGCGGGTCGGGCGTGCCTGCGTTGCGGTCACCGAAGCGGATGATCAGCTCGCGCACGACGTCCTTGATGAAGTGATCGTGCGCCGGCGTGATCCGCAGCCGGTCGAGCTCTTCCTGCGCAAACGTAAGCGTCGGGATGAAAAGGTTGTTGAACGTCTCCTCCATGGGCGCCGTCTCGGCATATCGATCGGCGATCGCGATCGCACCGCTCCGGTCGCGCAGAAGCAGCCGATTGTAGAAGCTGAGGTATCCCTCGAGCGGATCTTCGCTTCCGAACATGATCGAGAAGATGCGCAATGCAGGGATGAACTCGCCGCCAACGGTTAGACAGACCGTGATTGGCGTCGCGAGCAGCAGCCCGACGGGACCCCAGAGCCAGCCCCAGAAGATGGCCGCGAGCAGCAGTGCGACCGGAGAGACGCCTACGCGATGTCCGACGACGATCGGCTCGATGAAGCCACCGACGAGTTGATCGCTGAAGACGAAGAGCCCGAGCACGGCGAGCGCCGTGTACCAGTCAGGAAACACGGCGAACGCGAGGAATGTCGGCGCCGCGGCGCTCAGGACGGCACCGATATAGGGCACGAAGCGGAGCAGCCCGGCCAGTACGCCCCAGAGCCCCGCATGCGGAACCTGGAGCAGAAACAGTCCCAAACCTATGAGCAGTCCGAATCCGACGTTTAGAAGTGCGATCGTCAGCAGGTAGCGGCTGATCCGATGCGAGGTCTCGCCGATCGCCTGCGTCGTAACGGTCAGATGTGCCCGCCCCGCAAGGCGAAGAAGCTTGTCGCGGAGTGGCTCCCGATCTCGCAGAAGAAAGAAGACCACGACGATCACGAGAAATACGGCCGCGACTCCTTCGACCGTAGGCGCGGCCTCGGCATAACGCTCACCGAGAGTCTTGCGCTCCGGGATCACGCGCACCTTGAGATCGGCGAGCTCCGAGCGCTCTCCCGCCTCGGCCACCCGCTGCAACGTTTGCGTGACTACGTCGAATGTGCCGCCACTTGTCCCGCGTAGAAACTGAAGCTTCCGCTCGATGTTGTCGCTGGTCGCGGCCTCGGACAGTCCTCGCGCGACGGCGTTCACCTGCTCATAGATCCACCAGCCGCCGAATGCCAGCAATGCAGTCGTCAGACCGAGCGAGAGAACGATCGCCCCGGTGCGGCGAATGAAGGTGCGCTCGAGGCGAATGACGATCGGTGTGAGAAGAAACGCGAAGAGAATTGCAAGCGCAACCGGCACAGCGACCGGCTTCGCGAGATGCAGCACTGCGATGACGATGATCGTCCCGAACAGCGTACGAGCCGTCGACTGACGACGATCGACGACACGCTGATCGATGGCTGGTTCCAGCGGCACGGAACCAGGGTGCCGACGCATTGACAGCGTTCGCTCGAACTTGTCGGTATCGTCCTCGTCGTTCACTCGGAATGAGTCTACTGCAACCGGCGCGTACTCAATCCCTCCGCGGACGCCACGACAGCACCGGCTGCCGGGCAGCGCGTGCTTCGTCGAGACGCCGGACGGGGGTGGTGTGCGGCGCGCTCCGGACCAGCTCGGGGCGTTCGGCGGCTTCGCGAGCGATGGCGATCATCGCCTCGCAGAAAGCGTCCAGCTCTTCCTTCGGTTCGGTCTCGGTCGGCTCAATCATCAGAGCACCCGAGACGATCAGCGGGAAGTAGATCGTGGGCGGATGGAAGCCGTAGTCCATGAGTCTCTTTGCGATGTCCAGCGTGTGAACGTCTTTGGGAGTCTGAAGCTTGTCGGAGAAAACGACTTCATGCAGCGTTGGGGCCGTGTAGGGAAGATGGTAGTGCCCCTTGAGCCGCGCACGGATGTAGTTGGCGTTCAACACGGCAAGCTGCGCGACACGGCGAAGGCCGGTCGGGCCCATCGAGCGCATGTAGGTCAGCGCGCGCACGAGAACGTTGAAGTTGCCGTGGAACGCACGCATCCGTCCGATCGACTGCGGAAGGTTGAAGTCGAGATAGAAAGTACCGTCTTCACGTTTCTCGACGATCGGAGTCGGTACGAACGGCATCAGCTTCTCGCTGACGCCGACAGGCCCCGCTCCGGGACCGCCTCCGCCGTGCGGTGTCGAGAACGTCTTGTGCAGGTTCGAATGAATGACATCGATCCCCATGTCACCCGGTCTCGCGATGCCGACGAAAGAGTTGAGGTTCGCGCCGTCGCAGTAGAGATAGGCGCCCTTCGCGTGAAGAATGTCCGCCATCCGGCGGATCTCCGACTCGAACACCCCGAGCGTGTTCGGAACCGTGACCATGAGAGCAGCCACGTCCTCGGTAACGGCCTGCTCGAGCGCAGAGAGGTCGACGGTGCCGCGGCTGTTCGACTTCAGCTCACGCACCTCGTATCCGGCGAAGGCCGCCGATGCCGGGTTGGTCCCGTGGGCGGAGTCGGGGATCAGGATGTACTTGCGCGGATTGCCACTGCTGGAGAGCGCCTTGTGGATCATCAGGATCCCGGTAAGCTCGCCGTGCGCGCCGGCGACCGGCTGCAGGGTCACCCGCGGCATTCCGAAGATTTCTTTCAGCGTCTGTTCGAGCGTCCAGAGAAGCTCGAGGTTGCCCTGAACCTGATGCTCGGGCTGCATCGGATGCGAATGGGCAAACCCCGGAACGCGGGCGATCTCTTCGTTGATGCGTGGGTTGTGCTTCATCGTGCACGAGCCGAGCGGGTAGAGCCCGGCATCGATCGAAAGGTTCAGTTTCGAGAGGCGTGTGAAATGACGGATCACATCGACCTCGGAGACCTCGACTTCGTCGGCGATCTCGCTGCGCCGCAACGCAGAAGGCAGGATTTCGTCGAGCGACTGCTCGGGAACATCCAGGGCCGGCAGCTGATAGCCGCGACGTCCCGGCTTCGAGCGATCAAAGATAAGCGGTTCCGTCGCAGCCTTCTGCACCGCGTCGTGTCTGGTTTCGGCTGTTTCCGTAGTGGTCGTCATCGGTCTCACATCTGCCGGGCGCAACCCGGTCCGGAGGCTCTCAGGACGTTCTGGCCCTGACTGTTGATGGTCAACGTCGTGCCCGGGAGATCGCGGCACTCAGAACGGCAGCATAACGGTCGATCTGTTCGGAGGTGTTCAGTTCGGTGACCGCGACGAGGAAGTCGTTGTCGTGTCCCTCGAAGAAGGTTCCGAGAGGAATGCCACCAAGGATCCCCTCGTGTTCGAGATCCTCGAGGATTCCGGCGGCGGGGAACGGAGTTCGTACGACGAGCTCGTTGTAGACGGGACCGCTGAACGGCAACTCGACGTCGGAGATCTCGCCGAGCTTCCCGCGCAGATATGCCGCCTTCTGCAGGCACTGGGTCGCCACTTCACGCAGCCCCTCTTTTCCGAGGAGCGAGAGATACATGTTCGCTGCGAGGGCGATGAGTGCCTGGTTCGTGCAGATGTTCGAGGTCGCCTTTCCGCGGCGGATATGTTGCTCGCGCGTGGCAAGCGTCAGTACGTAAGCGCGGCGACCATCGACGTCGACGGTCTCACCAACGAGCCGGCCTGGCATATGGCGCTTCAGCGCTTCACGAACGACCATGAAGCCGACATAGGGACCGCCAAACTGCGTCGGAATACCCCAGGCCTGCCCTTCGCCGACACAGATGTCGAAGCCGTGGGCACCCGGAGGCGAGAGGATGCCGAGAGAGCTCGCTTCGGCAATCACAGAGATCTTCGTCGCCTCGCCCGAGGCAGCCGCGATGGCGTCGTAGTCCTCGACGACTCCGAAGAAGTTCGGCGACTGGATCGCGACGGCGAACGCGCCGTCGACCTGCGTGCGCAGGACGTCGATGTCGATACGGCCGTCCGCACCCCACCCGACTTCGACGATCTCGATCCCGAGGTTCTGCACGTAGGTCCGAACCGTCTCGCGGTAGTGAGGGTGAATCGACTTCGCGAGTACGATCTTGGTTTTTCCCTTCGCGAGCCGCTCCGCGAGCAGCACCGCCTCGCAGAGCGCGGTCGAGCCGTCGTAGAGCGAGGCGTTGGCAACGTCGAGACCCGTCAGCAGGCACTGGTGTGTCTGATACTCGAAGATCGACTGCAGCGTCCCCTGAGAGACTTCCGGCTGATACGGTGTGTACGCCGTCAGAAACTCGGCACGCGTCAGCAACTGATCGATGCACGCCGGCTGGTAATGGGCATAGGCTCCGCCGCCGAGGAACGAGACGCGGTCGACTGCCGTGATGTTCCGGGCAGCGAGCGAGCGGAACCAGTTCCGCGACTCCACCTCGGACCAGGGGCCCGGGATGTCGAGCAGCCGATCGAGCTTGACGGCATCAGGAATCGAGTCGAAAAGCCGATCGATGGAATCGACTCCGACGGTGGCCAGCATCTCGCGGATGTCTTCACCAGCGTTGGGGATGTAGCGATGGGACGACTTCGGGTCGGTGGGATCGGGGAGATTACTCATGATGGATTTGGCGCAACATACCGGTAGTTAATAAAAGAAATGAAAAGCAGAACTATTAATAGTTCGAATTTATCGCTTAGCTTTCTCGTGCTTTGCCCCACGATCCGGCCAGCGAAGCTCGCGCGCCTCAGTGCCCCGATTCCTTCTCCAGGTACTCGTCGTACTCCTCGGCGGTCATCAATTCGTCGACTTCGGTCGGATCCTTGAGCTTGATCCTCACCATCCAGCCGTCGCCCCATGGATCGGTGTTGATCAGATCCGGCTTCTCGGTGAGCGCATCGTTCACCTCGGTCACCGTTCCGGACACAGGTGAGAAGAGCTCCGAAACCGCTTTCACCGACTCGATGCTGCCGAGCTCATCCCCCGCTTCCAGCTCTGCTCCGACCTGAGGCAGCTCGACGAAGACGACGTCCCCGAGTTCTTTCTGTGCGTAATCGGTGATGCCGATGGTGCCGATGTCGCCATCGGGGTGTACGTACTCATGGCTCTTGGCGTAACGGTTGTCTTCCGGCGTGCTCATTCTGTTTCTCTCCTTGCGTGCGATCGAGTTCTACCCTGGCTCAGCGTCCTGACCGCGCGAGCGGCGAGCCTCGCATCATCTGGCGCGTTTGTAGAACGGCGTCGGGACGACACGAGCCAGGGTCTCTTTGCCGCGAATCAGAACCCGGATCTCGGTCCCGTGAGCCGACTCGTCGAGCGGAAGATAAGCGAGACCGATCGCCTTTTTCAATGACGGCGAGTGGGTACCACTGGTGACGACGCCGGTCTCCTCGCCGTCCGTAACGATGGGATAGCCGTGCCGGGCGATTCCGCGGTCGATCATCTCGAAGCCGACGAGCTTCCGCCGTGGCCCATCCGCGGCCTGTTTCGCCAGTACATCGCGTCCGGTGAAGTCGCCTTTATCGAGTTTCACGATCCAGCCGAGGTCGGCTTCGAGGGGGGTGGTGGTCTCGTCAATGTCGTTCCCGTAGAGCGCCATCTTCGCTTCGAGGCGGAGAGTGTCTCGCGCACCGAGGCCGCACGGCTTTGCTCCCGCGTCCACCAGAGACTTCATCAGGTGGGGCGCCTGCTCCGGGGCCAGGTAGACCTCGAAGCCATCTTCACCCGTGTACCCCGTACGCGAGACGATCGCCGCCGCACCACAGGCGCTCGTACTGGCAAACCGGTAGTACTTGATCGCTGCCAGCGAGGTGTCGACGAACGGCTGCAGGATCCTTTCGGCCAGGGGACCCTGAATCGCCAGCTGGGCGTACTCGGGGCTGACGTTTTTCAGTTCCACGTCGAGCCCTGCAGCCGCCTGCTGGAGCCACTCGAAGTCCTTGTCGGTATTCGAGGCGTTGACGACGAGGAAGTAGTCGTCCGCTGCCATGCGATAGATGAGGATGTCGTCGACGAAGCCTCCTGAGGGATAGAGGAGACCGGTGTAATGCGCCCGGCCATCATCGAGCTTCGAAACATCGTTGCTCGTGGCCATTTGCAGCAGGTCGAGCGCCTGAGGACCGCGGACTGTGATCTCTCCCATGTGAGAGACGTCGAAAATCCCGGCCGAGGTACGTACGGCGTCGTGCTCCTTGAGGATGCCGTCATACAGCACGGGCAACTCCCAGCCGCCGAAGTCGACCATCGAGCCGCCGAGATCCTTTTCGAGCTGGTTGAGCGGTGTTTTCTTCAGGGAGTCGTCAGCCATGGTGCGAGGCCCTCCAGGGGGAGGCGTAACGTAGCACAAGCACGGGCGGGACTGCAGTAGCGGTGAGGAGGGCGCCTGCCGGCCCAGCCGTCGACGCCGAAATTGCCACCACCTCGCATTCAGGCCACTCTCGACTATCTCTATCTCGCGACGAAGGGCCGTGAGAATGGCCTCGTCACACATGGAGTCGATGCTGGCACGGTCGACGCGCGAAGGCGCGTCGCACAATCTGGCCCCGCGCTCTGCGCGGGGAACGCCGGCGAGCGTGTTCCGGCGGCCGCGAAGGCGGCCGCCACAAAACCATGCGTCCGGATCGCATCTGCTCGGTCTCCCGTTGTCGTGACCGCCTTCGCGGTCACCTTTGGATTGCATCCGGTTACCCCGTGCAGAGCACGGGGCTAGATTGTCTGACGCGCCTTCGCGCGTCACGCGTGGTGTCTCAGCCAAAGCCGTTCGTGGTGGAGGAGGCCCGGCGGAAACCGTGGTGCAACAAAGCAGATAGGCCACTTCGGCTCTGGCCGGCCCTGTATCATGGGCGCGTGAGCGGAGGGTGCGGGTGACGAACGAGATCGGGCAGTTTCTCGACTATCTGACGTTCGAGCGGAACGTATCGCCGAACACGGTGAGTGCGTACCGCACCGACCTCGAATCATTCATCGCTTTCCTCAGCGAGGACTACCTCACGATGGGGCGGGATCAGCTGGAACTGGCCCGCATCGACCATCTCTCGGTCCGTGCCTACCTGGCGCATCTTGCCCGCCGGAAGTTGAGCCGCGCCTCGGTGGCCCGCCATCTGTCGGCGCTCCGGACCTTTTTCCGCTATCTGGTTCGCGAGGGTGTCGTCGACGCCAATCCCGCGCGCGGGGTGACGACTCCGAAGAAGGAAAAGCATCTTCCCGCGGTGATGCAGACGTCCGACATCGCTTTGCTGCTCGAGCAGCCCGACATGGAGACGCCACTCGGAATCCGGGACGCGGCATGGCTCGAGCTGCTCTACGCCTCCGGCCTGCGCATCAGTGAACTGGTCGGCGTGGATCTGGATGATCTGGAGTTGCGATCGCGCCTCGTCAAAGTGAGGGGGAAGGGATCGAAGGAGCGAATCGTGCCCTTCGGATCGAAGGCGGAGACGGCACTCCGAGCCTGGCTGGCGACGCGAGGCGATCTCCTGCGGGACGTGGAAGAACAGGCGGTGTTTCTCAACTACCGGGGAGAGAGAATTACGACGCGAAGCATTCGCCGGTTGTTCGACGGCTATCTGCGTGGTGCATCGCTCCGGGCCGGAATCTCGCCTCACACGATGCGCCATTCGTTCGCGACACATCTCCTCAATGCCGGCGCGGACCTGCGAGGAATTCAGGAGTTGCTGGGACACGCCTCGCTGTCGACCACGCAGAAATACACGCACCTGAACGACTGGCAGCTGATCGCCGTCTACAAGAAGTCCCACCCTCGCGCCTGAGGTGTTACCAGGGATGTTGCCGTGCGGTGCGGCAGTGGCGCGTCTACAATCGCTGGCGTGATCCGCGCCATCGTCCACCACGGATTCGTCGGCAATACCATCGAGTACTTCGCCGCGGTGGCCGGTCCTGATGTCGACAGGCGCTTCTTCTTCGAGCAGATCGCTGCGCCGCGCGGCGATATCGTCCGCTACTTCGGTGGCAGCTCGGAGATCGCGCTCAACCCTGAAGGGGTCCGTTTTCGCGGCAACGGCGGGATCTTCGGGGAGTACATGTTCGGCGGACATCTTCCCGTCGGAGATCTGCTGAACGAAGAGGTGGTGAACCGGCTCGTGCTGTTCGGTACGACTGCCGATCCGAAGACTCACGAGCTGCGCTTCAACGCCTCAACCGAGGGGTTCGAGCGCTGGGACAACCTGTTCCTGCAGGGCAACGCGATCGCCAACTATCTCTTTTTCGTCGATGACAGGAAGCGATACAAGGACGTCGGCGACCGGCAGGAGGCGACGCTGAAGAGCGCCGGGAGGCTCCTCAAAAGGTCGCTGAGAGTGGGGGCCGGCCAGTTTCTCGCGCTGGCTCACGAGGTACTGGAAGCTCTCAATGAGCCCGATACGACGCTGGTTCTCATGCGAATCGTGAACCGGCCCAATCAGCGATTTGCCGAGCTGTGTGAAGGCGCCTACCGCTCGACTCGCTCGCTCGAAGAAGTCGCCGGCGCGCTGGCTGATCTGCCGATCGAGCCCTACCAGCGCGAGCGGATCCAGATCGACGTCATCTATCACCATCCCGACAACCAGGAGTTGATTGACGAGTACAAACGGATTCTCGCGTCGTGTGCCGGCACGACAATCGACTCCTCGGCTCGCGCACGACTGATGCGGCTCAGAACCCTCTCACTCCGCAACGAGGTCCCCCTCTCGATCTTCGACACGCTCGAAGAGATCGTCCTCCAGGAGCCGCGTGCCGTCGTCCACAAAAAAGACGAGCCCGACTACATCCAGTCGACGCGGGAGATCCTCGGAGGCTTCCTCCTCGGGCGCAACATCACCCGCAAGCTCTCCTCGCTCGATCTCGTGCAGCTGATGGAGAACAAGCAGCGCGCCGCAGCCAACCGCGACCAGACCTTCGAGGAGCTCCTGCTCGAGACCGGACGGCTGATCGACGAGATCGGCCGGGAGGAACACGACTTCGAGCGTCTCGAATCGTTCGGCGAGCTCGTGACGCTGTTCGACCGGATCGACCACACGACGACGCTGATCAACAAGCTGGCGTTCATGGACGACATCGAGCTCTCGCAGGAGCAGGTGCGGTCACTTCTCGGCAACATGCAGGTGTTCGAAAAGCTACGGCGAGGGCTCTTTCAGCGGCTCTTCATCGATCCGGTCGTCAACAATGAATACGCCCTCGCTTACGGGAAGAAGAAGCTTTATGCGCTGACGCTCGGGATGATCTCGATCGAGAACAACGAGGCTTCGATTGCGGACGTCGTCGACGCCATCACCACGATCAATCGGAACGAGAGAGCGTTCTTTGCGGCTTACAACCTCGCCCGGCGCCGGATGTCGAACTTCTATCTCGAACTCAATACGGTGGAAGGGCGAGAAACCTTCCGCCGGGAGATTCGCGCGGAGATCGCGCATGACCACGCATTGCACGAACTGCAGGACATGGTCAACGAGGGTCTGCTGGAAGAGGTCATCACCAAGATCCGGCTCGAGGCCTTCTACATCAACCAGCTCCTGCCACGCATTGTCGAAGAGCAGGACACGAAGCTGCGGAACGACTTCCTCTCGAACTCCGGTCTCGACCGCTTCCAGGTCGAAGAGCTCGAGAGCGAATACTTCGAGATGCGAGCCTTCCCGCCGCAACTGCTCGAGGCGATCCAGAAACCGGTGGTGGCGGGGTAGGAGTGCGGAGCGTGGCCTCTTTCCGCGCTCGGCGCCGGTGAGTCCTAAGAGGACGGTGCATCCGCCTGACCTGCGGGCTACGGAGTACTAGCTTGCGAGGCCCCTCGCATGCCCGCCCACCCGCCCGCTCGGGGTGACGTTTTGGGTGGTTGATCGCCTGTAGCGCCATTCCAACATCTGGAAAAACGGTACCGTCGATGCCTCTGCCTGGCATCAGCGTTACGGAATACGCAGCTTGCGAGGCCCCTCGCATGCCCGCCCACCCGCCCGCTCGGGGTGACGTTTTGGCGGTTGGTTGTTCGTGGCGGTAGCCACCGCGGTGACGTCGGGCTCATATGACGCGAAACTCGGCTTCGGCCGAAGCCTGTGCTGCCTCCTCGGAGAGATCCAGAAGCATAGGATTCGTCGAGCGGATCAGAGCTTCTTTCCGCGCTCGGCGCCAGCTCTTGATCTGCTTTTCCCTTGCAATCGCCTCTGTCGGCGTCGCATACGCCTCGAACCATACGAGCCGCCAGGTCCGATACTGCGAGGAGAAGGCATTGCCCGTTCCCTCGTGATGTTCGCTCACACGTCGTGCGAGATCGTTCGTGACCCCGGTATAGAGCGCCACCCCGCTTCGGCTCATCATGATGTAAGCGAAGTACAGACGTCTCATCGGCCAAGCGTACCTCGGCCCGGAGTCCCCACGCGTCGTAGACCCTGGCATCGCACCACAACCGATCTCTTCGCCCAACGTCACCCCGAGCGGGCGGGCGGGTGGGCACGCGAGGGGCCTCGCCTGATGCCTATAACGTTGAGGCGTAAGAGGTCGGAGCATCCGCCTGGCCTGAGCGTTACGGAGTACTAGCTTGCGAGGCCCCTCGCATGCCCGCCCACCCGCCCGCTCGGGGTGACGTTGGGCGGTTGGTTGTTCCTCGCACCACAGCACTTGAGACTCTTGCCTCATGTCATCGTGCTCAGCCGCAGTGGACGGGTTGTTCCTTTGCAGGAGCGATAGACTCCTTGCATGAACCGCCTTGCGAACGAGATCTCGCCCTACCTTCTTCAGCATGCTCACAACCCGGTCGACTGGTTTCCGTGGGGTGAGGAGGCATGGACGAAGGCGAGGGACGAAGACCGGCCGGTCTTTCTCTCGATCGGCTACTCGGCCTGTCACTGGTGCCACGTGATGGAGCGGGAGTCGTTCGAAGATCCGGCCATCGCCGCTGTGCTCAGCGAACACTTCGTCTCGATCAAGGTCGATCGCGAAGAGCGGCCCGACGTCGACTCGATCTACATGCAGGCGGTGCAGATGATGACGGGACACGGCGGCTGGCCAATGTCGATGTTTTTGACGCCCGCTGGCCTTCCTTTCTTCTCCGGCACCTACTTTCCGCCCGAGCCGCGGCATGGCATGCCGTCCTTCCGACAGGTGCTCGAGCACGTCGCGAACGTCTACCGAACGCGTCGAGGAGACGTTGAGGAAGCGTCTCTCGAAATGAAGAAGATGCTGTCGGGTCACCTGCGGGGGCGTCCGGCTTCCGAAGGTGAAGGTCCCGACCGTTCAGGACTCGATCTCTGCGCCGCGCAAATCGTCTCGACCTACGACGAGGTGAACGGTGGGTTCGGCAGTGCTCCGAAGTTTCCTCCGTCGATGGCGCTCGATTTTCTGATGCAGGTGGCCGATCGCAACGGCGATGCGAAATTCCGGGAGATCATCGTCACGACTCTCACGAAGATGGCGCGTGGCGGAATGTACGACCAGGTGGGTGGCGGATTCCATCGCTACTCGGTCGACGAGCGCTGGCTGGTGCCGCATTTCGAGAAGATGCTCTACGACAATGCACTGCTCGCCCGTGTCTACACGCGCGCCTGGCAGTGGACGAAAGAGCCGCTGTTTGCCGAGATCGCGAACGAGATTCTCGGATTCGTCCAGCGTGAGATGACGTCTCCCGACGGTGCGTTCTACTCCACGCTCGACGCCGACTCGGAAGGGGTCGAGGGAAAGTTCTACGTCTGGACGTTGGAAGAGGTCGTCGAGATTCTCGGCCCCGATGAAGGGAGAATCTTCTGCGCGCTTCATGACATCACCGCCGCCGGGAACTGGGAAGGACACAACATCCCGAATGTCCCCCGACCGCCGGAGCGTGTCGCGGAAGAGCTGGGGATCACGCTCGATCGGCTGTTCGATGTGTCGGTCAGGGGGAAGTGCAAGCTTTACGGAGTTCGCTCACAACGAGTGTGGCCGGCGCGCGACGAAAAACTGCTGTCGGGATGGAACGGCTGGATGCTCGCTGCGTTCGCCGAGGCGTCGCTGGCGTTCGACAAAGAGGCGTACCGAGACACGGTCCGGAAGAACGCCGATTTTCTTCTCGGCCGCATCGACACGCACGGCAAGCTCAAGCGTCACGCAAGTCTCAATGGCCTGCTCGAGGACTATGCGGGCGTTGCCTGGGGACTGACACGCGCCTATGAGGCGGTCCACGATCGCCGCTACCTCGACGCAGCCCGGGCTCTGGTCGAGCAGCTTCTCGCCCGCTTCAGAGACCAGGAAAGCGGAGGGTTCTATGACACCCCGGACGATCATGAGGAACTGATCACGCGTCCGAAGGATCTCTTCGACAATGCGACGCCCGGCGGCAACTCGGTCGTGTGCGAGGTGCTGCTGCGACACGCGCTGCTCTTCGCGAGCGAGGAGTATGCACGCGTCGCGACGGAGACAATCGATGCACTGTGGCCTGTAGCGCGCAAGTACCCGTCAGGTTTCGGTTTCCTTCTTGGTGTTGCAGAGTGGCGCACCGGCCAGCCGAAGGAGGTTGCTCTCACCGGAGACGGACCCGGATTCGAGGCGTTACGCCGGGTCGTCGGCAGTGAGTTCCTGCCTCATCACGTGCTCGTAGCGGGAGCCGGTTCGGCAGACCTTCCTCTGATGGAGGGGCGGCCTGCCGGTGAGGCGAAGGCCTACGTCTGCTTCGGCTACGCGTGCGAGGAGCCGACGGCGGATCCGGAACGGCTGCGGGCACTTTTGAAGAGCGCCGGAAGTTGATGGACTGAACCCTGCCGGTGGTCGCCTCGCCTGCCCGATAATAGGGCAACGGAGGGCGAGTCATGGCCGAGGTGAAGACCAAACCAACCAGCGGGGACGTGCTGCGGTTCATTGACGGCGTGCAGGATGAGAAGCGGCGAGCCGACTGTCTGACGCTTGTCGATCTGATGCGGGAGATCGTCGGTGAGGAGCCGGTGATGTGGGGACCCGCCATCATTGGCTTCGGCCGCTATCGATACAAGTACGAATCCGGCCGTGAGGGCGAATCGATGGTCGCAGGCTTTTCTCCGCGGAAGTCGGATCTGACTCTCTACCTGATGTCAGGGTTCGAGGGGAAGGACGAATTGATGGCGAAGCTCGGAAAGCACAAGACCGGCAAGTCGTGCCTCTACCTGAAGCGACTCTCGGATGTCGACGCGGTGGTATTGCGCGAGCTGGTCTCTCGCTCGGTCGCCCAGATGGCGGGCCAGCGGATCAGCGCTGGATGAAACCCGGCCTCAGGGCGTCCTCGGTACCAGGACCTCTTCGGATCGTGCAGGTGCGCTTTCGTTGCCGCTCCTGTCGACCGCTGTAACCTCGTAGTGATATCGGGTGCCGACCTCGATCGAGATGTCGGTGAAGGCCGTCTGGGGGAACGGCTGCGGTGACAACTTGAGCCGGTACGGGCCTTCGATCCGATAGAGGAGGTACCCGGCGAGGTCGGGGGCAGTCACAGGATCCCAGAGGAGGCGGACGAGCTTCGTTTCCAGAAGTGCGGTCACGTTCGTCGGTGCTTCAGGCGCAACGAGGTCGCGGAACGTCACTGGGGCCGGTGTCGACATCTCGCTCTGCACCACCGTCGGTAACGTAGCGGCGACGGCGCTGACCCGGTATTCGTGCTCCCCGTAAGGTGGAACGTCCCGGTAGGTTGTTCCGGTCACCGGCGCCACGTTGACGGGCTGAGTGAGCTCACCCGGCGTCTCTCCCGCGGCGGAGCGGTAGACGTGATAGCCGACCACCACCGGGGATCCTTCGCCCCCGACCGACTGCTCGGGGCGTTGCCATTCGAGGAGAACGCCTTCGGCTTGCGCCGTAGCGGTGAGACCGGACGGCGGAATGGCAACAGCCAGCGGGACCAGTGTGACCATGTTGGAGAGCTCGCTTCTGGCGGTCGAAGCCTCAGTGACGACCGCATACGTGAGGCGAACGGGCCTGCCGGCCGTTGAACGGATGGGCGGGCGGTCCTCGAAAATCAACTGCGCGCCTGCAGTCACGGCGGCAAGGTTGGCCTTGTCTATGCTCTCGATCCGGGTGCTGAGCTTCTCGAACTGCGCTCGTGGGAGCGTCGGGATCCTGCCGAAAGCCGTGACTTCACGAGGCACGGCAGGCTCCGGAGTCTCCGGAGTAGCCGGATCGAGCGCCGATTCGGGGAGCTCTTCGCTATATCGGTAAACGGAGATCCGCCGTATGTCGGTCAGGCTGCGGCCCGTCGTCGTGAGCGACGGGTAACTCCAGGACAGGATCACTTTGTCGGCACGCTGTGTTACTACTACGTCGCTGGTCGCCTGCGGGATCACAGGTACGGGTGGTCGTGGATCTCCGCGCTTTCCACACGCGAGGGCCAGCAGGACGGTGACGACGAGAGCGCTTCGGAACGTCATTGTCGTGAATTCTAACGATGAACCAGTGAGGAACGAGCGTTGAAGTTGGTGGTCCCCTGGAATGGACCATCGCCGCTCGGAAGTCGGAGGCAAGAGAATGTGCGGAATCATCGGCTACGTCGGCACGCGTGAAGTCGTGCCGGTCCTTCTAGGCGGGCTCAAAAAGCTCGAGTATCGCGGCTATGACAGCGCCGGTGTGGCGGTGGTCAACGATTCGGGCGTCGAAGTCGTACGTGCCGAGGGAAAGCTTGCGAATCTCGAGACGAAGCTGGGCGAGTCGCCGCTGAAGGGCACCTTCGGAATGGGGCACACGCGCTGGGCAACGCACGGCAAGCCGAACGAGAACAACGCTCACCCCCATCGGGACTGCACGGGTAACGTCGTCGTGATCCACAACGGGATCGTCGAAAACTTCATCCCGCTCAAGCAGAGGCTGCGCGATGCTGGCCACGAATTCAGAAGTGAGACCGACACCGAAGTGGTCGCGCATCTGATCGAGGAGCATCGCAAGGGCGGTCTGCCGTTCGTCGACGCGGTAAAGAAGACCCTGAAAGAGCTCGACGGGCACTACGCCCTGGTGATGATTGCCGCCGACGAACCAGGAATCATCGTGGCCGCGAAGCAGGGTCCGCCGCTCGTCGTAGGGCTCGGCGATGGAGAGAACCTCATCGCTTCCGACGTTGCACCGCTCCTCGCCTATACGCGCGACATCATCTATCTCGAGGATGGCGAGTACGCCGTCGTGCAGGACAGCAAAGTGGATGTTTTCGCCGCGGATGACACGCCCGTCACGCGTGAGCCGAAGCGAATCCTCTGGGATGCCGTCATGGCCGAGAAAGAAGGCTATCGGCACTACATGCTCAAGGAGATTCACGAACAGCCGCGTGCGGTTCGAGATACCTTCAACGGCCGGATGTTCGAGGAGTCGGGAGAAGTCTTTTTCAACGACCTGCAGTTCACCCCCGACGAGTGGTCGAAGTTCCGGAAGGTTCACATCGTGGCGTGCGGCACTTCGTGGCACGCGGGGCTGGTCGGCAAGTTTCTGCTCGAGAGTGCCGCGGGGATTCCCGTGGAAGTCGACTACGGTTCCGAGTATCGCTACAGGAATCCAATCGTCGACGAGGCCACGCTGGTGATCGGCGTCACTCAGTCCGGCGAAACGGCCGACACGATCGCCGGGATGCAGGAGGCAAGAGCCAAAGGCGCAAAGCTCGTGACGATCTGCAACGTGATCGGTGCGGCTGCGACCCGGATGTCGGACGGCGTGATCTACACGAATGCGGGGCCGGAGATCGGCGTCGCGTCGACCAAGGCGTTCACGACGCAGCTCACCGCCTTCTATCTGCTGTCGCTCTACATACGGCAGCTGCGTGGCGATGACCCTCAGGACATCCGCTACGCGATGCATGAGCTCTCGACGATTCCGCACAAGATCGAGCACCTCCTGAAGACCCAGGAGAAGCACATCGAGCAGCTGGCGAACAAGTACCACCGGGCGCAGGACTTCCTCTACCTCGGACGCGGCGTACACTACCCGATCGCGCTCGAGGGAGCGCTCAAGCTCAAAGAGATCTCTTACATCCACGCCGAGGGGTATCCCGCGGGTGAGATGAAACACGGACCGATCGCTCTGATCGACGAGAACATGCCGATCGTCGCCATCGCGACGCACACGCCTGTCTACGACAAGGTCGTCTCGAACCTGCAGGAGGCGAAGGCGCGCGACGGAAAGCTCATCATGATCTGCGATGAAGGCGATGACGCCATGAAGAAGATGGCGGACGATGTCATCGAGGTGCCCTGGACGATCGAGCCGCTGCAGCCGATCCTGACCGTCATTCCGACGCAACTGCTCGCGTACTACATCGCCTTGCGGCGCGGTGCCGACGTCGATCAGCCGCGAAACCTGGCGAAGAGTGTGACGGTCGAGTAGGGCGCTACTCCAGCCGCAAAACCGATGTCGCACGCGCGAACACCGCTTCGCGCGTGAACGGCACCGTCCAGCTCTCGCCGTTCCGCTGCATCGGCAGGAAGTCGTCGTAGTGCGGGCTGAACGGGTTGCCCGACTGGCCCAGCGCGCCGGTGAGCACGAATGAGTCGACCGATGACCAGTCGAGTACGAAGCGCATGCTCGCGCCGAGCTCCGACGAGAACATTCCGGTCTCTTCGTTGAAGGCGTGGAAGTTCGCATTGAGCGAACCTCCGTCACCCGGCGCCGGAAACGGCCCGCGATTCAGACGCAGCCAGCGGTCGAGCAACTCGATGCGCGCGAGAGGATGCCGGACCACCAACATGCTCGCTTCTCCCCACGTGCGGTCGCCAGCGATCTTCTTCGCCTCGGCCCGAGCACGAGCGGCGATCTCCTCGCGCGATTCCACGTGCACGGTCCGTCGGTCGTCGAGCAGCGGCGACTCCGTAGTCAGCGCCTGGTCGACCAGGCTGCGGGCTGCCTTCCATTCTTTCCCGAGCTCGTCTTCGAAGATGTGGCGAGGCAGCACCTTCCACCACGCGGCGAACAGCGTCGCTTCGCGGCTCGACGCCGTCATCTTCCCGTCCCACGCGCCGAGGCCGGCCAGATGTTTCCAGCGGGCAGCGATGCCCGACGACTCGTCGAGCTGGAAACGCAACATCTCGTCGACGCCGAGAGGCGCGGAGGAAGAAAGCAGCTCCCGGGCGCGGGTGATCCGCCAGGGGTCGAAGAATCCCGGGAGCGGATACTCCGAGCCCGCGGAAACGATCTGGTTGTTGCAGCTCGCCACGAAGCCGTCGGCCGGGTTGAGCGCATGCGGCGTCTGGTCGAGCGGCCGATACCCGGTCCAGGTGACCTCGGGATCGGTGGCTCGCTGCCTGACTAAGCTGTCGTAGTTCCGCATCGGTACTGGCGCGCCGAGCTGGTATCCGATGTTCCCGGCGCGGTCGGAAAAGATCCAGTTCGCGTCGAGCGCGCCGAACCGGGTCACCGCGCGACGGAAGTCGTCGAAGTTCTTCGCGCGGTGCAGCAGCAATCCGGCGTCGATCGACGGGGCCGGAGGGAAGTCGAATCCCGCCCAGTGCATCGAGGTCGTCTCGTCGATCATTACGCCTCGCTGCGTCTCGTAAACCTCGAGAATGCGCGGCTGCTTCTCTCCCTTCACCGCGATCGACTCGCGAATCGTCCGGACTGCATTCGACTTCGCGTCGTCGAAGTAGTCGATCAGATCGATCGCGGCGACCGTGAACGAAAAGGCGATCGCGCCGTTGTGTCCCATCACCACGAACGGCATCCCGACTGACGTGACCCCGACGACGCTCAATCCGTCCTGCGAGTGCAGTCCTGCGAGATACCAGAGACCGGGAACCTGGTCGATGGCGAGGTGAGGATCGGAGGCGTGGAGGGCGGCGCCGCTCTTCGAGCGTCCCGGTGCGACTGCCCACGAATTCGACGCCGCGGTGATCTGCATCCGCGACGGTCCGAGAAAGCGCTCGACGAACTCGTCGGGCACCGTCGGTGGTGACCAGGGATGGGCCGCCGTCGTCAGTGCGCGCGCATCGCTTCCAGCCAGCTCGACCACCTTCTGAAAGCGCCGGTCGGCGTCCATCAGCTCGTGCGAGAACCAGCTCTGGTACATGGCGATGACGAGGCAGTCCTCGACCGTCCATCGGCGCGGTTCGAGCCTCAGGATCACCAGCTCCGGCGGGAGTGGACGCGCTCGTTCGATCGCCTCATTCACACCGTCGACGTACCGCTGCAGCGCCGCGCGCGCCGGCGCGGTCAGCCGGGAAGCATCCGCTCTTCCGCGGCGTCCGAATCCGATACGCCGCTGCGCCACGTCCGTTTCGTACGCCGCCTCGCCGAAGACCTCCGAGAGCTCGCCGTACGAAAGGCGCCGCAGCAACTCCATCTGAAAGAGCCGTTCCGAGGCGTGCAGCCAGCCGAGCGCAAAGTAGGCATCGCCTTCACTCGCCGCCCAGACCTGAGGAACGCCGCGCTCGTCGAACGTGATCTCTACCAGTGCCTCGACGCCAACGTCGACCGATCCGTCGTACTCCATCACCGAGCGCGCCAGCCATACGCGCCCGCCGAACCAGAGCGCCGCGGCGAGGAGAATCAGAGCCAGGAGCGCAATCGCCAGCTTCCGCATCGAAGCCGCAGTGTAGCCGGATCGGAAACCTCCCGCTGAGTCACACCCTGATCGTCATTGGCCGAAGCCGGGTGGGGGCCGCGCCACCGGCATACACGCGCAAGTTGCAACCCGCCCTCACTTCTTTGCGATACTGGCCAGTGTCCGGCTTAGGTCGGAACGGTAGCGATGTCCGGAGGAGGTCATTCATGGAGAAAGCTGAATTGCTGGAGCGCATCGAGGGTGGCCGCACCGATCTGGTATTCGAGCTCCTCCGGCTCCCGGACTGGCGCGACGTGCTCCGCGAAGGTCGCGTTCGGGCAATGCAGTGGTTCGTCTACTACGGCGATGTCACCGCGATGAAAGCCGTGCAGGAAGCGGGTGGCGATCTGACCAGCATCGATCTCGACGACGAGCTGGGCAACGCCGCCTTCTTCGGCCACTGGAAGATGTGCGATTTCCTCATTCAGAACGGTGCGAACGTCCGTGCGGCACACCCTGAGACGGGCGAGACGCCGCTGCACAATGCACTTGCGAAGGCCGGGCGTCCCTACTTCCTGTTCGTCATCCGGCGGCTCGTGGAGGCGGGTGCTGACGTGAATGCCCGTACCACGTCCGGGAAGGAGACCGGCGCCTTCATGCGCGACGTCCGCACCCGTGGGGAAACGCCGCTGCACCGCGCCGCGGCGTATGCCAGCGCGGAGACCATTGAGTATCTGCTCGCGCACGGAGCGGACCGCGCGGCTCGCGATGCGCACGGAGCGTCGCCTCTGACCTGGGCAAGCGAACATCTCCGGCCGGGGCGGATCCTCCAGCTGCTCGCCTTCGACGAACACCAGATCGGCGCCCGCTCCGTCGAGAGGATCACCAGCGATCACGGCGCCGGATGGGGCAACGGAATGGAATGGAACTTCATCGGCGACTACCTTCCGGAGCGCGGACCTGACAGCGGCGGTAATTGAAGTCCAGAGCGGATTCCATCGCTCTCACGCGCTCCAGAGGTGCAGTGCGGCGTAAGCGCGCCAGGGCCGCCATCGCTCGCTGCGCGTCTCCATCTGCCGGGTGGTAGGCCGCAACCTGCCCCGCGCCAGAGCGCGTTGCAGCCCGAGGTCGCCGCTGGGGAAAGCGTCTCGATCACCGAGCGCCCGCATCGATACGTACTGAGCGGTCCAGTCGCCGATGCCTCTGATGGCGAGCAGTCTCGCGCGGACCGCCGTCGGCTCCCCTTCGAAAAACTGCGCGTCGGCGTCGACAGCTTCCGCGAGTGCATTGATGGTCGTCGCCCGGTTTCGCGGCATCCCGATCTTCGCAACGGAAGCGACGGCCAGCGCCGCAGGCTCGGGAAAGAGATGTGTCAGCCCGCTGGCGACGGGAGCCGCGATGGATTGCCGGCCGAACGAATGCACGAGCCGCGAGCATAACCGCGTCGCTCCGGCGACCGTCACCTGCTGCCCGAGAATCGCCCGCACCGAGATCTCGAAGGGATCGAACGCGCCGGGAACGCGCAAGCCCGGTCTGGCGGCGACCAGAGGCCGGAGAAGCGAGTCTCCGCCGAAATGCGCCGCGACCTGCGCCGGGTCGAGGTCCAGGTCGAGAAGGCGCCGCAACCGCGAGAACACCCCAGAAAAGACCGAGCGGTCACCCGCGCGAACAGTAACCCGGAAGCAATGGCGATCGGGAACGTGCGTCGCCTCGACATGACCTTCACAACCCTCGATCACAAACGTGCGCTCGTACCTGGCGTTACCGACGCGCTCCACGCCGTCGATCTGCCTCGCGGCCAGAAACGTCGTGAGCGCCGTCCAGTCGTACGGTGGGCAATAGGAAAGGGTGCTCGTTGAGACATGCATGCAATCGAGCGGCTCAGCCTTACTTTTCGCGCATGATCCAGCCGCCGCCGAGACAGAGGTCGCCCTGATAGAAGACGACCGCCTGTCCGGGCGCGACCGAGCGGATTTTCTGGGCAAAGTCGACGCGCGCGCGGCCGTCGGGCAGCGGAGTTACCGTCGCTGCTACATCGGCCATGCGGGACCGGACGCGAGCCTGAACTTCGATCGGCTGCGACGGCGCTTCTCCGGAGATCCAGTGCACACGTTCGGCGAGCAGCGAGTCCCTCTCGAGCGCTGTCGCGGGTCCGACGACGACTCGCTTCGTGAAGGGATTCACGTCGACCACATACGACCGCTCGGGCGAGCCGCCGGCCTGCAGCCCGCGGCGCTGCCCGATCGTGAAGTGGTAGTAGCCGTCGTGATTGCCGATCACCCGCCCCTCGATATCGACGATCTCGCCGGCACCCTCGCCCGGCTCGAGGCCCGCTTCCCTCTCGACGACGCTCGCGTAGCCGTCCTTCTGCGGGACGAAGCAGATCTCGTACGACTCCTTCTTCCGCGCGACCGACAGACCAGCCTCCGCGGCGATCTCGCGCACCTCGGGCTTCGTCAGATCACCGAGCGGAAAGAGCGCCTCCGAGAGCTGCTCCTGCGAGAGCTCGAATAGAAAGTACGACTGATCCTTCGCGAGATCGAGCGCCTTGCGCAGCTCGAATCGGCCATTGTCGCGGGTGATGCGCGCGTAGTGGCCGGTAGCGATTCTGTCGGCGCCGATCGCGATTGCTTTACGGTGGAACAGATCGAACTTCACATGCGTGTTGCAGAGCACGCACGGACTGGGGGTGACGCCAGAGAGGTAGTCGCGTACGAACGGCGTGACGACCTTCTCGTGAAATCCCGACTCCATGTTCAGAGTGAAGTGCGGAACCTCGAGGCGCCAGGCGACGCGCTTCGCATCGGTCAGGTCATCGATCGTGCAGCATCCGCCGTACGGAGAGTCGGCGGTTGCGAGGTTGTCGTACATCTGCATCGACAGACCGATGACCTCGTGTCCCTGAGACTTCAGCAGAAACGCGGCCGTCGATGAATCGACTCCGCCTGACATCGCTACGGCAATCTTCATGTCTTTATGGTCGTGCCCGCCACGGGTGACGGTCATGTCCCCGCCAACGATCAACTTCATGCATAATTCCCGGCAGTGCCTGACGGAGGTTTCTCGGTCCTGGTCGTCGATGACGACCCTGCGATCCGGCGTTTGATCATCGCCGCGCTCAAGAGGGATGGCTACGATTTCCTCGAAGCGCCGAACGGCCGAGAAGCGCTCGACCTGATGCGCAGCAGCAAGCCTGACGTCGTCGTCCTCGACCTGATGATGCCGGTCCTGTCGGGCTGGGACGTGCTTCGGGAGCGCCAGACCGATCCGTTTCTGACGAGCATCCCGGTGATCGTGGTCAGCGCGAACCGCGACCCGGAGGTCGCAACGGCGGTCAATTCAGGCATCTGCGCCTTTCTCCCCAAGCCATTCGACATCGGAGCGCTGAGTGCGCTCGTGAAGTCGTGTGTGGCACCTGAGGGATAGGGCGGGGCGCCGGCCGCTGCCGCCCAGGTCGTCGCGCGAAGCGCTTTGGAGTGCGGCGGCCGCAGACGCCGCTTTCACAAAACGTGCAGCGCCCGAAATTTCTCGCTCATGCATAAATGCATGCTCGATGTCCTGATCGGGCTGAACGTGCACGACGACCCCGTGCAATTCTTGCACTCAGCCTAACCTTCGCTGCCCTTCCGTTCGGCCTCCTGCGCGTCGAGCACCGCAATCGCGGCCATGTTGACGATGTCGTTCACATCGACTCCGCGCTGGAGAACGTGCACCGGTTTCGAGATTCCCTGCAGGATCGGACCGATGACCTCCGCTCCGGCGAGACGCCACAGCAGCTTGTAAGCGGCGTTGGCAGCGTCGAGACTCGAAAACACCAGTACGTTGGCGTCGCCCTGAATGGAGCTCCAGGGGTAATCCTGCTGGGCGATCTCGGGAGAGATTGCGGTGTCGGCCTGCATCTCGCCATCGACGATGAGATCGGGCCGGCGCTGTTTCAGAATGCGAACCGCGTTGCGAACCTTCTCGGCCGCGGGATCGTTGGTCGAGCCGAAGTTCGAGAACGAGATCATCGCGATCTTCGGCTCGAGATTGAACCGTCTCGCAGTTTCCGCCGTCTGTTCGGCGATCTCGGCGAGTGTCTCGCTGTCAGGGTTGATGTTCACGGTCGTGTCCGCGAGAAGAACCGTCCGGTTCTTGAACATCAGCAGATAGGCGCCCGACACGTGACGGACACCAGGTCGTGTCTTCAGAATCTGCAGAGCGGGACGGAGCGTCGCGGGGTAGTAGGCACCGAGCCCGGAGATCACGCCATCGGCGTCCCCGCTTTCGAGCATCATCATCGCGTAGTAGTTCCGGCTGTTGAGGACCCGCTGGGCGTCGGCGCGGGTAAGACCATGCCGTTTGCGCAACTCATGGAGCCGGTCGATGTAAGCCTCGGTCCGGTCGGACTCGGCAATGTCGATGATGGTCACCTTCGTCTCGTCGATCTGGTACTTCTTGAGCAGAGTCGCGATCTCTTCGCGGCGAACCAGCAGGATCGGGTGTGCCAGCTTCTCGTCCGTGAGGATCTTCGCTGCGCGGATGATCTTCTCCTGCTCCCCTTCCGGAAAAACGATCCGTTTCGGGCTCTGCCGGGCCCGTTCGTAAATCTCGTGCATCAAGCCGCGCGAGCGTCCGAGAAGGTTCTCGAGCTGCCGGCGGTAGGCGTCGTAGTCCTGAATCGGCTGCTGCGCGACTCCCGTCTCCGCCGCCGCGCGTGCGACGGCTACCGGGACATTCAGCAGGACGCGGTAATCGAAGGGCTTGGGAATCAGGTACTCGCGGCCAAAGGTGATCCGGTCCTTGCCGTAGGCGCGCAGAACGGAATCGGGGACGTCCTGTTTTGCGAGATCGGCAAGCGCGTGGGACGCGGCGAGTTTCATCTCGTCGTTGATCGTCGTCGCGCGACAGTCGAGAGCTCCACGGAAGATGAACGGGAAGCCGAGTACGTTATTTACCTGGTTCGGGAAGTCGGACCGGCCGGTTGCCATGATCACGTCTTCGCGAGCCTCGACTGCCTGGTCATACGGGATCTCGGGATCGGGATTCGCCATGGCGAAAACGATCGGATCCTTCGCCATGGAGCGCACCATGTCCTGGCTGACGACACCGCCAGCCGACAAGCCGATGAAGACATCGGCGTCGCGCATCGCATCGGCGAGCGTGCGCCGATCCGTCTCCGCCGAAAACTCCGTCTTGTAGGGAGTCATGTCGTCCTTGCGTCCCTTGTAGATCACGCCGTGCCTGTCGACGAGCAGCACGTTCTCCTTGGTGAGGCCAAGGTCGATGTAGAGACGGAGGCAGGCCATTGCGGCGGCGCCGGCGCCGGAGATCACCATCCGAACCTCTCCGATCTTCTTTCCGGCGACCTCGAGGGCATTCAACAGGGCTGCGGCCGAGATGATCGCCGTCCCATGCTGATCATCGTGGAAGACCGGGATCTTCATCTCCTTCTTCAGGCGATCTTCGATCTCAAAGCATTCCGGGGCAGCGATATCTTCGAGATTGATCCCGCCGAAGGTCGGCTCGAGCAGCTTGACGCAGCGGATGAACTCCTCGGTATCGCGCGTGTCGACTTCGATGTCGAAGACGTCGATGTCGGCGAAGCGCTTGAAGAGCACCCCCTTGCCTTCCATCACCGGCTTGCCGGCAGCGGGTCCGATGTTGCCGAGCCCGAGCACTGCCGTTCCGTTGCTGATGACGGCAACCAGGTTCCCTTTGGCGGTGTATTTGTAGACGGCGGAGGGGTCGGCAGCAATTTCGAGACAGGGTTGGGCAACCCCCGGGGTGTAAGCGAGGGAGAGGTCGCGCTGCGTCGCCGTCGGCTTCGACGGGACGACCTCGATTTTGCCGGGGCGGCCGCTCGAATGGTAGTCGAGCGCCTCGTCGCGGATGTTGTCGGCCATGTGATCTCCTTGCGGCGGGGCAGTCTATCGCAGAGATCAAAACAACAGCGGCAGCGCCCGGAACGTGCCGGCTGTCACAGACGCGGCAGGACACCCCTCGGCGCCCGGCGGGCGAGACGCCTGGCGAGACGTCCGCGTGCGGACGAGGACATCCGCGGTACGGCAGGCGAGGACGCCTGCGCTACGACCGTCCGGCGATTTGTTGTCCGTCTCCCTGCGGGGTTCGCCGCCCCTCTCCCCGCGATTCTGGCGGGGAGAGGGTGGCCGAAGGCCGGGTGAGGGGCCGTGCAAGGCGCGAATGCACGCGCATTCGTCCATCGGCACACTTAGAGCGCGGGGGTGATTGATGCGCCTTTGCGCTCGCACGGGTCGTGGCTAGAACCGGATCCCGCCCGCCACAGACACAATCGTGCCGAGATCGCCGCCCGCGGACGTAACTCGTGCCTGACCATAGGGATACCAGCGACTGCGGCGTGCGCCGGCGCCAGCGAGGAGGCTGACCCCGCCTTCATAGTCGTCACCCGATGGTTTGATGAAGGCGAGCCCCGCACCGAACCAGATGTCGGTGCGTTCGTTGAGCCGGATGTCGTAATGCGCATCCGCATTCGCCATGAAGAGGTTGGTCGTGAACTCGACATTCGGATTCAAAACGAAGCCGTTCCTGAGCGGAACCATGATGTCGGTGCCGATCATCGGATCACCATCCGTGATTCCGGCACGTACACCGAAGCGGGTCTGGGCATCCAGCGAAAGAGGAATAGCGACGACGATCAATAATAGAAGTACAAGTCTCTGCTTTCTCATAGCGATGCCTAAAGCAGGAAGCGTGCAAACCGTGCCGCAATCGGGCAGGCATGCCCAGCAGTTGCACCGGTCAGCAGGCAGAGATCTGGCACTGCCCACGCACGGGTGTGAATACGTCGGGCGAAAGAAACGTTCCCAGCCACACTCGACACGTGGATAATCGCGTCCACGCAGAGCATCTCCGGAGGTGGCGCCATCAAAGCAGCTCAGCAGCAGCAGGAAAAAGACTGGGTCAATATTGCGTTCCTGACCCTCACGCCCATCATCGGCATCATCGGTACCGCCGCGTACACCTGGTATGCGGGCTTCCAGTTGTGGATGCTGGTTCTGATGGTCGGCATGTACCTCGCGGTCGGAATCTCGATCTGCGCCGGCTACCACCGTTTCTTCTCCCACAAGACCTACGAGGCCTCGCCAATCGTCCAGTTGTTCTACGCCTTCTTCGGGGCGATGGCGGCGCAGAACTCGATTCTCTGGTGGTCATCGAGCCATCGGGTGCATCACAAGTACGCCGACAAGGACTGGGATCCGTACAACATCCGTCGCGGCTTCTGGTGGGCGCACATGTTCTGGATCTTCTTCCGCAACCATGAGCGCGACGACACGTTCGCGAACTCGCCCGACCTGAAGGCGAATCGGATCGTGATGTGGCAGCACCGCTGGCACAAGCAGATTCTCATTCTCGGTGGATTCGGTCTGCCGACGCTGATTGGAGCAGCCTTCGGCGACCCGATCGCCGGACTGCTTTGGGGCGGCTTCACCCGAATCGTCGTGATTCACCACACGACGTTCTTCGTGAATTCACTCGCTCACACTCTCGGAAAACCGGAGTTCAACGCCGAAGCGTCGGCGCGTGACAACTGGCTCGTTGCGCTCGTCACACTCGGCGAGGGGTATCACTCGTTCCACCATCGCTTCCCATCCGATTTTCGCAACGGAATCCGCTGGTACCAGTGGGATCCCGCGAAGTGGTGGATCGGAGGCTTACACTACATCGGACTCGCGAAAGGGTTGCTGGCGACGCCGCTCCCGCAGATCGAGCAGGCACGGATGAGTGCAGCGGTCCGCGTCGTCGAGATGAAGATCGAGTCTGCGACCGGTTCGCTCGCCGACGAGGCGAGGCGCCGGCTGAAGGTTGCCTCGGCTCAACTCGAGAAGGCGTTTGCGCTCTGGCGCCGTGCGCTGGAGGAACGGGCCGAGGGAATGGCCTGGCGAAAGACGCGACGGATGGCGTATCGATACGTGCGGAACTCCCGACGTCACTGGAGACGTGCCGTTCGGATCCTGCAGACGGCTTAGATTCACCGTTCACAACGATCGTTCGAGGGTGGGGAGCATCCCCACCCTTTTTTTTGCTCCGGGCGGTTGGTCCTACCGCTTCTTCAGCTTCTTGAGTGCGCGATCCGCGTCGCGGGCTTCCCGAGGACAGACGCAACGCTGCTCTCGCACCACGCGGTAGATCTCGGTCGCGGAGTCGACATCGCCGTCCTCGTAGTGGGAGCGGGCGAGGTCGAGTAGCGCGTTCGCCTCTTCGGTTCGCCGGTCGATCGCACCGCGAACGAGATCTTCGACGTCTCGCACGTTCAAGGGACCTTCACTGTCGATGCGACCGAGAATGCGACCCTCCCCTTCGGTAAGGATCACCGCTGGAAGCTGGGGGCCAACCTCCAGCTGTGCGGCCCGCCGGACGTCGTCCACGCGGACAATTCTCATGGCGACGCAGCGAGTCGAGAAATGAGCGAGTTGGGCCGAAGAGAGCAGCGGTGACCGCTTCAGCTCGTCGGGCGATGACGGAACCCAGAAAAGCACCAGAGGAGCGTCAACAGTGGCTCCGGGGGGAACGATCTTCCAGGCGACCATCGGGACAGGTCGGTTGCGGGCTGCGCTACTGGCAGCAGCAAGGACAACGACGAACGCCAGCAGATTGCGAGCTCGTGCCACGAACCAGGACCCTCAGTTCCGGGGAGCAGCACGATTATACCTGCGCGGGGAGAGAGAGATCGGAAGGGTAGAATCCCGGAAGTTACGAACCTGATCGATGAGCATGGCTGGCGACAGGCTGGGGCACTACGAAATCCTCGGGCAGATCGGCTCGGGAGGGATGGGGGATGTCTTCTCCGCCCACGATCCGAGTCTCGGCCGCCGCGTCGCGATCAAGATGCTGCCGTCCCGGCTTGCCTCCGATCCCGACACTCTGAGCCGCTTTACCCAGGAGTCTCGGTCTGCCTCGGCTCTGAATCATCCGAACATCGTGACAATCCACGAAGTCGGCGCGGAGGAGGGCTCTCCGTTCATCGTCATGGAGTACATCGATGGACGCGATCTGCGGACCATGATCACAGAGGGGCCTCTTTCGCCCGCGAAGACACTCGATTTCGCCGTTCAGATCGCGGATGGCCTGGCCGCGGCGCACGACCGCGGCATCGTTCATCGCGACCTGAAGCCCGAGAACATCATGGTCACCCGGGACGGCTACATAAAGATCCTCGATTTCGGGCTCGCCAAGGTAATCACTCCGGTTCTCGAGGGCGACACCACGGTGCAACTCGAGATGGGAGGGACGAATCCGGGGACGATTCTCGGCACGGTTGGTTACATGTCGCCCGAACAGGCGACCGGCAAGCGGATCGACTTCCGTTCGGATCAGTTCGCATTCGGCACGATCCTCTACGAACTGCTGACGGCGAAACCGGCTTTTCATGGCGAGACTGCCATCGACACACTCTCGATGATCCTGCACAAGGATCCGGTTCCGCTCTCGCGTGTCGACCGGCGCATTCCGGAGCAACTCGGCGACATCGTCAGAAGACTTCTGGCAAAGACTCCGTCGGATCGTTACTCCTCCACGCGCGATCTGGCGAACGAACTGCGCCTGTTGCGAGACCGGATTAACGCCGTTCAGAGTGGTGCGTCGCTCGGTTCGTTCCGGTCGGAAAGGCGAAGAGGAGTTGCCATCGCAGCGATCGTCCTCGGGGCATTCATTGCCGGGATGGCCTACCTGGCCAGACGCCCCGAGCCGGCGCCGGCCGCCGAGACGACCGCGCAGGTGTCGGCGCCACGCCACCAGCTCGTGGTGATGAAGTTCCGCGACCTCACCGGCGATCCAACCGGACACCTGGTCGCCACCGGATTTGCCGAGACTCTGACCACGCGTCTGGCAGGATATCCCACTGTTCAGATCATCCGCCCGCCTCCCACTTCGGACGATGCTTCTCCGGAGAAGACGGCCCTCGATCTCGGTGCGGATCTCATTCTCACCGGCTCAATGATGAGAAGCGGAGACCGCATGCGCGTGACCTATTCGGTCTCACCCGTCAGAGAGGGCCGCGAATGGCGCGATCTCATCGAGGGCAAAGTCGACGACCTCTTTGCACTGCAGGATGCGGTTGCCAGGAGCGTTGCTCGCAACCTCGACCTCGGTACGACCACGGTGCGCCCTATGCTTGATCCGGCGGTCTCGCAGCGGCGATACCTCGAGGCGATCGGTCATCTGCGGCAGTACCACGAGCCGGAGTCAGTCGAGCAGGCCGTCGAGATTCTGCAGAGGCTCGGTTCCTCTGCCTCCGTCCAGGCAGCACTCGCACGTGCTTACCTGATCAAGTATCGGGAATCGAAGGACGCGAGATTCGCCCTGCTGGCCGGAAACGCCGCGGATGCCGCACTGGAAGCCGATCCGCTCAGTCTCGATGTGAACGTGACACTCGGAGAGCTGAGGCGGGAAACAGGACGCTATCCGGAGGCGATCAGCGCGTTCCTCCGAGTGCTCTCTCAGCAACCAAACCATGCCGATGCGGTGCTCGAGCTGGCCGAGACATACAGGCTCGCCGGCGACGTCGAGAACGCGGAGTCATCCTATAAACGTGCAATCCAGCTGCAGCCGAACTACTGGGCCGGTTACAACAAGCTCGGCGTTTTCTATTTTCTCCGCGGACGGGCGGCGGACGCCGTTCCGATGTTCAGCAAGGTCGTCGAGCTCTCTCCCGACAATCTGCGCGGCTACAACAACCTCGGGGCGATGTATCAGCGGCTCGGGCGTCACGACGACGCAATTCGCGTCTTCACGACGTCCATTCAACGCAGCCCTTCGGCACAGGCGTATTCGAATCTCGGTACGTGCTACTACTTCCTCGGTCGCTACCAGGAGGCGGCTGCAGCCGTCGAAAAGGCGGTCGAGCTCAGCCCGACCTACGTAATCTTCTGGCGCAATCTCGGCGATGCCTACCGTTGGATTCCAGGGAAGCGTGAACGGGCCCGTGCCGCCTACCGCCGTGCGATCGAGCTCTGTGAAGAGACGATCGCCGTGAATCCCTCCGATGCGGCTGCACATGCGACGCTCGCGACCTGTGCCGCGAAGCTGGGCGATGCGAAGCGTGCCCGCAATTCCATTCTCCGCGCTCTCGAGCTCGAGCCGCAGAATGCCGCGCATGCCTATGAAGCCGCGGTCATCGCGAACGTGAGCGGCCTCGAAGAGGAAGTTCTCGCGCGGCTCGAGCAGGCCCTCAGGCTCGGATTCAACCCCGACGACGTCGTCGCCGACCCCGAGTTTGCGAATCTGAGAAAGAATGGTCGTCTTGCAACGATAATCCCGGTCGCGACGCAGACGACCGCGCGGTGAGACTCGGGATCTCGAGAGCGGCGCGGCAACAGTACGACAGGAGAGAGGGACCGATGGTGAACGATCAGAACGCAGAGAAACTAGTCACCCTTACGCTCGACGCAGCGGGGCTGCCGGTTCCCGACATCGACCCTGTTCCGATCAGGAGGGGCAAACAGCGGGTGCGCTGGTGTGCCGAGTTCGAATTCACGATCGAGATCGAAGGCTACACCGATCTGAGGTATGCGCAGGGCGGCAGGGGCTGCGCTCATCGGGCCGACACGGGCGTCTTCGAGAAAGAGGGCCAGTACAAGTACACGATTCGAGCGAACGGGCAGGAGAATGACCCGGTCCTCGACGTGCGGCCGTAGGGGGAGAGCCTAACTCCTTATCTGTCATCCCGAGCCGCCGGAGCCCCGGGGGCGGGCGTGTGTGGCGGGAGGGGCGGAGGACGGTCGAGGGATCCCCTCATCGGCGACCGGGCAGAAAGCAGATGCAGGTCGCCGCCCGCAGTCATGTGGGTGACGCTTAGCCTACTACCCCACGCGCGCGAGCCTTCGGATTGCTAAACCTCCGCAGATGACGGTGACACCCGTCAGGACGGCTGCCGCGAACACGGGAGGGACGAAGGTGAACTGCTCGACACCGGCCAACCCGAGGGCGAGCTGGTTCAGGTGAAACGCGGGCCAGATCACGACCCACTTCTCCAGAAAGCCCGGAAGAGGAATGAAGAGCCCGGAGAGCCACATCATCGGCAGGAAAACCAGGTTGCCGTACGCCGGTGCCGCGGACGCCGACACGTACGCGCCGATGAGCAGCCCGATCGCGCAGAAGGGAATCGTCCCGATGATCAGGACGGTCCAGATGGCCGCCACCTGGACGAGCGAGATCGTGATCTTTCCGGCGATGAGCGCCGCGATGGCGACGAGCGTTACCGCGATCGCTGCGATGCCCATCGACATGACCGTCTTCGCCACGAGCGTGGCACCCGGAGGCATCGGCAGCGCGCGCTTGAGCTTGAGAAGATTGCCCTCCCGCTCGGTCGCGAGAATCACTCCGCTGAAGATTCCCGGCAGAATCGCCGCGATCACCGAAAAGCCGGAGAAGAGATAGTTGGCGATGCCCGGGCCGTACTCGCCGCTGGCTCCGGCATTCCCGGCAATCACGATCCCGAAGAAAATGTAGATCGCGACGGGAACCGCGATGAACGGGATGGCAAACCCGGGTGTGCGCAACGCTCCGAGCATTTCGAGCTTCGCCTCCGTGAGATACGCGCGGAATATCCGACCGAAAGGCAGGGGCTCGCGATGCACAGCAAAGTCTCCTCTCCCCGGAGTCAGAGTCTCTACAGTAGTTGTGTTCATGCTGCCTCCTTCGTGAGCTCACTGAACGCCTCGGCGAGACTCGCCTGTCTGACTTCGAGTTGATGGAGCGTGCTGTCCTCGGCGAGCATCCGGCGCACGACGGTCTCCGTGTCGGATGCTGTGACGTGCACTACCTGGTCCTTCCGCACGACATCGACGACACCTGGCCAGCGCAGAATGTCGTCCACCGCAAGCGTGGACGCACAGCTGATGTGTGTACGCGTCACGAGCGATCGCATCTCATCGACGCTTCCTTCAGCGATCACTCTCCCCTTCGCGAGGACCGCAACGCGATCGGCGAGTGCTTCCGCCTCCTCGAGATAGTGCGTCGTGAGCACGATCGAGCATCCATCCTCGATCAGCGAACGGATGGCTCTCCACATCGTCTCGCGCGCTTCCACGTCGAGACCGACGGTCGGTTCGTCGAGGAACAGGAGCTGCGGACGTCCGCAGACCGCAACGGCGAACTGTACCTGGCGCTTCTGGCCACCCGACAGCTTGGCGTACCGCCGGTTCGCAATTGATTCGATACCCGTGAGCTCGATGACCGAGTCCACATCGAGCGGACTGCGATAGTAGCTCGTCGTCAAAGCGACGAGCTCCTTCGCGGTGAGCGTCGGCGCGAGCGCGACCTCCTGCATCATCACGCCGATACCGAGGCGGCTGTTTACGTCGAGGGGTGAGCCACCCATGACGGAAGCGACCCCGGCGTCGGGCTCGAGAGTTCCGAGCCAGAGGCCGATCGCGGTGGTCTTGCCGGCACCATTCGGTCCCAGCAGGGCAAGCAGCTCGCCCGACCGCACGGCAAGATTCACGTCGTCGAGCGCGAGCACCTCGCCATAGCGCTTGGTCACATTTACCAGGCCAGCAATCGGTTCGGGCGCGCCGTCATCCAACGCAGCACCAGGTGAAGGTTCTGCAGGTGTCGCCGGAATCGAAGCGCTCACCACGGAGCTTCGTCTGCGGCGTGGGTGCCTGCGGCCGTTCAGGATCTCGCCGATCACCGTCGGCCTCACGAGATAGTGATAGCTGGCGAACAGCACCGCGAGCGTGATCGCGAGAATCGCCGGAAACTTGGCCGTCCAGTGCAGCGGCACGTCCATCAGAAGAACCTGCAGCGCAAAAACGATCGGCACGTGCGCGAGATAGAGAAAATACGAGGAGTCGGCGAGATAGCGGATCACGGCGCTCGCGCCGGAGAAGAATCGCATCGCCGCGCCGATGAAGCCGAACGTCCAGAACCAGATCGAGAGCGCATAGCAGGCAGCGTACAGGAGTCGCATTGCGTCGCCGCCGTCGATGACGGTCAGAGCCGTCATCCTCGGCGTCATGCCGACGATGGACAGGCAGACCACCGTGAGCGCCACGGCGATGGCCAGACTGCTGCGCCACCGCCTCTCGAGCACACCGAGCAGCAGCGCCTGTCGATGCAGCAACCATCCGAGGACGAATGCGGTTCCGTATGCCACGAGCGCAGGCAGCTTCGGCGCGAGTCCGGTATCGGGAGTAGGGATGCCGAACCAGACCGTCCAGGACGGGTCGAGAGCGAGGACGGCGAACGTCGGCGCGGCAAGTGCCAGCGGCGCGAGATGGCTCGTGATCCCTCCGCCGACGATGGCATCGACGCGCTTCCTCAGTACGCCGTTCCGGTCGAGTGCGGCGAACCCTGCGCGCAACGTCAGCGTGAGCGCGTAGAAGATACAGAGGTAGTAGAGAAACCAGAGATGCGTCAGCGGGAACCCCTGCGGCCCGAGAGCTTCCGCGCCCGGAGGCGGTCCGTCCCGAAAGGTACGCGAGAGCCCCCAGATCACCGCAGCGATCGTGGCCGGCGCAAGAATCATCCAGCCGGCGATCATCGGCACAACGATGCGCTTCGCGCGATCCTTGATGAACGCGCGCGGTCCGCGACGATGAAAGACCATGTGTGCGAAGAAACCGGCGATCACATAGAACAGCGTCATGCGGAAGATGTGGAGCACGTAGAAGGTGACCGCGAGCGTCGTGCTCTGCGAGCTGTCCTGCGCCGGGATTGCGAGAAAGAAGGACATCGTCGCATGGAGCACGATGCCGAGCAGAAGCGCGATTCCGCGCACCGCATCGAGCGAGTGAAGGCGTTCCTGTGAACTCATTGCAGATCCTCTCAAGTGATGTCCCGTTTGCGGGAAGGAAGGTAGATTGCCAGCGCCACCGACAGCAGGATCAGCGCGATCTCGGCGGTCAGCAGCGTCAGGATCGCGGGACTCCAGGTCGCCACCGCTTCATCGGCGCGTCCCGCGATATCGGGAGATCGGCCGATGCTGAAGAAGAACAGCGTTACCGATAGATTCGTGATCAGAATCCCGGTGATCGCCCCGACCTCGGACATCGTGATGGCCACGATGGCCAGCAGTACGCAGAAAGTGACCAGGAAGAACGTCATCATCACGACGAAGAACGGGATTCCGCCGCTCGGCCGGCCCGTCGCCGCAGTCGCCACGATGACCCCGCCCGTCAACACGAGCCACGGCCCGAGAAACGCGATCAGCGCCGCGCAGACTTTCGCGGCCGAGTACTGCGCCGCCGACACCGGAAGGCTCAGCACGAATAGTTGCGACTTGTCCTGCTTCTCCTTGAGGATGCCCGCCATCGAGATGAAGATTCCGAATGTGATGATCGTCGTGATGAACAGGAGCATGCCGAGGTTCATCCCGGTGCGGACACCGTCACCCTCGCTGAAGCTCGCGATCACGAGCGAGAACACTCCCGCGATCAGGGCAATGGCCAACATCCAGCGATAGAAGTAGAGGTCCTTCGCGACCAGACGGCCGAAGATCGAGCGGTTCATTCGCCACGCTCCTTCCGTTTGTGCAGCACGTTCGCCACGAAGATCTCTTCGAGTGTCATGCGATGAATCTCGTGCACTCTTGCGCCGGCCTGTTCCCACGGCGCGAGCATTCCCGGCTGCCACGCATTCGTCGTGATAACGGCCAGATGCCCGCTTCTCGTGATGTCCACGTTGCCCGGCACGGGGGGGAGCTGACCGGCTGGAGCGCCCTCGACCGTGATCCTCCGCCAACGCTCGACGAAGGACTCTTTGTCGTCAGACTCGACGATTCGTCCGCGATCGATGAAGGTGATCGCATCCGAGATCTGTTCGACATCGAGTGTGTTGTGCGACGAGAAGAGGATCGAGCGGCCGTCGTCGAGCAGCACCTCCATCAGTTCGGCGATCACTTCGTGACGGGCGACCGGATCGAGCCCGGCGGTCGGCTCATCAAGGACGAGAAGCCGAGGCCGGCGCGCCAGCACGAGCAGAAGCAACGCCTTCACATGCTCTCCCCGGGACAATCCTTTGATCTTCTGTTCCGGGCGCAGAAAGAACCGTTTCAGCAGCGTGTTCGCGTAGCGCTCGTCCCAGTCCGGATAGATCGATCGGACGAAGCTCATGTGCCACGCAAGTGTTGCTCCGGAGAACAGTCGCATCTCCTCGGAGACGAATCCGACGTCCCACTTCGCACGAACCTGATCGTGCGGGATCGCGCGACCGAGCATCTCGACCTCGCCCGCGTCCTGTCTGATCAGCCCCATCAGGATGCGCATCGTGGTCGTCTTTCCCGCGCCATTTGGTCCGACGAGACCCATGATCTGGCCTTTCTCGAGACGAAATGAAATGTCCTCGAGCGCGAAGAAGGGATAGCGTTTCGATACACCGTTGAATTCGATCGCCGCATTGCTCATAGATCTTTCCCCGGGTCCTCTCTGTCTTTGCGGCCTACTACGTCACCGAGCCTCGCCTCGAGTTCGGATTTCGTGAGCCCAAGCTCGAGCGCGACCGCCACCGCCTTCCCGAGGTGCTCGTCAAGCTCCTGTTCGCGGAGCTGACGGCTCAGGTCGACATCGTTCGCCACGAAAGTCCCCCGCCCCTGCCTCGTCGTGATCACTCCCGCACGCTCGAGCTCGAGATAGGCCCGTTTGACCGTGATCACGCTGACCCGCGTGGATGCCGCCAGGACGCGGATCGACGGAATCTCCTCGCCCGGCTGCCACTCCCCGATGGCCACTCGGTGACGGATCTGCTCCATGATCTGGAGGTACATCGGCCGCCGATCAGCCTGGGAGATGGTCAACTGAGTGTGTATAGACACTATGCACACTATACACGGCCACGAAAGGAATGCAAGGGGTGCGTTGAGTCGGGGTGGAAATCCAGCTTCGCATCCTGTCATCCCGAGCCGCCGGAGCGCCGTGGGTGGGGACGTGGGCGGGAGGGGCGGAGGACGGAAAGGGATCCCCTCATCGACGACCGGGCATGCACGGCCGCCCTCCCACCCTCGCGCCCGAGGTGGGGGTCCTTCGACCGTCCTCCGCCCCTCCCGCCCACCCGCCCCCCCCGGGGCTTCGGCGGCTCAGGATGACAGGCGGATGACAGGCCGGAGTTAGGCAGGGGCTTACCCGACTCCGTGCCCGCGCCGCGCCCGGTTCTTGACTCACAAGACCACGCGAGACATCACCACGTGACAGTCATCACGCCCCCTTGTGCGCACAGTCAGCGCGTCTGCATCCCCCTCCACCTACCTTGGTCACGTCAGGAAAAGCCATACATGTCTCGTATCGGACGCCACATTGAGATTCGCGGCGTGGTTCAGGGAGTCGGGTTCCGCCCCTGGGTCTACCAGCTCGCCATTCGCGACAGGATCGACGGCCACGTCCGGAACGATTCCACCGGCGTGATGATCGACGCATTCGGCAGTGACGGCGATGTGGAGACCTTCACCCTCGACCTGACCCAGAACACACCACCGGCCTCGCGGATCCGCGACATTCGCTGGACATCGATTCCGGTGGAAGAGGTGCAGGGCTTTGGGATCGTCGAGAGTGAGGTCGGAGCCGAGCGGAACGTGTCGATTCCGCCGGACCTCGCGACCTGTCCCGACTGCCTTGCCGAAATCTTCGATCCGACCAACCGCCGTTATCGTTACCCCTTCACGAACTGCACGAACTGCGGGCCGCGCTACACGATCGTGCGCGACGTGCCCTACGACCGTGCGAAGACGTCGATGGCGTCGTTCGAGATGTGCGTCGACTGCCGTCGCGAATACGACGATCCGCTCGATCGCCGTTTTCATGCACAGCCGAACGCCTGCCCACGCTGCGGACCACGCGTGAAAGTGGTGACCTCTGAGGGCCGGCCCGTTTCGGCCGACGATGCAATTCAGTTCGCCGGCCGTTCACTCCGCGCACAGTTCACCGTCGCGGTGAAGGGACTCGGCGGATTTCATCTCGCTTGCGACGCGACTTCATCGGTCGCCGTCACGAGACTGCGCGAGCGGAAGCGCCGCGAGGCGAAACCGCTCGCGGTCATGGTCCGCGATCTCGCAGAGGCGGAGCGTCTCGCTGAGCTCAATGATCAGGAGCGTGCACTGCTTCGCTCCGTCGAACGGCCGATCGTGCTCGTGGCGAGGCGTCCTGACTCGAAGCTCGCTGCCGAGGTTTCGGGAGCGAATCCGCTGGTCGGGCTCTTTCTCCCGTACACACCTCTGCATCACCTGCTGCTCCGCGAAGCGAGTGTGCCTCTGGTAATGACCTCGGGAAACATCAGCGACGAGCCGATGGCGATCTCCAACGAGGCCGCACTCGAGCAGCTCAGTGAAATCGCGGATATGTTCCTGATGCACGACCGGATGATCGAGACGCGGACCGACGACTCGGTGGTGCGCGTCATCAACGGCGCCCCGACGATCATGCGCCGCGCACGTGGCTACGTTCCGCGAGGGATCGACCTGCCACGGCCTTTCCAGGAGCCGGTGCTCGCCGTCGGCGCACACCTGAAGAACGCCATCTGTATCGGGGCGGGACAGTCGGCATTCCTCGGGCCGCACATCGGTGATCTCGAGACCTACGAAACGCTCCGCGCCTTCGAGGCGAGCGTGACCCAGATGAAGAGCTTCATCGGCGTGGAGCCGAAACTGATCGCCCACGATCTCCATCCCGAGTACTTCTCGACACGCTTCGCACAGGCGCTCGAGAGCGAGGAGATCCGTCTGATCGGAGTGCAGCATCACCATGCACACATCGCGAGCGCGATGGCTGAGCATGGTCTCGATGGACCGGTCGTCGGAGTCGCGTACGACGGCACCGGCTTCGGCACTGACGGGACCTCGTGGGGCGGCGAAATTCTGATCGCAGATTTGACGGGATATGAGCGCTTCGCGACCTTCCGGCCCATTCCTCTGGCCGGTGGAGACCAGGCGATCCGTCAGGTGTGGCGCGTCGCGCTCGCGCTGATCGATGAGGCGTTCGAGGGCGCGCCGCCGCTTCAGGACCTGCCGCTCTTCCGTGATCTCGAAGCGCGAAACATCGACTCGGTGCGGCAGATGATCACCCGCGGCTTCAACTCACCGCCCGCGCGTGGAGTCGGCCGGTACTTCGATGCCCTCGGTGCGATCGGTCTCGGCATGGCGGTCTCCCGCTACGAGGGCGAGGTCGCGATGCTCTGGAACATGGCTGCCGACCCGGAGGAGCGGGGGCACTACGAAGTGGTCGTTCGTGAGGGGGTCAGTCCCTGGGAGATCGACATGCGGCCTCTGGTCCGGAGTGCGGTCGTCGATCTCATCAATGGCGTGTCGCCGACGACGGTTTCCGCCCGCTTTCACAACACCCTCTCGGACGTGACGATTGAGCTGGCGAGCGCCGCCTCCCAGCAGCGAGGTGACATTCCAGTCGTTCTCACCGGAGGCTGTTTTCAGAACGCGATGCTCGCCGAACGGATCGCCGGAGGGCTTCGATCACGCTTCGAAACGTTCCTCAACCAATCGATCCCGCCGGGCGACGGAGGGCTTGCTCTCGGGCAGGCTGTCGTCGCCGACGCGATCGTACGAACCGGCGGGCTCACAGCCACGCTGGCCATAGCCGAAGAGGTGGCGAGCTCCAGCTCCTCGAACAGGGAGAAACTGTCATGTGTCTAGGTGTTCCAGGAAAAGTGATTGAGATTCACGGCAGCATGGCCACTGTCGACTTCTGGGGCGTGCGGAGAGAGGTCTGCCTCGACATCATCGATGAGCCGGTCGTCCCCGGCGACTACGTGCTGAATCACGTCGGCTTCGCAATTCGGAGAATCCCGACCGAGACGATCGCCGAGACACTCGCCCTCTACGAGACTCTGATGCAGGAGGACGAGAACGACTTCATGGCCGCTGATGTCCGCGGCGAGATCGAGGCTGCTGCGAAAGCGGTGAAGTCGTGAGCGAGCTCAAGTTCCGCGATCCCGCGAAGGCCAGGCAGCTTGCCGCGACCCTCGCGCATCTGATGGACGAGATCGGGCGTCCAGTCGCGGTCATGCACGTCTGCGGAAGCCACGAACAGGCGATCGCAAAATTCGGTCTTCGTTCGATGTTTCCAAGCAGCCTGAATGTGATCATGGGGCCCGGCTGCCCCGTCTGCGTCACCGACGTTCCGGAAGTCGACGAGGGGGTCGTGCTCGCGCGCGACGGAATCCGGATCGCTACCTACGGCGACATGCTGAAAGTGCCCGGGACGGTCCAGTCGCTCGCCGACGCTCAGGCGAGCGGAGGGAAGATCGATGTCATCTACTCCCCCTCGCAGGTCGTGGAGCTCGCAAGGAGCACTGACGAAGAGATCGTCTTCTTCGCCACCGGCTTCGAGACGACAGCGGTTGCGACGGCGTCGATCATTCTGAACAATCCCCCGAAGAATCTCTCGATCCTCTCGGCGCACAAATACATCCCACCCGTCATGGAGATCGTGAGCGAGATGCCGGAGTCGCGGGTGGAAGGCTTCCTCGCCGCCGGACATGCGGCGACGATCACCGGCTCGGCGGTCTTCGAGCCGTTCGTCGAGCGCCATAAGCTTCCGGTGGTCGTCGCAGGCTTCGAACCGCTCGACATCCTGGCTGGCGTGGTCGAGCTGGTAAAGCTGATCCGCGACGGAAAGCCGGCTGTCGTCAACATGTTCCCGCGCTGCGTGTCGCGGGAAGGCAATCTCGCGGCGCAGGAGCAGCTGTGGCGCGTATTCCGTCCCATCGGTGGCCGCTGGCGTGGCATCGCGCACGTTCCGAACGGCAATCTCCGGTTGCGCGACGAGTTCGCACACCTCGATGCCAGAAAGCGCTTCAAGATCGACGTGAAGAGCCTCTGGGACTACGCCCCGCCACAGTTCGCGAATCAGTGCATCTGCGGCGACATCATGGCCGGCATCCGCAACCCGATCGACTGCAAGCTGTTCAACAAGGAGTGTGTGCCGGAAACGCCGGTCGGCGCCTGCATGGTCTCGAATGAGGGGACCTGCAAGATCTGGCACCTCTACGGAGGCGTTCCCGATCTCAGCGGCATCGATGTCGGAGAACCCGTGCCCACAGCCGAGGTGACGTCATGAGCACCGCAATGCCATTGCCAACCTATGGACGTGTCACTCTCAAACAGGGTGGCGGAGGGCGCGCGATGCGCGCGCTGATCGAGAAGCTCTTCGTGCGCGAGTTCGCCGCGATGCCGTTCGACGGCGTCGGTCTCGGAGCGATGGATGACGGCGCCGCCATTCCGATGGGCAACGAGTGGCTCGTGATCACCACCGACTCGCACGTGATTCATCCGATCTTCTTCCCCGGCGGCGACATCGGGCGCATCTCCGTAGCCGGAACGGTCAATGACCTCACGATGATGGGAGCGACGCGTCTCCTCGGTATCACCTGCGGCGTCATCCTCGAAGAAGGTTTCCCGATGGACCAGCTCGAGGCGATTCAGCGTTCGCTCGTCGATACCTGCAAGGAAGCGGGAACGGTCGTCGTCACCGGCGATACCAAGGTAATGGGGCGCGGCGAGATCGATGGAATCGTAATCAACACGACCGGCATCGGGATGGCGAAGCGGGTGGTGCGGGACAACGGCCTCCGCGTCGGAGATCGCATCGTGGTGACCGGAACGATGGGCGACCACGGCCTCGCGGTGATGGCGGCTCGACATGGTCTCGATCTCGAGGGGGATCTCCGCTCGGATGTGGCGCCGATCAATCTGATGATTGCATCGGTACTCGACTCGATCGGCGACGGCATCACGGCGATGAAGGATCCGACTCGCGGAGGACTCTCGAGCGCTCTGCATGAGATGGCACAGAAGAGCAGTGTCGGTGTCGTCCTGGAAGAGCAGCGTGTTCCGCTGACCGACGCGGTTCGGTCGACCGGCGAGATTCTCGGAATCGATCCGCTGCACGTGGCGAACGAAGGAAAAGCGGTAATCGGGGTGCGACCTGACGTGGCCGAAAAGCTCGTTGCCATTCTGCGCGAGCATCCGCTCGGCCGGAACGCGGCCATCGTCGGAACCTGCATTTCGGAGCGGCCCGGCTCGATCATTCTCGACACGGGCTTCGGAAGGAGACTGCTGGCCGAGCCGGAAGGCGAGCCACTGCCACGCATATGCTGAGCCTTCGGTCACCGCTTCGCGTCGCCGTCCTCTGCTCGCACCGGGCACCGGGTAGCGTCGCTCTGCTCGAACATGCGAAGCGGTCGCTCCGCTGGGACGTCGTTTGTGCGATCACGACGGAGCCGTTCTGTCAGGACATGGAGGTCTTCGAGCGCGCCGGCGTGCCGCTACTGACGTCCCCCCTCCGAGAGTTTCATCGCGAGCGGAGCTTTTCGCTGAAGGACCGCGACGCCCGTGCGTCGTTCGACGCGCAGACCGTCGATTCCCTGCGGCAGTTCGACGTCGATGTCGTGCTGTTGCTGGGTTACCTCTATGTCGTCACCGATGTGCTGCTCGACGCGTTCCCCGGACGGGTCTTCAACATCCACGACAGCGATCTGGCGATCGAGAACTCGAAGGGCAAACGGCGGTACGTCGGCCTGCATTCGACGCGGGATGCGATCGTCGCCGGAGAACTGGAGATCCGAAGCACGCTTCACAAGGTGACTTCGCAACTCGATGCGGGACCGATCGTGATTCGCAGCAGAGCCTATCCGATCGCCCCGTTCGCGCGCGCGGCTGCCCACGCCGGGCATGCCGACATCGTTCGCGCCTACGCCTACGCGCAACGCGAGTGGATGATGCGCGACGCCTGGGGATCGATGGCGGTTCATGCAATCGAAAGCGTTCTTTCCGAACCTCACCCAATGACTTCGGCGGAAGCAATCGCAACCGGCGTGCAGCTCGCGGAAGGATCGCTCACATGAGCTACATCACAACCGATGTCGACGGCGGGGTCGGGATCATCACGATCGCCCGCCGGGAGCGCTTCAACTCGCTCGATGTGGACACCGCTCGTGACCTGCGAAAGGCCGGAATTCTCTTCGCTCGCGACTCGAAAATTCGTGCCGTGGTTCTGCGCGGCTCCAACGGCGTTTTCTGCAGCGGCGCCGATCTGAAGTACATCCGCGCCGGTGGCGAGCAGAACGACCTCGGCTATCTTCAGCCGGGCGCGCGCGATATCCCGGCCGGCTACGGCGAGATCTTCAAGCAGATCCTCGAGTACATCCATTCGACGATCTCCGAGATCCGTCGGGCGCCGAAGCCGTTCATCGCGGCCGTCGACGGGATTGCAGCGGCCGGCGGATTCGGGCTTGCGATGTCGTGCGACCTGGTGATCGCGTCCGAGCGGTCGTGGTTCGAATGGGCCTACGCGAAAACCGGGTTGACCGGCGCGGAGAGCTCGACCTTCTTCCTCCCGCGACTTCTCGGCCTGCGGCGCGCGATGGACATGCTGTTCCTCAATCCCAAACTCGATGCGAAGAAAGCATTCGAGTGGGGACTCGTCACGGCGGTGTATCCGGTCGAGACGTTCGACGAGCAGGTGCTCGCGACGGCGCGGCAGCTCGCCGCAGGACCAACCGAGGCGCTCGGAATTGCGAAAGATCTCATGAACCAGGCAGCCGGAATCGACCGGCTCGATTTTCATCTCGATCGGGAGCTCGACGAGCTTGCACGCATCGCCGACGGACCGAACTTCGCTGAAGGAATCGACGCCTTCTTCGCGAAACGTCAGCCCGTATTCTCCGAAAGGTAGACGCCCATGAACGAATGGCTTGTCGCTCTGATGTTGACCGCCGCAACCGTAGGTGCGCTGCACTCGCTTGCACCGGATCACTGGCTGCCGTTTGCAACCCTCGCGCGCACCCGGAACTGGACACCCCGGCGGACGGCGAGACTCGCGATCCTCTGCGGCTTCGGCCACGTGACGGTTTCAGCGATGCTCGGAGTCCTGGCCGTCCTGATCGGGCGGGAGGCGGTCGAGAAGTTCGGCACCAGCGTGCATGCTTCCGCGCCTCTGCTCCTCATCGCCTTCGGTCTGACGTACACACTGTGGGCACTGTGGCGTCTCTCACGCGGGAAGCTCATGCACCACGTCGATCACCTTCGAGGTGTCGAGCATGACCATGGAGAGGGAACGCACCACCACCACAAGAAAGGCCTGACCGAATGGTCTCTGTTCGTTCTGTTCTGTGCTGACCCATGTATCGCGCTCATTCCGATGATCATTGCTGCTTCGACCCAGAGCTGGGGTGCAGTCGGGGCGGTCATCGCCGTGTATGAGGTGGCGACCATCGCCGCGATCGTGATCCTCGTTTATATGGCGCATGCGGGAGCACGCAGGATCCGGTTCGCCTGGGTCGATCGCTACGGAGAGCTGATTGCAGGCAGTCTCATCCTGACTCTCGGTACGGTGATCACCGTCGTCGAGCACATGGGACACGCCTGACGACGGCACTGCTGCATCTCATGGATCTCCATCCGTCGACGGGAGACATTACGTTTACGTAAGTGTGTCACACCGTACGGTTCTTCCGGTCACCTCTCATCCGTGGCTCCGGAGTTACAAAAGCGTTGGGAGATCGACTCATGAACGCGTTCAGTGAAATTTCGGGACCGACCGTCGTCTGGACTGGAAAGGTGATGCTGCAGGGCTCCCTCGTGATGCCTGCGCGGCCGCTCGCCGCGGCAGTCTTCGCATCATTCCCGACGCTGCCGGACGAGACGCGCGATGCCGCAATCGCCTCGCTCCTGCGCGAAGCACACATTGCGACGCTGCACGTGCCGCTGCTGAGCGAAGAAGAGATCCAGTTCGATGCCAGCACTTCGCACTATCGGAATGATGCCGAGTTCCTCGCGCAGCGATTCATCGACATCGGGAACTGGGTGACGCGGAACCACGAGACAGCAGGTCTTCCCCTGGCCTACCTGGGGTCGAGCAGTGGTGCGGCCGGTGCGATCGTCGCCGCGGCGCAGCGTCCCGATCTTGTTTCATCAGTGGTCTCCATCGACGGCCGCACCGACCTCGCCGTCGACTATCTCAGGGACGTCAAGGCACCGACACTTCTTCTCGTCAAGGACATGCCGGTGCTCCGGATGAACCGTGAGGCACTGTCACAGTTGCGGGGAGAGCGTCGTATCGAGATCGTCCACGGAGCCGAGTGCCACGCGACCGACTGCGTCGTGCAGAAGTCCGTTCATTGGCTCGAGGACACGCTGACCCTGGTCAGCGCCACGACCTACGGCATGTTCTGACGTCGGGATCACCGCCGATCAGAGCCGGCTGCACCTTAGGCGTCTTGTGAGTCAAGAGCCGGGCTCGGGCGCGGGCTCGGGCCCGGCCTTTGACTCTCAGATTGAAGTGTCTCTGCGTAGAGTCAGGCGTTGCGGCCGGTCGACTCAATACACCGAGTCGGTCGGCCCGAGCGCGTGGTGCTCCTCGGCCGGACGAGGCCTTTCGATCACCAGATCCTTGTGGTCGTGGCGGAAATCCTCGACTGTGTGACACGCCCAGCAGACCGGCAGCGAGGTCGCGAAGAGCGACTGAATCTCGTCGGGGCTTACGTCCTTCCACTCGCGCGTCGTCCCGTCGGGAAGCCGAAGCGCCGGGGGACGATCGTGCCAGACGATCGGCCCGATCTCACGCTGGCAGAAGCAGCAGCTCTTCCCTTCGTACCAGGAACTCACAATCGTCTGGAGGCTGCAGGCATGAGGTGAGGCCTCGACCTGCTTCAGACATGCCTCGTCGCAGCCGGCCATCTCCGGCCACCGGGTGCAGGTTCGCAGGTGAAGTGAAGTCTCGCCGGAGATCGCGAACCACTTCGCCGCGTCGACTGCCGCGACCTTCACGGCGGCGGGCTGCATATTCTCAGGGCAGGTAATGACTCGTACTCCGCGATACGTGCGCCACGTCTTCAAAAAGCCGCTGAGCAGCAGATAAAGCGCGATTCCGATTGTCAGCAGACCAAGCAGTGTCCAGCCACTCATGGGGTTCACCTCAACCCTGACGATGCACCCGCCACGAACAGCGGGCCGTGCGAGTGGTCACGGCTCGCTGTGACCGGCCAAGTGAGGCGTGGGCAAAGGCCTCTTACCGACAGTTGCCCGGAGAAGTGGCTCCACGTCTTATGATTCGACCCATGTTCATTCTCTACGAGGTGCTGCTGTACCTCGTACTGCTGCCTGCGTTGCCGTACCTCCTCCTGACGGGACGGTTGCGCGGCAAGTACCTTTCGAACCTGCCGCAGAGGCTCGGGTCATACAGGCATGGCGCCAGACCGCACGACCTCTGGGTTCATGCCGTGTCGGTGGGCGAGGCTCTGGCAGCGAGGCCGCTCATCGAAGAGATCCTGGCTCTCAGGCCGGGGACTTCGATCGTCTTCACCACGACGACTCTGACCGGTCAGACTCAGGCGCAGCGCCTCTACCCTGCTGCAACGGTGACGTACTTTCCGTTCGACTTCGCCTTTGCGGTGAGACGTTTCCTGGAGCATCACCGGCCGCGCGTGTTCGCTACGATGGAAACCGAAATCTGGCCGAACGCGACGCGACTGGCAAAGTCACGAGGCCTTCGAATCCTGCTCGCCAATGGACGGATCTCCGACCGCTCGTTTCCCCGATATCGAGCCATCCGGATGTTTCTCGCACCGCTGCTGCGGAAATACGATCGAATCCTGGTGCGCGAGCATACGGACCGCGAGCGCTTCATTGCGATCGGTGCCCCTCCGGACATCGTCGAGATCAGCGGAAACGTGAAGTTCGATTTTGAGCCCGATGAACGACGTCTCGACTATGAAGCCCTGCTGCTTCGCATGATCGCGGGCCGTCCCGTTCTGGTCCTCGGCTCCACGATGGAGGGGGAGGACGAGGCGCTGCTTCCGGAGATCGAACGTCTCGCCGCAACACATCCGGTCTTCACCGTGATTGCCCCGCGAAAGCCCGAGCGGTTCGACGCGGTCGCCTCCCTCCTGGCGGGCTCGCGGCTCCGATCGGTCCGCAGGAGTGATCTTCCCGGACTCGAAGAACGACAGACTGACGTGTTGCTGCTCGATGTCTTCGGTGAGCTGCCGAAGATCTACAGGTACGCCACAGCAGCATTCGTTGGAGGAACCCTCGTTCCGATTGGAGGACACAACCCGATCGAGCCTGCTGCTGCCGGGGTTCCGGTCTGTTTCGGTCCTTCCATGACGAACTTCCGCGAGATCGCCGAGATCTTCCTCCTGCGGGGAGCAGCGTTGGAAGTGAATGACGCGGCGGGCGTGGCCGACTTCGCCGCTCGGATGTTCAGCGACCCCGCGGCTCAGCATCGGTTCGGCGAAAAGGCGCGTGAGACCGTTCTCGAGAATCGAGGAGCTTCAGCTCTTACCGCCGGTCGGATCGTCGAGTTGCTCACGTGAATCCATTAACCGCACCCTTCGAATTCCTCTACCGCGCGATCAACCGGGCGCGGCGGACGCTCTATCGATCGGGGCTGCTCGACGGAAAGAGACTCCGGCGTCCGGTGGTCTCGATCGGAAATATCGCCGCGGGGGGAACGGGAAAGACGCCTGCGGTGATTGCCCTCTGCCGCCATCTCGATGCGCTCGGACTTCGGGTCGTCGTGCTGACCAGGGGGTATGGCCGGAAGACGCGTCATCAAGCGGGCGAAGTCCGGAACCTTGATGTCGATAAATATGGCGATGAACCAGTACTCATTAAAAGTAGAACTGGTGCAACTATATTAGTTAGTAGTAATAGATACGATGCCGCAACACATTATCTACGCGATAACGACTGCGACTTATTCGTCCTCGATGACGGGTTTCAGCACCTGCAGCTTCAGCGCGATCTCGACATCGTGATCGATGCTCCCGCACGTTTCTTCCGGGAGGGCCGCTCTGCGCTGCAGTACGCCGATCATGTGATTCCCCGACGGCTGCGGACACTCGTTCCCCCGGAACTGCTGACCCAGAAGGTCTACGCATTCTCTGCCCTTGCGGATAACGAGCAGTTCTTCGCATCGTTGCGGGCTGCGGGCGTGCAGCTTTGCGGGACGAGGGGATTTCGCGATCACCACCGCTATACGGCTGCTGATCTCGAGGCGATGCGGGCTGAGGCGCGCGGAGCAACGCTGGTCACCACCGAAAAGGATGCGGTGAAGATCGACGACCGCTCAGTGATCGCCGTGCCCGCCGAGTTCGAGATCGATCCGGCAATCCTCGAGCAGGTCGCCGAGCTGGCAGCCAACCCGGAACGGCGAAAGAAGCGACGCCGGAAGAATCTCATCGTCCAGAAACTCGAGTATGCCGCTTACCGGCTCGTCAACCGGCTCGTCCAGTCGATCAGCGAAGAAACTGCCGTCCGATGGGGGCGGCGTCTTGGTTCGGTCGCCCGCCACGTACTCCGCCGTCGCGATCGCCTCGCGATGAAGAACCTGACGGCAGCATTCCCGCAGCGTGACCGGAGAGAACTGCGACGGATCCTCAACGACTGCTGGCGACACTTCGGCCGGGAAGTGCTACAGGTCCTTCAGCTGCGCAATCTGTCGCTGGATGAGGTTGCGCTGCGTTGTCCGGTCGGCAACACGCATCTGATCGACGAGTCGAGCGCCCGAGGCAGAGGAACGGTGCTGATCAGCGCACACTGGGGCGGATGGGAGATCGCAGGACTGGCGATCATGGCTGCTGCGAAGAACATCCGTACGGTTGCCCGTCCTCTCGACAACGAGTTGATGGAACAAGACTTACAGAGGCTTCGCGCGCATACTGGCGCTCGCGTGGTCGATCGCAGAAAAGCGGCCCGAGTGCTGATGAGGGGACTGAGCGAGAACGCGGTCGTTGTGCTGCTGCCCGACCAGGCGGTGAAGCCTCGGGAGGGTGTGCTGGTTCCGTTTCTCGGCCGGCCCGCGTGGACGACTGACGCACCTGCGAAGCTCGCACTTCGCTCGGGAGCCAGCATCGTGTTCGGTTTTTGCATCACGGACGGTCTCGGGCATCGGTTCGAGCTGGAGGGGCCGATCCGCGCCGATCTCCTGACCGGAGCCGAGAGAGATCCCGTGGAGTTGACGAAACGGATCAACGACGTCATCTCGCGGCGTATCGTCGAGCGTCCCGAGCTCTGGCTCTGGATGCATGACCGCTGGAAGGGAACGGAAGAGAGCGAAGCCGCCGAATGAACTGTGAGACGGTCGTGATCGGCCTCAACTGGGTGGGCGACAACGTCCTGGCCCTCCCGACCTTTCGCGCCCTTCAGCACCGCTTCCGCAGTGAGGGGGGAATCGCCATCGCGGTCCCCGCCAACATCAAGCCGCTGTTCGAGGCGACAGGCATCTTCAGCCAGGTCATCGGCTGGCCGCGTTCGAGCCGTCGGCGAATCGCGCTGCTTCGCGCCGGACAGTTCCGCCGCGCAGTGATCCTTCCGAACTCCTTCCGGTCTGCACTCGTCACGTTGCTCGCGGGTGTCGAAGAGCGATGGGGCTATCCGACCGACTTCCGCCGCCTGCTGCTGACGCATCCGATTGCACGTCCGCACCACCGCGGCCATCAACTCGACGACTACACCTCTCTACTGACCGCGCTCAACGCCCCTCGCGTCGTGGGCGACATCCCGACGATTCGCCTCCGCCCTTCAGTTCGCGAGCGCGGGCGCCGTCTACTCGAAACGGCCGGTCTGCACCTCGACCGCCCGATCATCGGAATCCATGCGGGAGGTCTCTACGGTCGCGCGAAGCACTGGGGAGATGACCATTACGTCGAGTTGATCCGGCGGCTGAGGAGTGAGGCGTACGACGTCGTTCTGTTGACGAGCCCCGGCGAGCGCCACCAGGCCGAGGCGATTGCGACGATCTGCAACGGTGTGCCGATGGTCGGTCATGAAGGAGACATGCTCGAACTGGCAGCCGCGATGTCGCAGTGTGCGGCCGTGATCACGAATGACAGCGGGCCGCTCCACGTCGCCACGGCGCTGGCAGTTCCATCGGTCTCCGTTTTCGGTCCCACCGATCCTGACCGCACCGTAATCCCCGGCGCGTCCCGAGTGGTCCGGAGGACTCTCCCTTGCCAGCCTTGTTATGAGAGGGTCTGCCCGCTCGGTCACCACCGCTGCATGAACGAGATCACCGTCGACGACGTTCTCACCGAGGCACTGTTGCTGTTTCCCACCAGGAGTGCCGAGGAAGAGAGCGGACTGCAGGCGACTTGACGAAGCAGACGCGGCGGCCCGGAACGGCGGGAGCAGTATGATTGTTCGTACAGACGCCGAATGGAAAACGTCATCGCCGCCGGTCTCATCCTCCCCGAATGCACGCGCACCGTCGCCGAAGAACATCTCGACGAGCTGACGAAACTGATCGAGGCTGCAGGGGCGACAGTCGCTGCCCGCATCCTGGGCAAACGCAACGCGCCGGATGCAGCTACTTACATCGGAAAAGGGAAGGCCGAAGAGGTTCGTAGTCTCGCGCAGCGCCACGAGGCAACGCTGGTCGTCTTTGACGATGACCTCTCACCCGCCCAGGCCCGCAACCTCGAGAAGATCATCGGCGGCTCGATCCGGGTGATCGATCGCAGCGCGCTGATCCTCGACATCTTCTCGAGACGTGCTCGGAGCCGTGAGGCGCGAACGCAGGTCGAGCTCGCGCAACTCGAATACATGCTTCCACGACTGACGCGCGCCTGGACCCATCTCGAACGTCAGGCGGGAGGCAGTGGTACTGGCGGCGCAGGCGGAGGCGCCCGTCGTGGCGTCGGCGAGACGCAGCTCGAGCTCGACCGCCGTATCGTCCGGACGCGCATCGCACGTCTCAAAGAAGATCTGAAGCGGATCGAAAAGCAGCGCGAGACGCAGCGCAAGTCGCGCGAGGCCGTGTTCACCGTCGCTCTGGTCGGCTACACGAACGCCGGGAAGTCGACGCTGTTCAACCGGTTGACCCGAGGAGAGGCGGTGGCGATGGATCAGCTCTTCGCCACGCTCGATTCGCGGACACAAAAGATAGCGGCCGAGATGCCCCGTGAGACCGTCGTCATCGACACGGTCGGTTTCATTCGGAAGCTCCCCCACCATCTCGTTGCGTCCTTCCGGTCTACCATGGAGGAGGCGGTTTCCGCCGATCTCGTCCTTCACGTCATCGACGCCAGCCATCCTCAGTACGAAGATCAGCAGGTGGTCGGCGAGGAGGTTCTCGCCAGTCTGGGCGTCGAACGCGAGCGTGTGATCGAGGTCTTCAACAAATGTGACCGGATCGAGCAGCACTTCGACCTGCGCAGGGGCGACACCGCCGCGGTCTCCGCGCTCACCGGTCTCCATATCGACCATTTGATCGAGCTGATCCGTGAGAGGGAACGTACGGGTGGCGAGCTCCTTCACCTCGAGATTCCGCACAGCGAGTCGCGTCTCATCGCCCGTCTTCACGAGGTCGCGGAGGTGCGTGAACAGCAGACGAGCGACGGAACCATGCAGGTCACCGCCTGGGTTCCTGCCGACTCCCTCCATCTCTTTGCCGCTTACGCGGGGCGGACGCAGAGTCCGGCAGCTCGCGTCTCCGGCGACTAGGCGATCTCAGCCGGACGAGCCACTGCCGTCATCATGTGACGACGGACACCATCCCTCGTGACGGGGTACCCTTCTCCCATCCCGGACGCCCGCTACGCTTCGTCTGCCGTGATTGCCGATTCGCTTCGCCCGTATGATGTCCGCCCGACGACGATGAAAATCCGACCTGCGGTGAGCACAGACCGGGAAAGGATCCTCCAGATCCTCGATGCAACCGGGCGGTTCACCCGCCAGGAGATCGGCTGGGCGATGGAACTGGTCGATCTGGCTGTCGCGGAGGGAGGATCCTCCGACTATGTGGTCGACGTCGCTGAAGACCCGGACAGTGGGCCGGGGCGGAAGGTGCAGGGGTACGTCTGTTTTGCGCCGGCTCCTTTCTCCGACGGCGTGTACGATCTCTACTGGATTGCGGTCGATCCCGATCGACAGCATTCCGGTCTCGGGCGGTTTCTGCTCCTTCACGTCGAGAACGAGGTGAGGCGGCAGGGGGGCCGGATGCTCCTGATCGAGACCTCCTCGAAACGGAGCTATGCTCCAACGCTGCGCTTCTACCAGAGCGCTGGGTACAGAGAGATCTCACGCATCAAGGATTTCTACAGAATCGAAGAGGACAAAGTGGTGTTTTCAAAGCACCTGTCCAACCATGAGCGATAGCCTGATGAAGCCAACCGGTAAGCGTGACAGGAGGGCTCGATGAGTTTCGAGTCCACTGACACCCTGTACGTCGCGCTGTTTTTCTACGGGCTCGGCACCCTCGCCGCGCTGCTGTCGCTCTTCTACACCGGAAAGCGGCTGCAGCAGTATGGGCTCCTGCTGATGATCGGCGGCTTCGCCGCTCACACGATGTGGATCGGTACGATCTGCGCGAAGACGGGCCATCCGCCGATCACCAATCTGCCCGAGGCGGTCAGCTTCATCGCCTGGACCGTCTTCGCCGTTGAGCTGGCGCTCTGGATTCGTTATCGCGTTTATGCTGCGGCGTTTCTCATCTACCCGCTCGTACTGCTTCTTCTTACGGTGGCGGCGGTCGTCGGTGAGAACTTTACCGAGCTGGATCCGGCGCTTCAGTCCAATCTCTTTACTGCCCATCTGCTGTTCTCGGCCGTCGGCGTCGCCGGCCTGCTGATCGGGCTGGCGTTCGGGCTCCTCGCATTCCTGCAGGATCGTGCATTGAAGGCGAAAACCCGCGGCCGTCTCTGGGAGTGGATCCCGAGCCTCGACGTATGCAAGAAGGTCAGCTACCGCGCGATGGCCATCGGCTTCAGCATCTACACCGTTGGTCTCCTCGCCGGCGTGGTCTGGTCGTACCGCACGAGCGCAGGATTCATGGACGTTCGAGTCAAGCAGATCGGCGCCGTAACCGCGTGGATCCTGTTCGGGGTGCTGCTCCAGTCGTACGTGAGCAACACCTACCGGAGGCGGCGGACTCTTTTCATCTCGGCGGGCGCGTTCATCGCGATCGTCGTCGCCGTGCTGGGGATCAAAGGATGAGCGCGTTGAAAGAGATCGTGCTGCCTTCACAGCCGGATCGGTCCGGAAGCGCAGCGATGCGCGGAGGTCTTCCGTGCCTCTGATTCTCGTCGGACTGAATCACAGAACCGCGCCGGTCGAGGTTCGCGAGCGGCTCAGCGTGCCGGACACCAGACTCGCTGACACCACATCCGCTGTCCGTTCGATCGAAGGGGTGGACGGGGTCGCGATTCTTTCCACGTGCAACCGGGTCGAAGCGATCGTCTCGACGAGAGACGAGGACGTGATTGCCAGCATCGTCGAGTGGTTGGCCGACCGCGCCGCGACCGGGCGTTCCGAGCTCGAGAAGCACCTTTACATCCTGCGCCACGGCGACGTGGTGAAACACCTTTTCCGTGTCGCGTCGGGACTCGACTCGATGATTCTCGGTGAACCGCAGATCGGCGGACAGGTCAGGAAAGCCTTCGCCGCATCACTGGAGCTCGGTGCTCTCGACTCGCTCCTCATGCAGGTTTACGAGAACACGATGCGGGTGTCGAAGAAGGTCCGTACCGACACCGGGATCGGCGAGCACGCTGTCTCAGTCCCCTATGCGGCGGTCGAGCTGGCGAAGAAGATCTTCGGCGATCTCAGTGGTCTGCAGGTCCTGCTCCTCGGCGCCGGCGACATGGGAGAGCTGACTGCCGAACATCTGCATGCTCAGGACGTGAAGCAGGTCTTCGTGGCCAATCGCTCGTTCGAGCGCGCGGTCGAACTTTCGAACCGTTTCGATGGCGAGGCAGTCCAGTTCGAACGTCTCGAAGAGTTCCTGCCGCAGTGCGACATCGTCATCGCTTCGACGGCGGCTCCTCACTACGTCGTCGAGCCGTTCCAGGTAACGCGGGCGCTCGAGCTGCGCCGCAACCGCAATCTCTTCCTGATCGACCTGTCGGTACCGCGCAACATCCATCCCGAGGTCGGCCGGATCGATGGGGCCTATCTCTACAACGTCGATGACCTCCAGCAGGTTGCCGACGCAAACCTTTCGCTGCGCCAGCAGAAGGCCGGCGACGCCGAGCAGATCGTCGTGCGTGAGGTAGAGACCTTCCGCAAGCGTCTCGTCGCCCAGGACGCCGTACCGACCATCCTCGAGCTTCAGCAGCGGCTCGAGTCGATCCGCACCGCCGAGCTCGAGAAGTGCCTGCGCAAGATGGGTCCCATGACTCCGGAGCAGCGCCAGTCGGTCGAGATGTTCTCGACTCAGCTCGTGAACAAGATCCTTCATTACCCGATCCTTCAGTTGAAGGACGTCTCCGACGAGCCGCAGGAGCTTGACGCGCTCCGCCGCACGATCCGCAAAATCTTTGGACTGCGATGAGCCCCATGCCTGGAAAACTACGAATCGGAACACGCGGCAGTCAGCTCGCACTCTGGCAGGCCAACGAAACGGCGACGCGTCTGACCGCCGCCGGTTACGAGCCCGAACTCGTGATCATCAGGACGACGGGTGACAAACGCCATGATGTTTCCCTGGCAACGATCGGCGGTAAAGGGCTCTTCATCAAGGAGCTCGAGGAGGCGCTCGACCAGGGCGAAATCGATCTCGCGGTTCACAGCCTCAAGGATGTTCCGTCGATCATCCCCGACCGCTTCGTCCTCGCCGGATTTCTCGAGCGGGCCGATCCGCGGGATGCCTGGGTTCACGTCGAGGGACGTTCCATCGCCGACATGCCGGCAGGAGCGGTCATCGGAACCAGCGCGCCTCGCCGGCGTACGCAGCTCGTGAACCTTTTTCCCCACCTGAACATCCGTGACATACGAGGCAACGTCGACACCCGGATCAATAAGGCGCGGCAGGGGGAGTTCGCAGGAATCATTCTGGCGAGCGCCGGAATGACGAGACTCGGCCGTGCTGCCGAGATCACCTCCTACTTTGCTGTCAGCGAGATGCTACCGGCCGCGGGCCAGGGAATCGTCGCCTTCGAGTGCCTGGGATCGAACGATGCCGCGCGGGAAGCGTGTGCAGCCATCAGCCATGAGCCCAGCGCGATCGCGGCACGGTGTGAGAGAGGCGTTCTGCAGAGGTTCGGCGAACAGCTCGACTGCTACTCCGCTGTGGCCGTCCATGCGACGATTGATGAAGATCAGATTGACGTCCGGGCCTTTTTCTCCGACTACGAAGGCACGCACGCCATTCGTGCGAGCCAGCGCGGACATGACCCGTCCGCAGTGACCAACGCCGTGTTCGACGAGCTCGTCGCGCAGGGTGCCGAGGAGCTTTTGTGCGCAACCAGGAAGCCGTAGGAACCGATCGCGGATCGGGCAAGGTCTATCTCGTCGGAGCCGGGCCGGGGGATGCACGTCTGCTGACGCTCCGTGCGGCCGAGTTGATCTGGAAGGCCGACCTCATCGCACTCGACGCACTGGTATCGAAAGAGATCGCGTCGATGATCCCGCCGACGACCCAGGTCGTCTACGTCGGCAAACGTGCGAGCGCGCACGCGCTGCCGCAGGGCGAGATCAACCAGCTCCTGATTGACGAGGCGAAGAAGGGAAGGACCGTCGTTCGCCTCAAAGGAGGAGATCCTTTCGTCTTCGGTCGTGGCGGCGAAGAAGCCGAGGAGCTTGCGGCCGCCGGCGTTGCATTCGAGATCGTTCCCGGAATCTCCTCGGCGATCGCAGGTCCCGGTTATGCCGGGATCCCCGTCACGCATCGCGCCTACGCGACATCAGTCACTCTGGTGACGGCGCACGAAGCCGACTCCGGCTCGACCGGCATCAAGTGGCCCGCTCTGGCGCAACTCGACGGCACGATCGTCTTCATGATGGGGTTCGCCAACCTCCCGACCATTGCGAAAAAGCTCATCGAGTTCGGCATGCCGGCCGAGCGTGGCTGTGCGGTCATCTCGAAGGGGACGCGGCACGATCAACGTACGGTCACCGGCACGCTCCGCAATATCGAAGCGCGCGTCGCGGAGGCGAAGCTGGAGACGCCGGCGCTGATCGTCGTCGGCGATGTGGTGAAGCTTCACGAGACCATCAACTGGTTCGAGAACCGCCCGCTGTTCGGCAAGAGCGTCGTCGTGACGCGCGCGCGTGAACAGGCTTCCGAATTGAAGCGCCTCCTAGAGGACTCCGGAGCCCGCGTGCTGCAGTTCCCAACGATCGAGATCGTCCCTCCCGAATCGTGGGAGTCGCTGGATCGCGTCATCGGATCGACTTATGACTGGCTGGTCTTCACCTCGGTGAACGGCGTCAACGCCTTCTTCGATCGTCTCTACGAGCAGGGGCGTGACGTTCGCTCGCTCGGCGGAACGAAGGTCGCGGCAGTTGGTCAGGTTACGGCCGATGAACTGCGCTCACGAGGCATTCTGCCCGACGTGGTGCCCGAGCGGTTCATTTCGACCGAGCTTCTTCCGCTCCTTCCCGAGGATCAGAGTGGGCTTCGTACCGCGGTCATCCGCGCCGAAGAGGGTCGCGAAGAGCTGATCAACGAGTTGCGACGGCGCGGTGGAGAGGTCGATCTTGGAGTGGCGTACCGCACCGTGGCTGCCGACACCGATCTGGACGAGTTGCGCGAAATGATCGCGGGTGACGCGGTCGACGTGGTGACGTTCACCAGCGCCTCCACCGTCGATCACTTCTTCGGCAAACTGACCGAGACGGAGCGCAGGAAGGTCACGGGTCGCGCGATCCTCGCCAGCATCGGTGCGACCACGAGCGAAGCGGTTCGGAAGTATGGCAAGCCCCCCGACGTCGTCGCGAAGACGGCGACGATTCAGGCCCTGCACGACGCGGTCGTCGAGGCATGTTCGTCGATGGCTGTTGCTGAACGTTCGTAGCGCAGGCGTCCTCACCTGCCGTACCACCCGCGACTTGCTCGTGCATGGGCGTGTGGCGCAGCCCCTCACCCGGCCCTTCGGCTTCGCTCAGGGCCACGGTACTGACCGGGGACATCGAGGACACCTGAGGCATCCTGATAAGCGGGAGGGATGGGGATGCCGTGGAGGAACTCGATGAGTGCGAAGGAAGCATTGATCTTCGATGTGAACGGCGGGATGAGCGTGAGCGAGGCAGCCGAGGCTCATGGGATCGCACGCTCGTGCGCCTCCCCCCGCGCTTTTTGCGGGGGTTCGTAGCGCAGGCGTCCTCGCCTGCCGTACCGCGGACGTCCTCGTCCGCAGGGGGCGTCTCGCCCCCCGCACCCGCAACTTGCTCGTGTGTGGCGTGTGGCGCGACCCCTCACCAGGCACTTTCACCCTCTCCCCGCTAGTCGCGGGGAGAGGGGCGACAAGTCTCTTGTTCGGCGATTCCCTCCCCCAAGGAATGCAAGGGCGTCGAGCTTCTCGTGGTTCTGCACGAGCGTCAGGATCGAAGTGCATGAGTCTCACGCTCTTTTTCCCGGGCCCGGGCCCGGGCCCGAGCCCGCGCCCGGTCTTTGACTCTCAATTCTCCAGTCACAGGATGACGGTGCACCCCGCCTACCCGTTACCGATTTCCGGCAGAACACTCTCTACGCCAAGCGTCTGCGAATCGACCGTGCATTCGAGGCGTCCTTTGCGAAGTTGTACTTCGATCGCCTCGCCGACCTTCACTTGTGAGGAGTCGAAGATCGGCTTGCGTCCGCGACGTGTCCGCGAGAATGCGATGGCATAACCTCGGGAGAGCACCGAGAGAGGAGAGACGGCCTGCAGAGTTCCGGCAACGGCTCCCAGCTTCTGCCGCTCGCGCTCGATGCGTGCGGGATAGCGAGTCAGCGGCTCGTCGCATGACGCTAACCTCCGGCGTAGCAGCTTTGCGGTTGCGTCGAGGCTGCGGTAGAGCGTCAGGCGCCGGCGTTCGAGACGTTCACGCATCCTTCTCACGCGTGTCACAGCGACGCCGAGGCGATCGGACGACGAGAGGTGCCTCAGCTCATGTCGATAGTGACGCACCCGCGTTTCGACGACATGACGCACGCGACGGGTCATGTGATCGATCTGGTCGCAGATCTCACCCTTGGCCCGGATCACGATCTCCGCCGCGGCGGAAGGCGTCGGAGCCCGAAGATCGGCGACGAAATCGCAGATCGTGAAGTCGGTCTCATGCCCGACTCCGGAGATCGTCGGGATCTCGCATTCAGAGATCGCGCGGGCGACCGGCTCCTCGTTGAATGCCCAGAGATCCTCCAGCGAGCCTCCGCCGCGACAGATCAGGACGACGTCATGAAGGTTCCAGCGGGAAAGATTGCGAATCGCCGTGGCAATCTCCCGGCCTGCCGTTGCTCCCTGAACTCGGACCGGATAAATCTGAAGGGATAGACCTTCGAACCGTCGGCCGAGGACGTGGAGGATGTCGCGTACAGCGGCGCCGGTTGGGCTCGTCACCACCGCGATCCGCTGAGGAAGCATCGGAATCGGCTTCTTCCGGCTCTGATCGAACAGCCCTTCCTCGGCGAGCTTTTTCTTCATTTGTTCGAAGGCGAGCTGGAGAGCTCCGAGGCCCGCCGGTTCGGCGGAAACGGCATTGAGCTGGAAGTCGCCACGCGCCTCGTAGATCGCCAGACGTCCCCTGACGATCAGCTGGAGACCATTTTCGATCCGGAAGCGAAGCAGGCGCGACTGAGCGGCGAACAGAACGACGCGGATCTGCGCGCGGGCGTCTTTCAGCGTGAAGTAGCAGTGCCCGGCCGATGACTTCGTGAAGTTGGTGACCTCTCCCTCAACGCTGACATCGTTGTATCGGTAGAGATCCAGGTTGACCTGGCGGATCAGCTCGGAAACGGACCAGTTGCGTGCTTCGCCCACGAAGCGAGTGTAGCGGAAGCGGTTCGATGATCATGCGATTGAATTCCCGGCTCAGGCCGCCTGAGCAGAGCAGCAGGCATTCCCCTTGCCTTACAAATGGTCAGGTCACCCGATGGCCTTAAGACCCCAAACCAAACAACAACTCTCAGGAGTCAGGAATCATGATGAAGAAAATGATGCATAACACGGCAGTCGCGGCTGGGTTCGCGGCGCTCCTTCTGGTCGGCGCGTGCGCCTCCAACCCGAGCGTTGCTGACAATACGGATCGCAGTGACCGCGTCGTTCAGGTCACGGAAAGCGGCAGCGTCGCGCCGGCTCCGGGACCCGCCAAGATCGACAGCGACGGCAACGTCTACTCCAGCAGTGCGGCACCCGGCCAGGGAAATCCTTCGGGCACCGGCACGAACACCAACGTGAACATCGTCGCGCAGCCGAGCAGCAGCACGGTTACGGTGACGGAAGTCGATACGACTGCCGACACGACCTACATCGCTCCGGCACCGACTCCGGCACCCGCTCCGGTAGTCATAACCGAGCGTGAGACGATCGTCACACCTGCGCCGGTTCCGATGACCTCATCGACGCAGACTACGACCACCACGACCACGGCGACACCAACGCGCACACGCCTCTCCAAGGACTAACGCATTCTTTTCGCTACGCGCAACGGCGCCTCGTAATGGGGCGCCGTTCGTCGTTTCATCGGAAGACTGGTCAGCAGCGGGCTCGAAACGGAGGGATCAGTTCGCCCGGATCGGTCATCGGCCCGTCGGCTCTGCCGTCGATGAACTGCTGCACCACGGGGTTCTTCGACTTCCGGAACTGATCAACCGTCCCCTTCTCTATGATGCGGCCGCCACAGAGCATCGCGATCTGGTCGGCAATCTTGAACGCGACCTTCATGTCATGCGTGATCGTGATGGTCGTCGTGCTGAGCTTCTGATCCATTTCGCGAATCAGCTCTGCGACGACGTCGCTGATCACAGGATCGAGTCCGGTGGTCGGCTCGTCGAACAGAAGAATCTCCGGGGCGAGTGAAATCGCGCGAGCGAAACCGACGCGACGACGCATGCCCCCGGAGAGCTCGGAAGGCCGCTTGGTCTCGACGCCGCTGAGGTGCACATCCTCGAGACACTCCTCCACCCGCTTCCGGATTTCCGCTTCCGTCATCTTCGTATGGCGGCGCAGCGGAAACGCGATGTTCTCGAACACCGACATCGAGTCGAACAGAGCACCTTCCTGAAAAGACATGCCGAAGCGGCGCCGAAAGGCGTTCAACTGACGCTCGCTCATTGCGGTGACGTCGTGCCCATCGACAATGACCCGGCCGCTATCGGGCCGTAAGAGGCCGATGATGTGCTTGAGCGTCACGCTCTTCCCGGTCCCCGACCCGCCGACGATCACGACCGAGTCGCCGCGCTCCACGTCGAGCGACATGTCGCGGAGCACTTCCTTCTCTCCGAACGACTTCGACAACTTCTGCAGTTCGATGAAAGCCATGGTCAGAACAGGATCTTGGTCAGAAAGAAATCGGCGAGAAGGATGATGAGAGATGCAGAGACGACTGCCTGAGTAGTCGCCTGCCCGACCCCTTCGGCGCCGCCGGTTGCGTTGTAGCCACGCACGCAGCCGGTAATCGTCAGGATGCCGCCAAAGAAGGCGGCTTTGATCAACCCGCTCGTCACGTCGGAGATCTCGAGAAACTGAAAGGTGTTCTGCTTGTACACGACTGGATTCGTCCCCAGAAGCTTCACCGCGACCAGATAGCCACCCCAGATTCCGAGCGCGTCACCCAGAACGACGAGAAAGGGGAGCATGACGATGCCGGCAATCACGCGCGGGACGAAAAGGTACTGCACCGGCTCGGTCGCGAGAGCTTTGAGTGCGTCGATCTGTTCGGTGACTCTCATCGTGCCGATTTCTGCCGCCATCGATGAACCGACTCTGCCCGCAACCATCAGGCCGACCAGCACGGGAGAGAGCTCGCGCAACATCGCAAGCGCCACGACGCTCGCGACGAACTGCTCGGCATGCACGCGCTGGAAGCCGGCGAAGGTCTGCAGCGCCAGCACCATGCCGGTGAACATCGTCGTCAGAAAGACGACAGGGATCGAGTCGACGCCGACGCGCACCATCTGCCGGAACCACTCGCGGACGTCGTATGGCGGACGGAAGGTCCACTTGAACGTGCTCCAGACGGCAGTGAACCAGATGCCGGTCTGTTCGAACAGCGAAATGAAGCGCAATCCAATGCGCTCGAGGAGCGTCGTCATTGAAATCGAGACCGGATGCGTGCTCTGCCGGTTTCGGCATAAATCCGCGGGACCCGCGAGCCGACGGCGCAGAACACCTCGTGCGAGATCGTATCAAGTTTCACCGCCAGCTCTTCGACCGTGATCCGCTCCTCCCCCTGCCCTCCCATCAGAATCACTTCGTCGCCGACTGCTGCTTCCGGCACGTCCGTCACGTCGATCGTCACCAGGTCCATTGACACACGGCCGACGACCGGCACCCTCTGGCCGCGCACCAGTACCTCTCCGCGGTTGGAGAGACGCCGGCCGTAGCCATCGGCATAGCCGACCGGGAGGGTTGCGATCCGGCTCGGGCGTGCTGTCCTGAATGTTGCTCCGTAGCCGACGACATGCCCGGCCGGAAGCTCCTTCAGCCGAGCGATCTCGGTGCGCCAGCGCATGACGGGGCGTAACGGCGGATGGCCTTCGGGCAGGGGGTGGTCGAGTGGATCGCCACCAACCAGAGCAAGTCCGATCCGAACGAAGTCGCCCGGGCTGACCACGCCACGGAGCACGGCCGCGCTGTTGGCCGCGTGCTGTCGCGGCGCGCTGATGCCCGCCTGGCGTAGTGTGGCGAGCAGCGTGTCGAAGCGAGCGAGTTGATCACTCGTCATCGGATCGTCCGGATCGCTCGCGTTCGCAAAATGAGTATAGATCGCCTCCAGGTGGAGGTTGGGGGCCGACTGAAGAAGCTCAGCGATTCGCGGGAACTCGGTTTCGACGCAGCCCATCCGGCCCATCCCGCTATCGATCTTGAGGTGAATGACGACTTCCCGCTCCTGTGCGACGCGAGCCGCGAGTTCGAGCTCCTCCGGTCCAGGAATCCCCAGCGTGAGGCGCTCGTCGACGGCGATCCGAATCTGCTGTTCGTTGAGAGGGCCGAGGACCAGAACCGGAAGTGAGATGCCGGCCCGTCGCAGCTCGAGTCCTTCCTCGATCAGCGCCACCGCGATCATCGCAATTCCGTTCCGTTCGCAGCGGCGTGCGAGCTCGACCGCGCCGTGGCCATACGCATCCGCCTTGAGCACCGCAATCGTCGACGCATTCCTCGGAAGCAGAGAAGCGAGTGTCGCCGTGTTTGCGTCGAAAGCCTCGAGGTCGATCTCGACCCAGGTCGGGCGCAGATCGGAGGGTAGAGAGCTCATTCGGTTCCTCGTCTCACCGTTCATGCCTGCCATGCATGGATATTCTGCCCGTTCAACGGACGGGATCGATCCGATGCAAGAAAGAGGATCGTCTCCGCGATCTCGGACGGTGAGGTCGGCGCCGGCGCTCCGCCGCTCGCCTCCGCCCACATCGGGGTATCGACCGTGCCGGGGCTCACGGCGTTGACGCGCACGCCGGTCGATTTCAGTTCGGCTGCGAGCGCATCAGTGAGAGAAATGATCGCTCCCTTGCTCGCGCAGTAGGAGACCCAGCCGGGAAACTTCTCCGGCCCCGGGATCCCGGAGATCGAGGAGACGTTGACGATCGCGCCGCTGCCGCGATCGAGCATCGAAGGGATCGCGCGGCGGCAGGCGAGAAAGATCGCGCGAACATTGACCGCGAACATCCGATCCCACTGTTCGGCCGTCGTCTCGATGAGCGGACAGGGATCGATCATCCCAGCGTTGTTGACCAGGATGTCGCAGTGGCCGAAACGCGATTCAGCCGCGCCGAACAGCCGCTCGATCGAGGAGAGCTCAGCGACGTCGCCCTGGACGGCAACCATCTGATCGCCGAATGGTCGCGATACCTCCTCGAGCAGGTCGAGGCGGCGCGCGAGGATTGCGACGCGGGCGCCGTTCCGGGCGAGGAGCTCCGCGGTGCTCCGGCCGATCCCCGACGAGGCTCCGGTGACGACCGCGACTTTTCCGGCGAATTCACTCATAATCGCCGAAGGCTACCCCAACAACATCAAATTGAGGAGACTCACGCATGCCACAACACGTGAATGACGTGCTCCAACTGTTCCTGCGATGGGGCCACGTCGTCGCAGGCGTCATCTGGATCGGCCATCTTTACTTTTTCAACTTCGTCAACGCTCACTTCGCCAAAGCCCTCGACGGGCCGACCAAGCAGATTGTCGTGCCCGAGCTCATGCCTCGCGCGCTCTTCTGGTTCCGCTGGGGCGCCGCATGGACCTGGATCACCGGCATCCTGCTGGGTGGTCTCGTCTACTACCACTCGAAGATCGTGTTCGAAGATCCGATGGCCGAGGAGAACAACCCCTGGCTCTGGCTCGCGATCGTGGTCGTGATCCTGATCGTCGGCTTCCTCGTCTACAACACCGTGATGAAGTCGGTGAAGAACGTGATCGTAGCCAACACGATCGTGCTCGTCCTGTTTGCAGCGGTCTACCTGTTTCTCGAGCACGTCGGAAAGTTCGGCGGACGGTCGCTTTACATCCACGCGGGGTTGATTCTCGGCACGATCATGGCGGCAAACGTCTGGATGGTCATCTGGCCGTATCAGAAGAAGATCATCGCCGCGGTCAAAGGGGGAACGGCACCGGATGCGACGCTCGTCGCACAGGCCACTCTTCGCTCGCGCCACAACACCTTCATGTCGGTTCCGGTGCTCTTCACGATGGTCAGCAACCACTATCCGACGATGTACGGCAACACCTTCCGCGACGTCTGCCTCCTCGGCACGATCGCTCTCGGATTCCTCTTCGTCCGCTGGACGTATGGCAAGTCGGCCAAAGTGCCGCCGATGTAAAGGCTTCCAGTCCGGTGGCGTCGCTGAGCAGCGACGCCACCGGAGAAAAGAAGTTGAAGAATTGAAAGTTCGTAGAACCGACGAACAGTCATACCCCAGCGTCACCCCGAGCGGGCGGACGGGTGGGCATGCGAGGGGGCTGGCAAGCTGCGTACTCCATAACGCGCAGGCAGCGTGATTGCCCGGCAAGCTGTGCATTTTCTCTGCGCAGAGCAGGCTCGCTTCCCTCGCCCGCAACCCAGCAATCTCATTCGTGGCGCGACGATCCTCCAGAGTACGAAATGCGAAGTAGCCGCACTCGCTTGCCCTACGGGTACGGAGTACGCAGCCTGCCAGGC
>DASVLC010000049.1:0-26141 GCA_036385045.1 Thermoanaerobaculia bacterium | reverse complement strand
GCCCACCCGCCCACCCGCTCGGGGTGACGTGGGTCCATCCTGAGGAGTCGCTATCCTTTGCGGCGGACGATCGGAAGTGCACCGCGTCCGGTGCCACTACGTGGCACATCTATATCTGACGTTGACCGGAGGTCTGAGCGCTGCGCGCTCCGACCCCCGGCTACCATCCGAAGTCGCTACGCGGCTAAAAGCCCCCACGCTGGTCATAAATCGGCCCAAAGGTTGTTACACTACGCGTCACCAGTCTCTATCCGCGAATGCCGGGCGTTCCTGAGATCCTCGTTATCGTCTTCGTTCTTCTCGCGCTCTGGCTCGTACTGAAGCTGGTGCGTGTCGCGATCCGATTGATTGTGTTCACCGTCACGATCGTGATTCTCGCAGGAATGTTCTGGTTCTATTTCGTGAGGTGAATTTTGAGTGATCGCAAGTACAGGCATCGTGGGTATCAGGACTCAGGAGGCTACGGCCAGTCGGGCGGACAGTCCTCGCCGCGGCCGCAGGAGCCGCGGCCCGATCCGCCACGTCAGCGCCTGGAAGATGCCCCGCGCGGCCGTACGGCGGGAGGATTCGGTCCCGATGCGTTCAAGTGCAACGCATGTGGTCAGATTCGCCACAGTCTCGGCGAAATGACGTTCGAGGACGTCTGTGGCGGATGTGGTGCCGACCTTCACACCTGCGGTAACTGCCGTGCGTTCGACGCCACGACGATGTGGGAATGCCGGGAGAACATCACGGCACGTGTGGTCGGCAAGCACAAGAAGAACGAATGCACGTTCTTCCAGCCGAAGATCGTGAAAGACCTGTCCGCTGACAAGGGGAAGCAGCCGCAGACCCCGGACGACGCCCGCAAGGCGTTCGACGCTCTCTTCAAGAAGTAGCCGACCGCCGTCGTTTCGCGGAGGGCGCTCGACGACAGAGAGCGCCGAGTAGAAACGATTCTGATCCTCAACGCCGCGCCCGGCATGCGTGTCCCTGCCCGTAATCCCGAGAACGAACGATGCTTCTTCGACTGATTCTTGCCGTCGCCTCCGGTGTGCTGTTCGCCTTTTCCTTTCCGGACATGGCGATCGGCTGGTTCGCCTTCATTGCGCTGGCTCCGTTGCTGATCGCGGTGTTCCGCGCAAGAGGGGGATGGGAGGCGTTCTTCCTCGGCTGGCTCGCGCAGACCACGGCGTGGCTGCTGATGGTCCCCTGGGTCGTGCGCGTGATGTCGCACTACGGCGGTCTGCCGCAAGCGGTCGGCATTCTCCTGTTCGTCGCGATGGCGCTGATCCTCGGACTCTACGGAGGGCTGTTCGCCGCCCTCGTCAAGCAGTTGCCACTCGACCTTCGATTCACCCCGTGGCTGGTAATTCCCCTGGCGTGGGCGGCAGTCGAATACATCCGGACGTATCTGCTCACCGGCTTCCCGTGGAACCTGATCGCCACCGCAATGGTCGACTATCCGAGTCTGGTTCAGATCAGCCGCTTCGGTGGTCCGTATCTGACAGGCGCGATGGTCGTAATCCCCTCGGTAGTCGTCGCCTGGTGGATTACGCAGCGGCCTCCCGGGATCATGCGGGTTCTCGTCGGAGGGTCGCTCGGAATCCTGCTGCTCGTCTGGTGGGGCACCGGCCTCATTGCCTCGAAGCTCAACACGCGGCCAAGTGGTGCCGCGGTCGAGACGGCCGCGTTGCTGCAGCCGAACATCTCCCAGGAGATGCGCTGGGACAGCGAGAACGTGGTCACGATCTTCGAGCGGATGATCGCAATGACTGTTCGAGCGGCAGGCGAGGGCGCGAGGATCGTCATCTGGCCCGAATCGACTGTGCCGCTCTCGTACACACAGACACCGCTGCTTCGGGAGACGATCGAGAATGTCTCGCGCGAACACGGCATCGACATCATTCTCGGCTCGGTAGCGACCGATCCGCGTAATCCGAACAACATCTGGAACTCGGCGTTTCTCGTCAGCGGCGGAACGACGGTCGGTCAGTACGACAAGATCCGGCTCGTGCCGTTCGGTGAGTACGTTCCGCTGCGACGGGTGCTGTTCTTCGCCGAGAAACTGGTGCATGCCGTAGGCGAGTTCCAGTTCGGCGCGAGTGAAACGCCACTCGAGGGACGCCTCCGGTATGGCCCGGCGATCTGTTACGAGATCGTCTTTCCGCAGATCGCGCGGACGCAGATCCGCAACGGCGCGGACGTTCTCGTGACGATCACGAACGACGGTTGGTACGACGGCACGTCTGCCCCTGCCCAGCACCTCTGGCAGGCGCGCCTGCGGGCCGTGGAGGGCGATCGCTATCTCCTCAGGGCGGCGACGACCGGCATCTCGGCCTTTATCGATCCGGCAGGCCAGGTGGTCGAGGCGATCCCGATGGGACAGGAAGGAATCATCTACGCGAAGTTCCAGCCGCGGACGACGACGACTCCGTACATCCGGCTCGGAGACTGGTTTGCCTGGGTCGCGGTGGTCGTGGTACTCATCGGCGTCGTGCGAGGCCGAAGGCGCCGCCGTGCGCATGGCTCCGACCCGGCGTCGGAGTGAGGAAATTCACGTTTCGCTCCCCGCATTCTGTTTTCTTCAGCCACCCCCGACGGAGAACGACAACAAGATGAGAGACGACACACCTGCACGCATCGAAGAGCTTCGGAGCCGAGTCAGCTCGGTGCGGAGCTATCTTTGACCTAGCCGCTGCCAGACGTTCGCTCGACGAGATCGAGCGCGAGATGTCGGCCCCCGGTTTCTGGGACCGGCAGGAGACGGCGCAGGAAGTGGGGCGGAAGCGCGCGCGAGTCGAGAAGCGAATCGCGTCCGGCGAGTCCGTCGAGTCGAAGTCCGAAGAGCTCGATCTGCTTCTCGAGTTGCAGGGCGAGGGTGAGCAGGTCGACTCCGAGATGGAGTCGCTCATCGAGCAGCTCGAACGGGAGATCAACGGGATCGAGCTGACGATGAAGCTCTCCGGAGAGAACGATCTCCGCGACGCCATCATGAACATCCATCCCGGCGCGGGAGGCACCGAGTCGCAGGACTGGGCTGAAATGCTGCTGCGGATGTATCTCCGCTACTGCGAGCGAAAGGGATGGTCGACCGAACTTCTCGAGTATCAGGGAGGCGAGGAGGCTGGTCTCAAGAGCGCCACGGTCATGGTGCGGGGAGACTACGCTTTCGGTTACCTGAAGGCCGAGAGCGGCGTACACCGTCTCGTCAGAATCTCACCTTTCGATGCCGCCAAGCGGAGACACACGTCCTTCGCGTCGGTTTACGTCATCCCCGACATCGACGACACCATCACCATCGAGATCAATGACAAGGACCTGAGAGTCGACACCTATCGCTCGTCAGGCGCGGGTGGTCAGCACGTCAACGTCACCGACTCGGCGATCCGCATTACGCATCTGCCGACGAACATCGTCGTCACCTGTCAGAACGAGCGCAGCCAGCACAAGAACCGCGACACGGCGATGCGGCTTCTTCGAGCACGCCTTTACAATCTCGAGCTCGAAAAGCGGAAGGAAGAGCAGGCGAAGGTCGAAGGAGAGAAGAAGGACATCGGCTTCGGCAGTCAGATCCGCTCCTACGTTCTTCAGCCGTACCAGCTCGTCAAAGACCTGCGGACCGGCTACGAGGTCGGTGATCCCGAACGGATCCTCGAGGGCGACCTCGACGGACTGATCGAAGCGTTCCTGGCGGCGCAGGCGCGGAAGACGGCGGAGTGATGACGGGAAAGGGCGTGGCAGTGAGACCTCGCCGGCGGGTGGCGATGCTCACGCCGCTCCCTCCGACGCGTACCGGTGTCGCTCACTACGTATCCCTCCTGCTCCCGGAGCTCTCGAGGGAGGTCGAGCTGAGTGCGTTCGACTCGCTCGATGGCTACCGCCGCTCGGACTTCGACACGGTCATCTACCAGCTCGGCAACAATCCGCACCATGAGGCGATGTACCTCGAGGCGATGAAGGAACCGGGGATCGCGGTGCTTCACGATCTCGTGCTGCACCACCTGATCGTCGAACTGACGCTCGCCCGCGGCGATGCCACGGGTTACATCGACACTCTCGCGAGGAATCACGGACCAGCAGGGGAAGCGTGGGCGCAAGGGCGCGCGGCCGGGATGCATGCGGAGCTGGGCAACTTCCTTCTGCCAGCGTCAATCGAGGTCGCACGACGTTCCATCGCCGTGATCGTTCATAACCGTTACGCCGCGGAGCGGCTCCGGTCCTTCGGAGTGACGACTCCGATTCACATCGTGCCACACCCGTACGTGCACGAGTCGCGGCACTTCGATCGAGATTTCATCCGCGGCCGCTTCGGGTTCGCTCCCGAACATCGTGTCATCGGTTTCTTCGGTTTTCTCACTTCAGCGAAACGCGCCGGTCAGGTACTCGACGCGTTTCATGCTGCACGAGAGCTCGATCCACGCCTGCGCCTTCTGATCGTCGGCGAGCCTGCGCCTGACATCGACCTCTCACGGTTCGATCGTGAAGGCATCGTCACGACGGGATACGTCGACGACGACGAGTTTCCCTCCTTCTATGCTGCGGCCGATCGCTGTGTGAACCTCAGGTATCCATCAGCAGGGGAGACGTCAGGGACTTTGATCCGTGCGTTCGATGCCGGACTTCCGGTTGCGGTGAGCGACTACGCACAGTTCGCAGAGTTTCCGGAAGAGTGCGTCTTCCGCGTGCCGCTCGATGCGACAGAAAAGGATCGGCTCGTCGAGTTCTTCACCGGCGATCTGCGGTCGCCCTCCGCAGCCCAGCGCGCATGGCTGGATGCGAACGCGCGTGTCGATCTCACGGTCCGAGGCTACCTGCAGGCGATGCGTGGAGAAGCGACGGCTGGCGAGGCTCCATCGTCGCTTGCTCCTCTGCCGATCTTCCCGCGGCTCGAGCTCGTCGGACTCGAGGTGGATCACGAAATCAGGCTCCGCATCCGCAATTCCGGAGAGACCACGCTCCGAACCAGAACGTATGGCCAGCCTGAGTACAGGATGATTGCAAAGCTGTTTGTCGACGGAGTCGAGGTCGGGAACCGCTGGCTGGCCTTGCCTTGTGACCTCTTCGCCGGAGGGGAGACCGACCTGGCCGTTCGTCTCAACCTCCCGGAGCGGCCCTTCGAACTGCGGCTGTTCCACGCGTTGCAGGATGTACCTTCCGTCGATGCGGAACCGTGGCTGATCGCGGAGGCTGGCGGTGCTCGATGACGCCGGCCTCGAACGCCTGCGCGGTGTTCTGGCGAGCAGACCGGCGGTCGAGATCATCGCACCGCAGCACCGACGTGCGGCCGTCCTGATCCCGCTGGTGCGGACAGCGGAAGGCTGGTCGATTCTCTTTACGCTTCGCGCCGAAGGGTTGAGCGCTCACGGGGGCCAGGTATCGTTTCCGGGTGGATCACTCGAGAGGGGCGAAACGCTCGAGCAGGCGGCGATCCGCGAAACGGAAGAGGAGGTAGGCATCCCTGCTCGACATGTCGAGCTGATTGGGCGTCTGGACGATCTGGTCACGCACAGCGGCTTCCTCGTCGCACCGTTCGCAGGCGTCATCCACGAGCCGATCGAGTACGTGATGCAGGAGTCGGAGGTCGTGGAAATCTTCCACGTACCGCTCTCGGTGCTTCTCGCGCCACACAACCCGGAAGTCCGTTACGTTCCCTTCCGCGGCAGCTCGTATCCGGCGTACTTTTACCACCACGAGGGATACGAGGTCTGGGGACTGACCGGCCGGATGCTGAAGGCGTTTCTCGATCTGGTGTGGCAGGCGGTTTAGGAGTTCCTCGGAGTTCCTCGGGGTTGCTCGGAGTTCCTCGGAGTTCCTCGGGGTTCCTCGGTTCCTCTAGTTGCTTGGTCGGTTGACTGTTATGCCTGTCATCCTGAGTCGCCGGAGCCCCGGGGGCGGGCGGGCCGGGAGGGAGGGGCGGAGGACGACGAAGGACCCCCTGCCGACGACCCGTAAACGCTCCGTGTGCATTGCACCGCCCGCCCAGGATGACGAGCTTCTGGCGATTGATCCTGCTCGACGCACGATGAGGGGGTCCTTCGACCGTCCTCCACCCCTCCAGCCCGGCCCCCGCCCCCGGGGTTCCGGCGGCTCAGGATGACAGGCGCGCCAGGGTCCGACGAGAACCGAAGCAACCCCGAGGAACCGAGGAACTCCGAGGAACCGAGGAACTCCGAGGAACTCCGAGGAACCCGCTACTTCAGCAGGCTCTCGATGTACGCCATGAGATCGGCGCCGTTCTGTCCGGCGTTGACCATGGCGCCGTTGACCATGAAGGTCGGAGTGGCGCCGACGTCGTAGGAGAAGGCGAGTCCGGCTGCCTCGAGGATCTCACTCCTGATTTCTTCGGAAGCGATGTCGGCATCGTAGCGTGCGAGATCGAGCCCGTTGTCTTCGGCGAAACCGCGTGCCCAGTCCCAGAAGACGAATGCGTTGAGACTTGGCTGATTGTCGTAGACCTGCGTCTTGTAAGCCCAGAACAGGTCCGGCTTCTGCCGGTGAATCGCCCTTCCGGCGACTGCGGCCGGAAACGCCCATGCGTGGCCTGTAAGCGGGAGGTCCGAGCGGGAGTAGCGTACTTTGCCATCGAAACGCGAGAGGATCGACTCGGCAATACCAGCCGATCGCGCGCATGACGGACACTGGAAGTCGGAGAACTCGACGAGAGTGACGGGAGCCGCGGCAGGACCGCGAGCAGGGGCTTTCGCGAGCGCGCTTTCGAAAGCCTTGAGACGTGCGGCGCGTGCTTCACCCTTACGGAACTGTCCGAAAAAGAAGATGCGGCCCTCGGGATCGACCATCCCGTGCATCGGCATTCTGCCGGCTTCGACTACCTGCGTCAGGGTCACCGGATAGAGCCCGTCTTCCGAGAGCTTGCGGTCGACTGTGACGATCATGTTCGCTTGCAGATTTCGCCAGCTGAAGTTCTTCAGCTTCTCTTCGATGCTCGTCCCTTCGGAACGTTCGATGACCCACGGCATGCCGACGAAGACGTTGCCCGAGGGAGCGAGAACCGCGGCGTACTGACCGTCGCAGGCGTGGTTCGCGCTCTCGACCTTCACCATGGCTCCTTTGAAGCGTGCCGGCAGCTTCATCGGCAGCTCCTCGAGGGCGACAGTCGCCCCCTTGCAGACCGGCAGCGCCTCGTGGATTGCGCGGTCCAGACGGGGATCGACCTCCACGGCAGCGGCCGCTGTGACGAAGACGAAGGGGGCGAGGGCGGAGAGGATGCGGTTCACGGGAGCAGGAAACGGCCGCGGGCGGGGCGCGCATTCCGCGCGGGGAACGGCTGGGCTTCAGCGGGCATTCTGGCCGCCCCTGGGCACCTTGCTCGTGTGTGGTCGCGTGGCGCAGCCCCTCACCCGGCCCTTCGGCTTCGCTCAGGGCCACCCTCTCCCCGCTGGAATCGCGGGGAGAGGGGCGACAAGCCTCGTCTTTTGGCGATTGTTTCGATGAAGGTTCGGTCCGCGTCCGAGCCCTGTGATCAGTTGTTGGGAGGCGCCTCGCTGATGTCTTCGATGGTCCTGCCGACGCTCTTCCGGTCGTCTGTCTTGTTTGCTATGTCGCCGATCGAGACGATACCGACGATTTCGTCCTTGCCGTTCACCACCGGCACACGGCGAATGTCAGACTGACTCATCAGGGTCATGACTTCGTCGAGGGACGCATCCTCTTTGACGCTCCGCACCTGTTTCGTCATGATCTCGTTCACGCGCAGGTTCTCGAGGTCGCGCCCTTCGGCGAGTCCGCGGACGACGATGTCGCGGTCGGTGATGAGACCGATGATCTTCCGGCTGCCGTCGACGACCGGAACGACTCCGGTGTCCTCATTCTTCATGATGCGGGCGGCATCGCGGACCGAGTCCTGATCGGACACACACTCGGGACTGGGTGTCATCAGGTCGCGGATGTTTCTGGAGCTGGATTGCTGATTACGATTTTCGGCCATAGGCTCTCCTCGAGGCGTTGTGATACGCCCTAAGGGGGGGAGCAATCACGTTGCCAGTTGAGGGGCCGCCGGAGAACGAGGAGAGCGCGTGCTTAGAACCTGACCCTCATCCCTGCACCAGCAGTCAGGTAGCGCGGATCGAAGTCGCCACGAGTCCAGTGGTAGGCGACCTCGGCGATCACACCGAAGCGTCGCGTCAGAGGAAAGTCGCCGTTGAGACCGGCGGTGAAGCCGTAGTCGCTCCGCGAATCGAACCCCGGTGCGGTCTGGCGATACAGACCGACTCCACCGAAGATACCGGTCGAGCCCCAGGCCTCGTCGAATCGGTAATCGATGATTCCGGCGATGTGTTGCACCTCGCCGTCCACATCACGGCGGTAGACCGTATCGTCACCCTCGATGACGGACTCGAACGCGACCGGACCCTCGATTCTCCCGAGCTTGATGCGGAAATTCGTATCACTGTCGATCGGCATCGACCAGTAGAGGTCGAATGAGCCGTTGGAGAAAGAGAATCCGTCGTCCAGATGCGGATCTCCGGGAAACTCGGGTGCGGAGCCGATGTTGCGCATGCTGCCGCCTACGATCACTCCGAATTCGGCCGACTGAGCCCAGGCGGGAAGTGTGCTCGCGAGGATGAGCGCGAACAGGATTGCGGTCCGTTTCATGGCGGGCACTATAAGGGAAGCCTCGAGGTTGATCAAAGTGAACGCTCCTGTTGATCGGTAGAATGCCGGGGTGCAACGAGAACTCGGCTCGACCCTGTATCGCAGGGGCCGAAGCGCCTTGTCGATTCTTGGACGTGAGGCGCTGAGAATCGTTCTGCCATCGTGGTGTGCCTGCTGTGATCGGGAGCTGCCGTGGAGGGATCGGACGGCGTCGTGCTGCAATCGCTGCTGGGCCACTCTTCCACGGATCGAGGTCGCGACCTGCGCCTCCTGCTCACAGCCGTCTCCGGTACGCGACGCGGACGAATACCTCTGTCTCGCCTGTCGCGTCGACCCGCTCCCGGTGGAATGGTGTCTGGCGTGGGGCGAATACCGCGGCGGTCTGGAACGGCTGCTCCACGCGCTCAAGTTTCAGCGCCATGATTTTCTGGACGAAGCGCTATCGGCGCTGCTCGAGGAGGTCCTCCGTGCGCGAGGCGATCTGCTGTTCGACGCAATCGTGCCGGTGCCGATGCCGCCGGCGAGAGAGCGGCGTCGTGGGTACAACCAGGCGGAGCTTCTGGCGCGGGCGTTGTCACGTCGGGTCGGTGTCGTGTGCGAGATCGAGACGCTGACCAGAGCCGAGGATGGTGCGACTCAGTCGACCCTGCCTAAACGCGAGCGCGCGGCGAACGTCCGGCATGCCTTTTCCGCGACGCCGGCCGTCGGCGGGAGATCGATTCTGCTGGTCGACGACATCAGCACCACCGGGGAAACACTTCGCGCGTGTGCCCTTGCCTTGCAGGATGCCGGGGCGTCCCGGATCTGTGCGGCGGTAGTCGCGAAAGCCACGTGAGGCGCCGTTGATAGTTCGGTGTCGCTTGTCACAGAGGCTCTACGGAACCGGCTGCAGCGGCGTCATCCGGCCGCATGTAGAATGCCCGCCGTCGTCACGCGCGGGATCCCGCGACAAGGCCTGAAAACCATGCTTCGAGCAATCTTCATCGCACTCTCTGAGAGCACCATGATCCGCCGTACAGCCGAGCGTTCCTCGATGGGGCGCCGGATGTCGGGCCGTTTCGTCGCAGGTATGACCGTCGCAGATGCACTCGATGCAACTGCAAGGATGAATGGGCTCGGAATGAGCGCCACGGTCGACAACCTTGGCGAGAATGTCACGAATCGCGAAGAGGCAGCGGAGAGCGCGAAGCTCTACCACGAGATGATCGACGCGCTGTCGAGCCGCGGGCTCAACGCGAACGTCAGCCTGAAACTGACGCACATGGGACTCGACGTCGACGAGGCAATGTGCCGCTCGATCGTCGCGGATCTCGTGTCGCATGCGGCCCGAGTCGGAAGCTTCGTCCGGATCGACATGGAGGGCTCGCGCTACACGCAGAAGACGCTCGAGATCGTTCGGGCACTTCACCGCATGCCCGGAAATGCGGGCCACGTCGGAGCGGTGATCCAGTCGTATCTCCGCCGAAGCGAGCAGGATGTCCGCGAGCTCTGCGAAGAAGGCATTCGCATCCGGCTCTGCAAAGGAGCCTACAAAGAACCAGCCGACATCGCATTCCAGGCGAAGAGCGAAGTCGACGAAAGCTTCCTCCGCCTGACCAGAACCATGCTTGCGAGCGGCGTTTTCCACGGGATCGCCACGCACGACCCCGCGATGATCGACGGGACGAAGGCGTTCGCGCAGGAAAGGTCGATCGATCCCGGCTCGTTCGAGTTCCAGATGCTTTATGGCGTGCGACGGGACCTGCAGGAGCAACTGGTGCGAGACGGATGGGGGATGCGCGTCTACATTCCGTTCGGGACCGAGTGGTATCCATACTTCATGCGCCGGCTCGCGGAACGTCCAGCGAACGTACTGTTCATCGCGAAGAATCTTTTCCGTCGCTGAGTTGATGAAACTCCTCGGACTCGTTCGCGAGGCGCCCAGTCAATCTCGCTGATCGGGTTCCTCTGGCGTGACGTCCCACTTTGGACGCGCACGCCAGCGATCGTGAAGCCACACCCACTGCTCGGGTACCCGCCGGATCTGTTCCTCGATTTTCAGCGTGAGCCGTGCGGTCAGAGCGATCGGGTCGTCGTCACGATTGCACTTGATCGGGTCGAGAAAACGGATCAGGTGGCTGCCATCGGGCCTGCGCTCAGCGAATGCGAGCATGACGACAGCCTCGGTGCGGATCGCGAGCTTCGCCGGCCCGACCGGTGTCAACGCCGGCTGCCCGAAGAAAGGGACGCGGACACTCTCGGTCCGAAGGTTCTGGTCGATCAGAAACGCCAGAATTCCGCCGCATTTCACCGCCCGGATCATCTCCCGCGCGGAAGTCGGTGATCCGCGATCGATCGTCTGCACGCCCGACAGAGCACGGAAGTCGATGATGTAGCGGTTCATGCGCGGATTGTCGCGCTCCCGCTGCAGCACGCTGGTCGGACGTCCGAGAAGTCCGACGGCGATCGCGAGCCACTCCCAGTTACCGCAGTGCGCCGTGATCATGACGATGCCCTCACCCCGATCGAGGTATTCGAGCACCGCTTCTGCACCTTCATACTCCGTGAACTGTCCTCGGATGGCCGGATCCATGTTCCAGAGCCACGCGATCTCGAAGACGGAGGTGCCGAAGTGGCGGAACATTGCACGGACGGTCTCTTCGCGCTTCTCTTCGCTCCATTCCGGAAAGGCGATCCGTATGTTTGCGAGTGCCTTCCGGCGCTCCTTCCGTACGAGGTGCCAGGCCAGCCAGCCGAGGCCTCTCCCCAGACGCTGGCCGACCCGAAGAGGAATGCGACGGCCGAGCGCGGTCAGTACGGCGAGCAGGCGATAGAGCGCCCGCTCTCTATATGCTCGCAGCGTCTGGCTTGCCACTCGAAAACTCCCGGACGATCTCGTCCCATTGGCCCCGTTCCTTAAGCAGGCGTTCAACGATCTCTCGAAACGCTCCGCGTCCGCCTGCGGCTCCGAGCTTCCACTTTGCTGCCGCGTAGACCTCGGCTGCTGCATCCGACGGCGCTGCCGAGATTCCAGCCCGCGCCATCGGCGCCAGATCGGGAAGATCGTCGCCAGCGTAGAGAATGTCGTCGAATGACGCTCCGAGGCGTTCGAGAATCCGCTGCGTCTCCTCGAGCTTGTTGGTTGCCCCCTGATGAATCTCTACGATTCCGAGCTCATGGGCGCGTCGCTCGAGCGATTGCGAGCGGCGGCTCGTCACGAGCACGATGGTGATTCCGGCTCTCTGCGCCAGTTTCACTCCGAGACCGTCACGAACGTTGAACTCCTTCGTTTCGCTCCGCTCACCGGTATAGATGATCCGGCCATCGGTCCATACGCCGTCGATGTCGGAGACGATGAGTCTGATGTTCTGTACGGAACCCATTGGCCCTAGTGCCTGAAGTGCCGCTCGCCGGTGAAGACCATGGCGAGGTTCCGCTCGTTGGCGGCGGCGATGACTTCGGCGTCGCGGACTGAGCCACCGGGTTGAATGACGGCGCGGACGCCGGCGTCGGCCAGGATGTCGAGACCGTCGCGGAAGGGGAAGAATGCATCCGAGGCGGCGAAACTGCCTTCAGCTGGCAGCAGCGACTTCATGATCGCGACCTTAGCCGCGTCGACACGGCTCATCTGTCCTGCACCGACTCCGATCGACTGCGAGCGATTCGTGAGAACGATGGCGTTCGACTTCACGTAGGCACAGACGATCCATGCGAACTCGAGTCCCTCCAGCTCCTCATCGGACGGCTTTCGTTCAGTGACGACCTTCCACTCACCGCGGCTCGAGACACGGTCAGTCGTCTGCATCAGGAACCCTCCTGCTGCGCTGCGAAGCTCGTGCTCCTGAGCTCTTCCCGAGGTCGTAACGAGGCGAAGATTCTTCTTCTTGCCGAGCAGTGTGACCGCATCGTCCGAGAATGAGGGCGCGACGATGACTTCGAGGAACATGTCGCCGATGAGACGAGCGCATTCGCCGTCGAACTCCCGGTTGGCGCCGATGATGCCGCCAAAGGCCGAGACCGGATCCGACTCGAGTGCCGCGCTGAGCGCCGCCGCCGAAGTTTCACGGCGTGCCACCCCACAGGGGTTGGTGTGTTTGATGATCGCAATCGCCGGCTCCTGGAAAGCGTTCGCGAGACGGATCGCCGCGTCGAGATCGAGCAGATTGTTGTAGGAGAGCTCCTTGCCGTGGAGCTGCACGAAAGGCTGCTCACCGCGGCGCACGTAGAATCCCGCGGACTGGTGAGGGTTCTCGCCGTAGCGCAGATCCTGAATGCGTTCCAGCTGAAGCGCGAGAGAAGCGCGCCCGCCGGTGCCGCCTGATGCCGACCCGGCTGAGGTCTGTTCGCGCAGGAAGGCCGCGATCGCTGCGTCGTAGCTGCTGGTCCGTTCGAAGACGCGGAGAGCGCAGGTGAGCCGGAACTCCTCGGTCACCGAACCGCTCTCGAACTGGCGGATGAACTCTCCGTAGAGCGACGGATCGCAGAGCGGCAGCACGTCGCGGTGATTCTTGGCTGCGGCCCGGAGCATCGAGGGACCTCCGACGTCGATCTGCTCGATCGCTTCCCGGAGAGTGACGCCTTCCTTCGCGATCGTCGTCTCGAACGGATAGAGATTCACGACGACGAGATCGATGGGTGGGATGGCGAGTTGCTGGATGTCGGCGAGATGGTCCTGATTGGAGCGGTCGTGCAGGATCGCACCAAAGACTTTCGGCGTGAGCGTCTTGACACGGCCTCCGAGGATCTCGGGAGCGCCGGACCACTTCGCGATCGAGGTGACGGCGATGCCTGCGTCTTCGAGATGTTTCGCGGTGCCGCCGGTGGAAAGCAGTTCAACGCCTGCGGCCGAGAGGACACGGGCGAGCTCGACGATGCCGGTCTTGTCGGAGACGGAGAGAATAGCGCGGCTAATTTGCATTCAGCAGTAGATTGCCGTCACGCATGACGGCTGCCGAACGGACGTCGCCGCCGGCTTCCTTCCAGATGAAGTAGTAGAGGTTCACGAGGTCCGAAACAGCGCGGGAGTAGCTCACCGAGGCGACGCCGAAACCGGTCGATCGATCATCGAAGGAGGCAGCACTCCGGCGCACTCCACCGCGGAAGTACTCTTCGCGCAGGAGGGGATAGAAGCTGGCCGAGCGTGCAAAGGTCCGATCGAGGTAGGGGGTCAGGCTGAACTTCGGGTCGAGCCCGTAGAAGACGGTAGGGAACTTCGGCAGGCGCTGCTCGAAAAATGACGCATAGTCATTCCGCAGCGAGGCCAGGCGGGGGTCGTCGTTAGCGGCGTGGAATGGGTTGTTGGCGTCGGCCATGAAGTGAGCGAGTCCGCCGAGCCTCTCCACGACGTGACTCATCGGGTCGCCTTTGCGAATCATCGAGATCGTGCCGCGAGTTTCCCGTTCGACGCGATCACGCAGGCGTCCCTGCCGGCTCTTGACGAAATAGTGGTGCGAGTCGCTTCCTTCGTCGGCACGCGCGAGCTCGAGTCCGCGCCGGTAATCGCCTTCGAATTTCTCGATGAGCATCCGGAGATCGGGCGGCGCCAGAGTCGCTGCTTTCTTCGCGATCCGTTCATCAGCGACGGGAGTCCAGGCGGTGGCCGGGAGGGTGACGAGCAGAAGGAGGACGAATCCGAGGCTCCGCATTGTTCGTGATCGTAACGTATGAGTCCCGAGTTTGCAGCCCATCTCGAGGCGCTGTTCTCCTGCCGCGCCTGCCCGCTGGTCGCCGGCCGCCCCGTCACCGGAGCGGTCGCCGGGGCCCGCGTCATGCTTGTCGGGCAGGCGCCAGGCCCTCGGGAGGCGGACGAGGGGCGGCCTTTTGCCTGGACAGCGGGACGCCGGCTCTTTGCCTGGTTCACCGAACGGCTCGAAGTGACGGAAGAGCACTTTCGACAGCGGGTTCACATTGGGGCGGTAATCCGCTGCTTTCCTGGACGCGATGCGAAGAACGGCGGCGATCGAGTTCCCGACAGCGAGGAGATCGCCAGGTGTGCTGCGCATCTCGACCGCGAGTTGCAGCTCCTCGCGCCGGCCCTCGTCATCGCTGTAGGAACGCTTGCGGCGGGACAACTCGTCGGCAAGGGAGAATTGAAGGACGCGGTTGGAAGGCTGCATCGGGTTACGCGCGCAGGTCAGGATTTCGATGTCGTGGTGCTGCCGCACCCCTCGGGGAGGTCGACCTGGTTGAACCGTGCCGAGAACGCGGCGCTGCTCACGCGCTCTCTCGAGCTGATCGGGGAACATCCGGCGTGGGCCTCGACTACCACGACATGACGATCGTCCGAAGGCTGAGCAGGATCACCAGCACTCCGACTGCGACCATCAGCGGCCGGGCAGGAATCCGGCCGGTATAGCGTGCGGCGATCGGCGCGGCAATCGCGCCACCGGCCGCCAGGCCGGCGATCGGGATCCAGTCCAGCACACCCATCGTGACGATGAAGGTGAGCGAGGTCGCGACGGTCACGAAGAACTCGGCGAAATTCACCGAGCCGATTGTCGTGCGTGGCTCGTTCCCGCGCGCCAGCATCGTGCCCGTAACGATCGGACCCCAGCCGCCGCCTCCGATCGCGTCGAAGAATCCTCCGGCGAGCCCGAGCGGGACGAGGTGCTTTTCGCTTCCGACGTGGACACTGCGGCGCCAAGCCTTCGCGAGGATGATCAGGCCCATCAGGATGAGGTAGCCGGCGATGAAAGGCCGGATTGCCTCGGCTGGGATTTCGGTCAGGATGTACGCACCGAGGACTCCACCGATCACCCCCGGAATGAGCAGCTTACGAGTCAGCGAGAGGATCACGTTTCCCGCGCGCCAGTGGTGATACCCGGAGAGCCCGGTCGTGGCGACTTCGGCGGTGTGGACGCTCGCACTCGCCACAACCGGTGTGACACCGAAAGAGAGGAGGAACGTGGTCGCGGTTACGCCGTAACCCATGCCGAGCATGCCGTCGATCATCTGAGCGATGAAGCCTGCTGCAGCGAAGAGGGCGAGCTCGATGAGGATGTGTTCTTCCATCACTCGTCAGACAGTCGGGGAGGCCTTTCGGCCTTCCGCCGATCGCGTACCGGCTCGACCTCGCGCGTGGTCATCAGAACCGACGAGTAGCGGATGATGTAGTCCATTTCCGTGTCGATGGTCGTGATGGCATAACGCGACTCGATGATGAGGTAGATGCTCGCGGTGAAGAGCAGCCCCGCACCGATGAAGCCGAGCACGAGAGGCAGCCAGCCGACGTCGACGTCGAGCATTGCGACGAGTCCGATCGCCACGCTCGTCGCGATGAAAAAACTGATTCCGACGTAAAGACGCGACATCGCGCGCTGGAGGAGTCGTGCACGTTTGGCATTGATCTCGAGCTGGTTGTAAAGGTGACGCCGCTTGATCTCGCTGGGCGGGTCGGTCGCCGTGCCAAGCTCCTCGAGCTCCGCAGCGCGCTCGCGCACACGATCGACGCAGCGGATCGACCGGGCCGACGTCGTCATGATCAACGAACCCGAGGCCAGGATGAGCACCGCCGGCGTGATCATCGCCGACAGTACCTCGAGGACTGACTTCAGCTCCCGTGTTTCTGCCAGCTCAGGCCACATCGTCAAATGCAGCTCGCGTGAGGTTCTCGCGGCCTGTGTCCGTCACGACGATATTGTCCTCGATACGGATGCCGCCGTACTTTCGGAACGAATCGATCCTGTCCCAGTTCAGATACTTCGCCTCGTCACGGGAGCGGAGCTCGGCAAGCAGCGAATCGATGAAATAGAGGCCGGGCTCGATGGTGAACACCATCCCGGGCTCGAGTACGCGCGTGAGACGCAGGTAGGGATGGCCCTCCGGTTTTGGAATCGTGGCTCCGGTGCGGTCGGCCATGAACCCGCCGACGTCATGGACCTGCAGGCCGAGGTAGTGGCCGACGCCGTGAGGGAGAAATGTCGAGCTGATCCGCCGCTCGACGATTCCATCGGCATCGATCCCCGAGACGAAGTCGAATTTCAGGAGGATTTGGGCGACTTCCCGATGTGCGAGCAGATGGATGTCGGCGTAGTCGACGTCGGTGCGAATGGCATCGACCAGGGAGAGCTGCATCACATCCATCGCTTCGATGAGCGACTGGAATTCGTCGCGGCGGTGTGAGTAGGTCCGAGTGATGTCCGACGCATAGCCGTTGCATGATGCTCCGGCGTCGATCAGAAACGAGAAGCGCGCCGCGTCGTCCACCCGTTCGCGGTCGTGGTGGTAGTAGTGCAGCGTTGCCGCGTTTTCGTTGAGGGCGATGATGTTGCCGTAGGGGAGCTCTTCGTCGACATGATCGGCGCTGAGGAGGTAAGCGAGATGAATCTCGTACTCCGACTGTCCTTCGCGGAAGGCCCGTTCGGCTGCGACGTGGCCACGCGCTGCACGGCGATTAGCCCGCCGCATGCACTCGATCTCGTACTCCGTCTTCCAGGCACGGTCGAAGTGGAGGCTGTTCACTACCTGCTCCGGGTTCGCGGTGAGGTCACCCCATGCGGCGAACCGCTCGTCCCACTCTCCGATGAATGCGGACCGGCCAGAGGGAATGTGCTGCTTTGCATCTTCGAGATCGGCCAGCATGATGATGTCGAACTTCTCGACCCATTCGTCGGACGGCACGCCCGCCACCTTGTGCCAGTAATCGACCGGCTGGTAGTAGAGAAGCTTCGGCTTGAGCCCCGGCGTGTAGATGACGAAGCTGTTGGGGTTGTCGGTCACCGGTACCCATCCCTTGAAGTGGGGATTCACTTTGAATGGGTAGGACATGTCGTCGACGAACTGGTAGTGCAGCCCGCCGGAGAAGATCACGGCGTGGTCGAACTTCGCCTCCGACAGCGCCCGGTCATGCCGAAGCTTGTTGATCGTGACGTGCGCGGTATAGATCGTAGTCAGTGCGTCATCCATCGGGTGAAGTCTACTCCAAGGACTGGCCGGTATTGCCGAGGTTCCTGACGCTCGAGGGTAAGGAATCGTCAATGATGATGACGTGCCCCGTCGACCGTGGCCGAAGGGCTGTCAGTACCTCGGCCACGAGCAACGCAAAGCCCGGTGCCGTCCGTCATTCGACCGTGTGCGGATGTTTCTTGCTCCGGCACAGCACGCACATCGGCAGATTGACATCGGTCGTGTAGCCGCATTCCCGGCAGACGTGATAAGCCTTCGGCTTGCGCAGCTGCTCGAGCTGGCGGGCAGCCGTCTGCATCAGGTTCGCGTGCTCGACCTCCGTGTCGCGGGTCTGGTCGAAGACACCCGAAAGTTTCTCGTCGCGCGCTTCGCGAGCGGCGTCGATCCCCTCGCGATAAATCCCATCGCGTTCGGAGACTTCGAGCGAGGCCGACAGGCGGAGGTTCTCCAGCGTAGTTCCGATTTTTACCTCCGCGGGTGTGAAGTTCGGAACATCGACACCGCGTTCCCTCATGGCCTGCTCGAAGCGACGTGCATGGACACGCTCAGCCTCAGCTCCCGCGCGGAACAGACTTGCGGCTCCCGGGTAACCTTCCTCGGCTGCCTTCGCGGCGAACTGGTCGTACCGAGCCGCCGCTTCGATCTCGTTGCGGAACGATCGGTCGAGCACGTTTCTGACTTTGAAGGTGGTCGACTGACCAAGGGCGATCGTAGCTGCTGCGAGGATTGCGATGAGAGTCAGGAGACTGGCTTGTGCTCGTTTCATGGCGAGCCCTCCTCCTCTGTTTGATACGTCGGAAGAGGTGATGCGGGTGGCATGTGGATCACACCTGTATGTGATCTTCTCCGGACAAAAGAAAAGCGCGTCGACCGCCTTGCGAATATCGACGCGCTTCTTGTGTCGCCAGCGTCCCCTGAGTTCGGGGCTGCGAGTTATATTGCGAACCTGATGCCATTGATGTCAGCATGACTCCAGGGCTGCTCATGAGGCACAATCGGCAAAGCTCTAGGCTGGAAGAGCGCGGGTTCTATGGCGAAGTACCTTCAGAAGATTGCATTGCTCGGTAAGGTTCGGTGGATTGGGTGGGAGATCGACGGTGTCGGCACCGAAATTCCGGGTCTCACTCTCGCAGACGAACTCAGCGACCAGGAGATCGCCGAGAAAGGCGTGAAGGAGTTTCGTCCCATGCCTTTCGAAAGCTTCCTCGGCCTCGGAGCGGTCAGCAGCGGTTCGCAGGCTGAGCTGCTCGACGAGGACCTCCAGTACCGCCTCGATGCCCTTCTGGTCGGAATGGAACGAATCCGCAGCCGCGGCACGACCGAAGTGCCGAAAGCGCTGCTGGTCGGTTTCCTCGGTGGCGAGAGTCTGCTCGAAACTGCCGCCGTTCAACGGCGGTTCCGTGAGTGGCAGGCCGCCGGCCAGGTCTCGGTCGTCGGCACGGAGGAGTGTTACCTCAGGATCACCGGTCGTCTGGCGTGAGACTGCTTTTCGTTTAAGAGTCAAAGACCGGGCTCGGGCGCGGGCTCGGGCCCGGGCCCGAGAATAACGGAGTGAGCCTCATATACGTCGAGCTCGAGAAGCTTGCGGTCGTGGCTGGCGCTAGTGGCAGCAGCGCGCTGGAAGCGCGGCGGATGGTAGCCGGTGGTGGAAGCGAAGCGACGCCACCGGGCTTGCGCGCCCTGGAAAAGGCGCTGGAAGGTCGTCTGGGATCACGTTACCGCGACTTGTCCAGCGTCCTGCCAGGGCGCAAACTCGTTAGGCCACGCGATTCCGGTGGCGTCGCTGCGCTCCACCACCGGCTACCATCCGTCGCGCCTACCGGCGCGTTCCCCGGTAGATGAGGCATGTGGTGTGCGGATGTAGCTGGTGACGCAGGCAGGTGAAGATGACGCCGAAGCAACTGCTCAGAAAGATGTTCCCTCCGATGCTGGCAACTCTCAGCGCGGAAGCGCCGGGTGACGTTGCCGAGTGGGCGTTCGAGCTGAAGTACGACGGGTTCCGTGCGGTCGGCGCGGTGATCGACGGCGAAGCCGCGATGCTGAGCCGGAACGAGCTCGATCTTGCCGGCCGTTTTCCGCGGAGCTTCGAAGCGCTGAAGAAATTACGCGCCTCCGAGGTCGTGGTCGATGGAGAGATCGTCGTACTCGACGAACGAGGCACGCCGAGATTTCAACTGCTGCAGCAGGGAAGCGGACGGGCTGAGTTGATTCTGTTCGATCTCCTCTGGCTCGACGGGCGCGACCTCCGGCGGCTTCCTTACGAAGAGCGGCGGGCGCTGCTCGCAACGCTCTTGAAGCGTCCGCCCGCCGGCGTTTCGCTTTCGCGGACGCTCGAGGGGAGGGGCGACGACGCGTTGAAAGAGGCGGCAGCGGACGGCTGGGAAGGAATCATCGCCAAGCGACGACGATCGATCTACGAGAGTCGCCGGTCGAAAGAGTGGCTGAAGGTGAAAGCGATCAGCCAGCAGGAGCTCGTCATCGTTGGCTGGCAGCCGAGCAGCGCGAGCGAGCGCCAGATCGGCTCGCTGCACCTCGGCTACTTCGGCGACGACGGAGAGCTGCATTACGCCGGGAAGGTAGGGACCGGCTTTTCGGCGAAGCTGCGAACCGAACTGCGGGAAACGCTGGGGAAGGACGAGGTCCCGAAGGCGATGGTCAAAGGAGCCCCTCGCCTGAAGACGGCCCACTGGGTACGTCCGCGGCTGATCGCGCAGGTTTCATTCACCGAGTGGACGTCCGACATGCGTCTGCGCCATCCGTCGTTTCTCGGACTGCGCGAAGACAAAGCGGTCAACGAAGTCATTCGCGAGGTTCCGCGCACTGCGGCTGCCTCGAAGGAAGCCACGACTCCACGCGTGAAGCTGACGAATCCCGAGCGGCTGCTCTATCCGCGGGACGGCTTCACGAAACGACACGTGACGTCGTACTACGAGGCTGTTGCAGAGCCGATGATGCGCGCCCTGGCCGACCGGCCGCTCGCGTTGGAGCACTGGAACCAGGGAATCGATAAGCCCGCGTGGTTTCAACAGAACATAGGGCGCGAGGGGGCTGCCTGGCTGAAGTACATCCAAACGCCGACGCGAACGAGTCGTCGCACCGTTCGGCACCTTGCGGTTGACAGCGTCGATTCACTGCGCTGGCTGGCGCAGATGTCGGTCCTGACGATCCACATGTGGTCGGCGCGTGGCGTGAGTCTCGAGGAGCCGGACTGGCTCATCTTCGATCTCGACCCGGCGAAGGGAAAAGGATTCGAGCAGGCGATCGAGGCGGCGGGAGTGATCCGGCGGCTGCTCGAGGATCTGGAGTTACCGGGAGTACCGAAAACGTCCGGCAAGCGAGGCATCCACGTGCTTGTCCCGCTTGCAGCGGGTTACACGCACGACCAGGCGGCAGACTTTGCATGCTCGGTAGCGGCGGCGGTTGCCGCGAAGGTGCCTGGAATGACGGTGGAGCGCGCACTCGCGAAGCGGCGTGGAAGGCTCTATCTGGATTGCATGCAGAACGGCTATGGCAAGACCATCGTCGCCCCTTACTCCCTTCGGGCAATCGACGGAGCACCGGTCTCGGCGCCTCTCCGCTGGAGCGAGATCACGAAGACACTCGATCCGATGAAGTTCACGATGCGGACGATGCCCGACCGGCTCGCGAAGGTCGGTGACCTCTTTGCGACGGTGTTCGAGAACCGGGCGCGGCTGCCGCAGGTCAGGTGAGGGCGCGCGGGGCCGGTCGCAGGGCATAGCAGCGCGCCTGCCGGCGCGTTGAAGCGGCGTCGTTCGCCATGCCCGGCCCCTGACTTGCGTCATCGCCTCGCATCCTGCATCGTTCGCCCATGAAGTCCCATACGAAGCATCTGACCTTCAACACCCGCGAGCGGATGGAGTTCGTGAACATCACGAGCCGGATCGAGAGCGAGGTGAGCGCGAGTGGCATCAGGGAAGGACTCTGCCTGGTTAACGCGATGCACATCACCGCGAGCGTCTTCATCAATGACGACGAGCGCGGGCTCCACGAGGATTACAAGAAGTGGCTCGAGTGGCTGGCACCGTACGACCCGAGTCCCGAGCGATATCGCCACAATCGCACCGGCGAAGACAACGGCGACGCACATCACAAGCGGCAGATCATGGGTCGTGAGGTCGTTGTCGCAATCACGGCCGGCCGGCTCGATTTCGGACCGTGGGAGCAGATTTTCTACGGGGAGTTCGACGGAGGACGCGACAAGCGGGTGCTGGTGAAGATCATCGGCGAGTAGCGCGTCCGCTGCTACGATGCGGTCATGACACGTCGGACGATCATCACGGGAGCCTCGAGCGGCATCGGTCACGCCCTCGCAATCGAACTCGCCCGACGGGGACATTCGCTGGCGCTTCTCGCTCGCCGCACCGAACTGCTCGACCAGCTTGCATCGGAACTGAAGGCACGCGGCTCGAGCGCGGTTGCGATCTCATGTGACGTGAGTGACCGCGACTCCGTTCGCGAGGCGGTGAAAGCGGGCGAAGATGCGCTTGGCGGCAGCTTCGATCTCGCCATTGCCAATGCCGGGGTGAGCATCCCCGGACATGCTTCTAAATTCAGTCTCGATGACGCCGAGCGGGTGATTCGCGTCAACGTGCTCGGCATGTTCTACCTGTTCGACGCCGTCATTCCACGAATGGTCGAACGTGGCGAGGGCAGATTCGTCGGAGTCGCCTCGGTCGCGGGACTGCGAGGCCTTCCCACCGCGGGACCCTATTCCGCCAGCAAGGCGGCGATGCAGGCGTTTCTCGAATCGAGCCGCATCGAGCTTGCGCCGTACGGAGTCGGTGTCACGATCGTCAATCCCGGCTTCGTCGCCACACCGATGACCGAGAAGAACAGGTTTCGCATGCCCTTTCTGATGCAGGCGGATCAGTCGGCCGCGGTCATTGCCGATGGAATCGAAAGGGGGGCGCGTCTCGTCGAGTTCCCCCGGCCGATGTCGATGCTCATGCGACTGCTGCGGCTGGTGCCGGATGCGATCTACGACCGCGCGACGATTCCCTACGCCAGGCGGAAGCTCGATCCGTCACGCGTGAAGCGCTAGAAGTCCGGCGCAGAGCATGTATCCTCGCGGCATGAAGCCGACGACGATGGTTCGCCTCTGGTCGCTGCAGAATGTCTTTCTGCTCTGGCTGATCAGTCCGAAGATCCTGGAGCTGTCTGCCGACCGTTGCGTCGTGCGGGTACCCCTCAACTGGAGGACGCGGCGCCGCGATATCCGCGCGATGTATCTCGGCACGCTTTGCATGGGGGCCGACGTTGCAGCCGGTCTGATCGCTTTCAGCCTGGTTCGGGAGCGTGGGGAGCGAATCGCGTTCATCTTCAAAGACATGAAGGCGGAGTTTCTGAAGCGCGCCGAGGGAGACGTCGTGTTCACGAACGATGACGGTGCGATCGTTCAGGAACTGCTGAAACGTGCGCTCGAGACTGGAGAGCGGGAGGAGGCGACCGTTCGGGTGACCGCGACGGTGCCGGAAACCCTCGGCGACGAGCCTGTCGCGCGATTCGAGCTTACGCTGTCGATCAGGAAGCGCTGACGTCGGAATCCGCGCCGTTGGATATCGAGAGTCGTTTCAGGCAACTCGCTGCCGGACGGCGGGTCTATTTCAGGCTCGGATATCCGTGGTGGCTCCGGCCCTGGCTGCTACGAGACGTCGTCGCAATCACGCTCGGACGACGGATCTATCTCAGCAGCGCCGCTGAGAGGATGCGGCCAGAAAGCCTCGTGAGGCTGCTGCGGCACGAGCTGGCGCACGTGGAGCAGATCGAGCGTCTCGGCCTTCTGCGCTTCCTGTGGCGTTATCTGCGGGAGTTCGCGGCCCTTTATGTCCGCCTCCGTTCAGTGGCTGCTGCTTACGTGGCGATTTCGTTCGAAATCGAGGCGAGAGCAGCCGAGGAACGCGAGGAAGTAGCGAACGGGCCTATAATTCCGAAACCGCCGCCTTTTGAATGACTTGAAATGATCCAGTTCCATTCCCTGGAAATATCCCAGCTGGAGCGCTTTCTCGAGCGCCACAAAGCGGGATTGCTGCTGAGCAACGAGGTCGATCTCGATCTCGTGTTGAGGCAGATTCTGCAGAAGGCCTTCGAGTTCGTTCCCTCCGAGTCGGGATCGATCCTTCTCGACGATCCGTTCCGGAAGGCCGGACCGAGGCGCGAAAACGAGCTCGTCTTCATTGCGACTTTCGGTGATTCGAGCAGAGACCTCGTCGGACAGCGTATCTCGGCCCAGCATGGAATCGTCGGCCGCGTCTACCAGACGGGGACGCCGTACCTGTCGGCAGACGTGAACAAGGATCAGTACTTCTATTCGGAGATCGACGAGAAGATCGGACATAAGACCCACTCGGTCGTCGCAGTGCCTATCTACATCGGCAAGCACGTCTGCGGGGTGCTCGAACTGATCAACCGGCGGGACGGGACGAGCTTCACCCGGCGCGACATGACCCTGCTCGAGATCTTCGCCGGCTACACGTCGTTCACTCTTCAGAACGCTCTCGATGCGAAGCGGGCGCACGAGCTCGCCCGCAAAGACGATCTGACCGGACTGTTCAACGACCGCTGGTTTCACGTGCGGTTGTCGGAGTCTCTGCTCGAGGCCCAGGCGAGCGGAACGAGCCTCGTCCTGGTATTCATGGATCTCGACAATTTCAAGTACGTCAACGATTGTCACGGCCATCTGGCTGGCAGTCAGGTCCTCCGCGAAGTGGGCTATCTGCTCAAGACGATCGTCTTTGACGACGCCGCGACTCTCTCACGTTACGGCGGTGACGAGTTCGTCATGATTCTCCCCGGCAAGTCGCTCGAGGAGGGGGTAGCGATGTGTGAGGCGATCCGCAAGGCGATCGACGAAGCGTCATTCCTCGAACGGGAGTGGGGCTTCAGCATGCCGGCGGTCCACCTGAGGGGTGTGCTCACTGCGTCGATCGGGATCACGCAGTACGAACCGGATCGGACCGGCGCCGGAACCATCGATCTCGAGAAAAGCGAATTGCTGCGCCGCGCAGACATCGCGATGTACCGCGCCAAGTCGCTCGGGAAGAACCGCGTCGTCGTCTGGGATGAAACGCTGGTCTCCCATGCCGCCGGTCAGAGCCCGCATGTGGCTCCGACACCCGAGATGCTGTGACGCTGGCGGTGGAAGTCGTGGAGTGAATTTTTTGGTCTCGCCGATCGCAGCAGCTTCGCAGCTTGCCCCAAAATTGCTATCTTCCGTTCCACACCGTGTCTCGAGACCGCAGTCACTGTCCGGTAATCATTGAGGAGGATCACCTTGGGGAAAATTACAGCTGAATACATCTGGATCGACGGACAGAGACCGACATCGAAGTTGCGCTCTAAAACGAAGATTCTCGACGCACCGGTCAAGAAACTGGCCGACATTCCTGAGTGGGGCTATGACGGTTCGAGCACCTATCAGGCGACGGGACACTTCAGCGATCTGCTGCTGCGTCCGGTCAAGGTCGTTCCCGATCCCCTTCATAAGGAAAACGACATCCTGGTGCTGTGTGAGGTCCTGAATCCCGACGGCTCGGTCCACTGGAGCAATTCGCGGGCACACCTGCGAGAGGTCACCGAGCGCTACGCCGCGCATGAACCATGGTTCGGCATCGAGCAGGAGTACACACTGTTCGAAGGAAACCGTCCGATGGGCTGGCCCGACAAGGGCTTTCCCGCACCGCAGGGAGGCTACTACTGCGGCGTGGGAAGCGACGAGGTGTTCGGACGGGACATCGTGGAGGCGCATGCGGACTGCTGCGTTCGAGCCGGAATCTCGATCGTCGGGACGAACGCGGAAGTGATGCCGGCGCAGTGGGAGTTTCAGATCGGCGCGCTGGGACCTCTGGAGGTCGCCGACGAGCTCTGGCTCGCACGCTGGCTCCTGTACCGGATCGGCGAAGAGTTCGGCATCAGCGCAACGCTCTATCCGAAACCCGTCAAAGGCGACTGGAACGGTGCGGGTGCGCACACGAACTTCTCGACCAAAGCGATGCGGGAAGAGGGTGGCATGAAGGTGATCGAAGATGCGATGAGAAAACTCGAATTGCGTCATGAGGATCACATGAAGCTGTACGGTGCGCACAATGAAGAGCGGCTTACCGGCCTGCACGAGACCGCTCCGATTCATCAGTTCCGCTGGGGCGTCAGTGATCGAGGCGCGTCGATCCGGATCCCGATGGCCACCGCCAATCTCGGTTATGGCTACTTCGAAGATCGCCGTCCCGCCGCGAACATGGACCCCTATCAGGTCTGCGCGATTCTGATCGATACGGTCTGCGGAGAGTACTGAGTCGGACGAGAGGGAGGCCGAGGGGGTCGCGCGGCCCGCGCGATCGCCGATGGCGGCTCGCCATCGGTGGCGCTCAGGACGAGGTCGACAGTCCATCGATGGGCGTCTCGGGAAGGCGATTCACTCCTGGGTCGTCTGCGCGTGCAAAGCCCAGCGCCGGCCGGAGGCCGGCGGGGATCGCGCGAGGCCGCGCGACCCCCACGGACGCCGCGACGTGGCCGTGCGCTGCGCCTTCAGCGGGCCGCACGTTTGCAGCTGAAACCGTCCGTCCGGGATTCAGGACTCGAGAAGCCGGCAGCAGTGAACGCGGCATGGGCCGCCGGCGTCAGCTTTGAGCCAATCACCTCCACGCTGT
>DASVLC010000048.1:0-17897 GCA_036385045.1 Thermoanaerobaculia bacterium | reverse complement strand
TGATGCTGGTGGTTACTCGTGCGAACAGTCCGGGCCTCAGGCGGCCGTCGGTGTTTGCGAACTCGGCTTCCGCGAACATCGTTCGTGTTCGCGGGTCGATGACTCCGCCGACGGTCTTGATGGTTCCCTCGAAGGCTTCATTTGGATAAGGGTCGACGAGTGCGCTGACCTTGTCGCCGGGATTGATGCGACCGAGGTAGCGCTCGGGAACCTGAAAGCGAAGCTTGAGCGGGGAGAGCTGAACGACGACGAACGCGACGCCGCCGTCACCGAGTCGCGCGCCGAGATCGGTACGTTTCTCGGCGACGATGCCGTCGACAGGCGAGCGAAGCGTCGAGTCGGACAGGTGCTGACGCAGAAGGGATACCTGAGCAGTCGCACCGGCGACCGCGGCATTGGCCTGATCGAAGGTCGCCTGTGAGCGATCGAACATCGCGCGGGGGATCGACTCCTTTGCGATCAACTCTCTCTTGCGTTCGAGGTCGCGCGCGGCCTCGTCGCGGACGGCTCGGGCGCGGGCGAGCTCCGCTTCGGCCGACTGCAGGTTCAGGCGCGTGTAGTCCGTCTCCAGCTCGAGCACCGGCTGTCCTCTGCGGACGCGCGCTCCTTCCTGTACGAACATTCGTCCGACGCGTCCACCGATTTTCGGCGCGAGCTCAGAGCGAACCGGGGAGACGAATTCTCCGGTGGCCTCGAAGACCGCGGAAGAGACCGCGGTCTCCGTCGTCGTTGACGCGGTGTTCGTTACAGCGGCGATCTCCCGTACGTCCTCCGGGAGAGGTGGGGCTTCACTCGTGCCGGTGGCCTCGACAGCCTTGGAGTCGCCGCCGGAGCAGGCGACAACGCCGGCAGAGAGAATCAGAATCGTGATCAGCAACAGAGAACGTTTCATCGTTCGGTTACTCCATTTCCATTGAGACGTGTGACGACGGCTTCCTTCATCGCGCCGGCGGCGTACCAGACCCGCAGTTCGGCCAGATCGCGATTGAGAGACTCTTCGGCGACCGCGCGACGCGCTTCGGCCAGCGAGGTCTCGGAGGCAGAGAGGTCGAGGGAGGTGGCTTCCTGGGCGCGGTAAAGCTCGAATGCCTGCTCGTACTCTGCCTGCGCGGCGATCAGCTGCTCGTTCGCGAGTTGCAGTCCGATCCCGGCCGAATGAAGATCAGCGAGGGCGCGGCGGACGTCCTCGCGTGCCGCCAGACGAGTCTCTTCGAGCGCGAGCTCGGCCTGCTTCTCGCGGCTTTTTGCACCGGCTACGCGTGCGAGCACCTCGCCCGACTGGAAGATCGGAACATTGAAACGGAGAGCGCCGTAAGCGTAGTTCGCGGCGGGGAAGGGACTCTTCTGACCGATCCAGCCGCCATCGAACGTCACGGTCGGTAGCCAGAAGCCGCGCTGCTTGCGGACTTCGAGGTCGGCGATCCTGACGTTGTTCTCCGCGATGTCGACGTCGGGCCGTGAGCTCGTGCGCGCGATCAGCGCTGCCTCGTCGGGAAGCGGGGGAAGAGTCTGATCAGGTGCGGTCACGACGATCGGGCCATCGAGATCGAGGTCGATACGAAGTTGTGCCGCGGCATGTTCGCGCTGCTGTTCTGCCGCCGCGAGCAGTCGTTGCGCCGCCTTCATCGCCGTCTCCGCGCGGAGGACGTCGACACGCGTCACTTCACCCGCATCGAGGAACGCCTGAGCCTGGGTGCGACGGCGTTCGGCCAGGTCGATGTTCCGCCGCTCGACTTCGACGCGACGATCGGCATTCACGATCGCGAGATAGCTCGAGGCGACCCGCAACAGAATCGCATCCTCTGCCGCGATTGAGCCTTCGCGGGCGTTCTCGACTCCGAGCTTCGCCTGTGCATAGGCGCGGAACTCTCGTCTTCCTGCATAGAGCGGCTGCGAGAGTGTGACGCGATAGGCCCAGTCATTACGAGGCAGGATCGTGAACCTGTCCTGTCCATCGCCGAACGACTGCTCCATGCTGTTGCGCGTCAGATCACCGGTCGCGGCGATGCGAGGGAGAACCGCGGAGATGAGGTAATCGCGATTCGCCTCCGCTACGGAGATCTCGTGACGAGCCTGGCCAACCGACTTGTTCTGCAGTAGCGCGCGTCCCAGTGCCTGCTCGAACGTGAGCGTCACGGGCTGCTGCGCCAGGCTCGACCCGGCGGGCATGATCGAGAGTGCGAGCATCAGGGTAATGACTGGTCTCAACTCTTACTCCCCTTACGAATACCGTCCAGAATCAGGGTGGTGATGAACTCCATGTCGGCGCGCTCGTCGGGAGAAGTCTCCTCACCAAGGCGCTCGAGAATTACGGCGGTGCTCCCTTCGATGATGAACAAGGCGAGCCGATACGGATCGACGCGACGGATCTCGTCGCGCTCCATGGCGGTCGACAACACGTCGGCCAGCTTCTGAACGTGCGAGCGGTACTGCGGCTGGCAGGTCCGCTTCTGACGCCGCTGCTGCTGCGGGGAACCTTCCGGCATCCGAAGGGAGAGGTAGAGCCGGAAGAACTCGCGATTCGCAGAGAAGAACGCAAGCTGTGCGCTCATCACCGAACGGATCTTCTCTTCTATGCCCGTTTCGCGGTCGAGTGCCTCGTCGACCTGCTCCATGAGCAGCCCCATGGCTCGCTCGAAGGTCTTCTCCACCAGCTCATCGCGATCGCGAAAGTAGAGGTAGATCGTCCCCTTCGCCACGCCGGCTTCCTCAGCGATCTCCTGCATGGTGGCGGCGGCCATTCCCTTGCGGGCGATGACACGCATGGTCGCCTCCTGGATCGACTGGACGCGAAACTCCTGCACGACTTCTTCTTTGGATTTGGAGGGCATGGGGATTCGGTTCCTCGGAGTTCCTCGGGGTTCCTCGGGGTTCCTCGGTTCTACTGCTTCTTACGTGGCAATTGGTCCAGATCGCTGAACGAGCGGTCAGTGAAGCAGAATAGGTGGTCATTGGCAAGGACGATCGGGTCATTGTCACCGAGCCGTTGCACGGGGCCGTCGCGTTCGGGTGGCCTCCGCCCCTCACACACACGCCCACCCCCGGGGCTCCGGCGGCTCGGGATGAAGGCAAGTGGATGGGGCTTTCAGTCTTCTCCCGGTCATCCTCCCTGTCATCCCAATGGCCTTAACTTTAGGCTCAGCCAGTCTGTCATCCTGAGCGTAGCGTGAGGATCTGGGTGGGCGGGTGGTGCGATGCTCGCGTTTGGCACCGCCCATCCCCCAGATCCCTCGCTACGCTCGGGATGACAGCCTTGACGCGATGCGCACTGGACCGGATGGCTCGACGGGAGGAGGCCGACAAGTGAGGTCCTGAGTGAGGCGGTTTTGCTCTAAGTTAAGGCCATTGCCCTGTCATCCTGAATCGCCGCAGCCCCGAGGGCGGCGGGTGGGTGCACGGGGCGGAGGACGATGAAGGACCCCAGGTTCGAGCGCCCGGCAGACACCACCGCCCACGCTGGCCCGAGATGTGGGGGTCCTTCGACCGTCCTTCGCCCCTCCCACCCACACGCCCGCCTCCGGGGCTCCGGCGGCTCAGGATGATAGGCGTGGCTTAGCCTCCCGAGGAACTCCGAGGAACTCCGAGGAACCGAGGGACTCCGAGGAACTCCGAAGAACTCCGAAGAACTCCGAACCCCTACCTCACCGACTGAAGCGACTCCCGGTAGGCGTGCGCGAGGCCTGTATCGAACGCCTGCAGGAGCGTCGATACCCCTTCGAGACCGACACTGAGCCGCACGAGGCCGTCGGTGATGCCTCTTGCGAGTCGATCGGCTTCGGGGACGACGGCGTGTGTCATTGACGCAGGGTGCTCGATATAGCTGATGGCGCCACCGAGGCTGACGGCGAGTTCCATCGGCGTGTCCTTGGAGGCGAAGTAGTTCATCAGCCGGACCGCGGGGTCGTAGCCTCCCGCGAGCTCAAATGCGATCACGCCTCCTGCATGGCGCATTTGTGTCTGGGCGAGCTCGTGTTGAGGGTGATGAATGAGTCCCGGGTAGTAGACCTTCTCGACTCTGGGGTGACGATCGAGCCAGCGTGCGATCTCCAGGGCGTGACTGCATGCCTCGTCCATTCGCTGCGGTAGCGTTTGTACGCAGAGCGAATTCAGCCAGCTGTCCATGGGAGAAGGAGTCGGACCGAGGTCCTTCGCCATCACGAAGAACTCGCCGCTCATGAAGCGGAAGGGACCGAGGACGTGTCCTCCGATCGAGGTCGAGTGGCCGTTCACGTATTTGGTAGTGCTCTGGACGACGAAGTCGGCGCCGAGACGGAAGGGCTGCTGGAGATAGGAACTGCAGAACGTGTTGTCGACGATCAACAGTGCGCCGTGCTGACGGGCGAGGCGTCCGAGCGCACGGATGTCGGCGATGCCGAGGTTTGGGTTCTCGGGAGACTCGATGAAGATGGCGGCGACGTCAGGATGATCGATCAGACACTGCTCGACGGCCGCAGTGTCGGTGGTATCGACGAAATGCGGACGGATGCCGAACTTCCTGCCGATCGTCCGGAGGAGGCTGTCGGTGCAACCATAGACGTTCCCGGCGATGACGCCGTCGCCGCTCTCGAGCAGGGAGAGCAGAGTGGTGGAGATCGCGGCCATGCCGGAGGCGAGAACCATCGAGCCGACGGTCGGCTCCGGCTCGTCGTCGGCGAGAGCGCGGTCGATCAGATGCTGACATTCGAGCTGGAAGAGCACGCGCTCGAGATACTCGGTGGTCGGATTGCCGAGCCTGGTGTAGATGCGGGCGAACGGTTTCTCGCCGCTCTGGCTCTTGCCGATGAAGCGGTTTGCGCCGTCGCGGACGTTCCGGAACGCGAACGTGCTGCGCTGATGGATCTCGGGAAGTCCCGTGCCGACGCAGAGCGAAGCGAAACGGTCGCGCTCGAGATACGGCTCGTCGGAAAGGAGATAACGATCCTTGCGATCCTGCCACCAGTCCCACCAGTCATAGTGCTTCATGCTGGCAGGCTATGGTTGCAATGCTTGAACCGCTATGTCGGATGTCACACGGCAGTTGTAGCGGCGCTCAGATGGTGACCGGAAGCCGGCCCGGCATTACGTTCTGGCCGCGCAGAGCGCGAACGGCGGCACGCTGAAGCAGAGGCTGGATTCCCCACGCGCAGATGACGGTACTGACGGAGGGAAGGTCGCGCACGACGTAAGGTGATCCGAACGAGATGGCGACGGTGCGCCTCCCCAGTCGCTCCGCGAGACGGCGAGCGGCGGGCGGCAGCGCGATCCGGCCGGCGCCCGATTTCGGGCGGAGCGCGAGCAGTAGCACGACGACGTCGCCGTCGATGTCCGAGAGCTCATCATCGGACGTTGCCGTATTGATGATGTGCACTCGCTCCGGCGTCAGTTCGCGAACGGCATCGACCAAGGGGTTCTCTTCCGGGAAGTCGCTTACCACGACCGCGGTGGGAACTTTGCCGCGCAGCGGCAGAAGCCCGCGCTCGTCACGGATCAGCGTCATCGAGCGACGCGCGATTTCCTCAGCGATTTCCCGATGCTCGGGCCGGTCTATGAACGAGAGATCTTCACTGCGTGGTGCTCCGATTCGCGTTCGTGCACTCTCGATCCGTGCGACCGACTCGTCGAGTCGAGCCTCGTCGAGCCGGCCTTGCTCGACGGCCGCCATAACCGCCGCGATCGCTGCATCGGTGTCGGATGAGTAGAGGACCTGATCGATACCCGCCTCGATTGCTCGAACGGCGGCTTCGCCAGCGTCGAAATGAGCAGCCACGCCGCCCATGTCGAACGCGTCGCTGATGACGAGGCCGTCGAACCTGAGGCGCTGCCGGAGCAACCCTTCGATGATCGGCCGCGAGAGAGTCGCCGGAATCGTCGCAAGACTCGGGACCTCGTCCAGCGTCGTGCCATACGGTGTGTCGAAGGAGGCGCGCACAGGAGCAGGGGTGGAGTCGATTGAAGGGACGGCGAGGTGTCCGATCATGACCGAGGCGACGCCGGCTTCAATCGCCGCTTCGAAGGGGACGAGCTCTACGGCCTCCAGCCTTTCCATCGAGGCGTCGAGGAGTGGAAGCGAGCGGTGCGAGTCGACGTGAGTGTCACCATGTCCGGGAAAGTGTTTCGCGGTCGCGAGACACCCCTCGCTTTGAATCCCCTTCACTGATGCGACGACGAATCGCGCGACCTGATCGGGGTTCTCGCCAAAGCTGCGCGTGTTGATCACCGGGTTGTCAGGGTTGACGTTGACGTCCGCGACCGGCGCCAGGATGTGATTGATTCCGAGAACGCGCGCGCTGCGAGCGGTGATCGCCGCCTGCGCCTCGGCCAGTGCGATGTCTCCGGCGGCCGCAAGCGCCATCGCGGGAGGCCACCAGATCGCGTCGCTGAATCTCATACCGAGACCCGACTCGAGGTCCGCACTCACCAGCAGCGGCTTGATCGCCAGTGACTGCAGCATTCTGTTTGCATCCGCGGTCTCGCGAATGGTGGAGAGAAACCAGATGACACCGCCGACGTGGTTTTCGCGCACGTGTCTCGCGACTTCGTCCAGCGGGTCACCACCTTTCACCGCCACGGCAAAGAGTTGTCCCGCCTTCTCTCTCAACTTCATCGGCGGGGGAGTGTAGCCGGTCTGGGTTGTCGCTTCGAGTCGTCGCGGCGATGTCTCAGGACCAGCGAACCCGAGGGGGTCGCGCGGCCCGCGCGATCGCCGATGGCGGCTCGCCATCGGTGCCGCTCAGGAGAAGGTCGACGTTCCATTGATTGGGCGTCTCGGGAAACGGTTCACTCATGGGTGGGTCTGCACCTGCAAAGCCCACCGCCGGCCGGAGGCCGGCGGGGATCGCGCGAGCCGCGCGACCCTCATGGAACCGGTGGCGTCGCTGGCGCGGGCATCACCCGCGCATAAGATGTACTCATGTTGAACACGACCGATGTCGGGACAGGCGTCCCGATTCTCTGGATTCACGGGTTTCCACTCTCGTCACGGACCTTCGAAGCGCAGCAGACGATTCCGGGAGCGAGGCACGTAATGCCTGATCTGCCGGGTTTCGGCCGGTCGGAACCTCCTGCAGGAACGGTGAGCATCGAAGAGTACGCGCGGCTCGTGATCGGTGAGCTCGATCGCCGCGACATCGACCAGGCGGTTTTCGCAGGGCTCTCGATGGGTGGTTATGTCGCGCTGGCTGCCACGAAGCTCGCACCGGAAAGGGTCAAGGGCCTCATCCTCATCGATACGCGCGAGACCGCAGACGACGACAAGGCCCGCGCCGGTCGTTACGAGACGATCGAGAAGGTTCGAGGCAACGGCGTCGACGTCGTGGCCGACTCGATGCTCCCGAAAATGCTGACGGCTGCCGCACCCGCGGAGATGCGCGAGCGCGTTCGCGACATCATGACTTCGTCGTCGGTCGAAGGGGTGACCTCAGCCCTTCGCGCGATGGCAGAGCGTGCGGACGCGACGGCGGTGCTGGCAGGCGTCACGGTGCCGCTGCTCGTAATCGCGGGCGAGCACGATGCGATCACGCCACCCGCCGATGCCGAGCGGATGGCCGCAGCGGTGGCCGGGGCGAAACTCGTGATCGTGCCCGCGGCTGCTCACCTGTCCAACGTCGAAAAGCCTGAAGAGGTGAACGCGGCGATTGAGGAGTTCGTGCGGGGGGTGTGAGGAGACGGTTCCTCGGAGTTCCTCGGGTTCCTTGGAGTTCCTCGGAGTTCCTCGGAGTTCCTCGGGGTTCCTCGGAGTTCCTCGGGGTTCCTCGGAGTTCCTCGGGTTCCTCGGGTTCCTCGGGGTTCCTTGGAGCTTGTCGGGTTGATCGACTCCTCGTAACTGACGCCGGTGCAGTGACGAACCTGTCATCCCGAGCGTGAGGGGGAGCGGGTGGCGAGGGATCCCTGAATCGACGACCCGGCAGGAACGGCCGCCCGGCATGCCTGGGTCACCGGCGATGCGCCGCGGTGGGTCGTCGGCAAGGGATCCCTCTCCGTCCTCCGCCCCTCACACCCACACGCCCAACCCCGGGGCTCCGGCGGCTCGGGATGACAGGGTGGATGACAGGGGAGGTTTGGGCTTGGGCGCCTGGGGGAAACGTGAGCACGCCTAACCCACGCGGAGGCACCTGAGGAACCCGAGGAACCGAGGAACTCCGAGGAACCGAGGAACTCCGAGGAACCCGAGGAACTCCGAGGAACTCCGAGGAACCGAGGACCTCCGAGGCCCTACTGGATCGTCGCCGCAACGCCAAGCGATGTATTCATCGTGGGGTCGCCCTTCTTGACGGTGACCGCGACCGTTTCCAAAAGCTCGCCGACCGGCGCTCGTGAGCCGTCGATCGTCACGGTGATCGACTCTTTCCCCTGAGGCGGAACCACTTCCGCGTACTCGTAGAAAAGGCAGCGGCAGGTGGAACGCTGCAGTTGGATCGCAAGAGGTTCGTCCGTGGTGTTGTTGATCTCGAACTGGCGTGTTGCTCTCGTCCCTTTGCGGATCACGCCGTAGTTGTGTTCGGATGGCGTGACGACGAGTGCCGGCGGCAACTCCGGCGCTTCGGTCTCGGTGACGGGTGCTACGGTCTCGTCGACAATCGGCACCGCCGGATCTGGAGAGCTTGCTCGCCAGATCAGCCAGCCGACGATCGCGAGCGCGGCGATCGCCATGGCGACGATCAGCAGGATTCTCGATCGCGGTTCTTCCTCGCGAGGCGGCAGCTGGGAGATCGTATCGTCTTCGTCCTCTTCCATCCCTGGATGAGACATCAACGGGCGCGACCCGGGATCGGGGGCGGTGCGGAGGGTGTCGTTATAGGGTCGCAGGGGATCCTGCAACGTGCCTCTCTGCGGCTGCGGCGATGCTGCCTGAGTCTGTCGCGCGGCGGCAGGCGGAGGAGCCGGCGGGTGAATCACAGGAGGCGCCGACTCGAGCTCGTTGAGCTTGATGAGGGAGCTCTCGATCTGAGCGAGGAGCTGCTCGTATTGCGTTGCGAGTTGCTGAGTCGGCGCATCGGCCGTCATCCGCTGGAGAGCTTCGCGGTGACGGAGATAGTGCTGGCGGAGAATCTCGATCTCACGCGCGCGATCACCGCGGCGGGCATTGATCGTCCCGAAGTCTTCGTCCGACATACGTTCAGTCTATCCCGAGGGAGAGTCTCCCGTCCGCTGTGCCAGCGAGGCGCGTGCCATGAGGCTCACATCGGCAGCCAGTAGGAGAATTTCACGAGCAGCACGTCCTGCGACGGCGCGTCCGTTAGTGCGGCGAAATCTCTTCGTGGACGGAAGTCTCCGACTCCGGCAACGTCCGAACGGTTCTCGTTCCAGACGACGTACATGGCCGAGCCCGGACGGAACTCCCATCGGAGAACGGCGCTGCCCCGAATGCTTCGGAGATTGAAGTTCGGATCGTAGGGTCTTGCTGCCGGCGTGTACTCGTCACTTCGGGGTCGGGCGAGCTGCTTGAAGTCACTGTAGTCACCGCTCGCGATGAACGGCTGCAGAAAGACCTGGAGCGAAAGCCGCGGACTCATCGTCCAGTCAGTTCGGATGCCGAGCTCGAACTGTCTTTGTTCGAGCGTAGAGAACACGTAGCGCCGACCGAACGTCGCCTCATGTTCAGAATCGATGACGGTCGCGACATACTGCGTCTGCGACCTCGAGCGGCCCATTCGGGGAGTAAGGGAAAGTCGGATTGCGGAAGTTGGCCGGTAGGTCACGGTTCCGCCCGTCCAGCGCTGCTCGCCGCCGTCATCCACTTCCACGGCCTCTGCCCAGATGTTGAACGAAAGCTTCTTACGGTTGTCGCTCCCGAACCCGCTACCGACGTAGTGGCTACCCGGACCGACGAGCGCCGGACCGCCCCGAGTGCGCTGGTCATCGATCGCATCGACTCGCAGGCCACCCCACGCCTCAGCCCACCAGTAGTTCTTGAACTGGACGTAGTTTCCGGTTGCGATCCCGTTCGCGGTCATATCGCCATCGAAATTCCAGTTCTGAAACTTGCCGACCCAACTGCTCTGCTCACGTATGTACTTTTTCGGATCGGTGTCGCGATAGTGAAGGAGTGCATGGGTGGAGATGGCATCGACGCGCGGGAGAAACCCGGCATCGTTCAGCTCGAAGCCGGGCGAGAGTGCCTGGACCTGAATGTTCGGCCGCCATTTCCCTTTCTGCTTCGAGAGCATCACGCGGCTCATGTAACCGCTGAGCGAGGTGCGCTCGGGGTCGTAGTCGACGTGACCTGCATCGGGACGCTGGTAATAGCGCGCGGCGCCTCGCTGCGTAGCTGCAATCGCTTCCTCGGAGCCTTCGACGAGAGAGGACCCGGCGAGCCACTCCAGAATCCAGCTCTTGTCCTTGAACATCGTGTAGCCGTCGACACCGGCAAAGTACGCCTGGGAGCGAAGCTTTGGCTCGAGGTTGTCCGTCAGGCTGCGCGTCACGGAGGTAACCATGAAGCCGGCCCGCGAATCGCGTCCGTATTCCTTGGTCGCGCGTGCAACGAGGTAGTTCGTCATCGGCTCGACGGTCTGCTTTGCCTCGAGCGGACCGGTAAGGAATCGCGCGTCCTCCTTGTCGGTGAGGGCGTCCAGGAGTCCGACCGTCCAGCCGTTGCCGATCTTGCCGGTCAGCTTCGCCGCCCCGAGGATCGTGGTCTCGCGAGGCATGTCGACATGGTCGATTCGATCGAACTCGCCATGCTCTTCGTCGATGAACGCCGGGTCGACCCAACCGTGCGGCGACCGGCCGATGCGCCTCGAGTAGAAGAACGTGGGAAACGACATGTTGAAGCCCCAGCGGCTGCTGGAGGGGCCGCTGCCGAAGTTGAAGATGTTGGCGCCTTCGGTGAAGAAGGGACGCTTTTCCGGGAAGAACGTCTCGAACTGACTGAGGTTAAGGACTGCGGGATCGACTTCGACCTGACCGAAGTCCGGATTGATCGTGCCGGTGAGCGTCAGGCTCGAGGTCAGGCCGTACTTGATGTCGACACCTGCGTCTCCTCGATGCATCGAGGCGCGGTTGTAGGGGTTGCTCGAGCGGCTGTGAAAGTCACTGCGCGCGACGCCGTACGGAACGATCTCGAAACCCCGACGCGGACGGATGCCCTCGATGCCCGTCAGATCAGCGAATTTCGATACGAAGGCGGTCTCATTCTTCGGCGTGTGGACGAGACGCGAGCTCTCACGTAGACGCGCCGTCCATCGGCTGACGTTGAATCCCCAGGTGTGGACCGGCCTGTCCGGAAATCGGAGCTGGGAAAACGGAATGCGAACCTCGGCCGTCCAGCCGTTGTTTGTGATCTTCGTTGCCGAGCGCCAGACCGCGTCCCAGCTGATGTCCTCGTAGATGTCGTTGTACAGAATCATGTCCATCTGAACATTGGAGGCATTGACGACGAAGGCCGCGCCGTTCAGCCGGTCATGCTGAGAGTCGATGCTGATCCGGATGTAATCGCCGTTGTTCAGGTCGCTGTCTCTACGCGCGAGGAGTGGTGTGACCTTCCCATCGTCTTCCATCGTCACGCCGAAGTAGATCGCCTCGTCGTCGTAGAGCACGCGCACGCGGGTCTGCTGCGTCGCCTCCGCTCCCTCGTTCGGATCGCGCTGGGTGAAGCCAGTGATCTCTGGCGCGCTCTGCCATGCGGCGTCGCCCAGATCCCCGTCAATGGCCGGGGGTGTGGATGTGCGGACCGCCCCATGCTGGCGCCTGGCCGGCGCTTCCTGCGCATGTACGATCAGTGGATGCAGCACGATCAGCAGGGGAAGGAGCAGTACGCTACGAGTCAGCTGCATCGTTTCCTCTCGTCGAGAAGTGAGATAGGTTGTCGTTACCAGTCATTGACGTGTGTGACGGAAGAAAGTTTGGCCGCTCGACGAGAAACTTTCGGTGAACGGCAGTACGGAAGACAGCTCGCATACTCGAGCTGGTGCGGGAGGTCATTCAGGGATGAAGGTATATATCGGCCAGATCAATCCGACGGTCGGCGCCCTCGAGGGGAACGCCGAACTGATCCGGACCACCTATCGCGAAGGTGTGCGCGCGGGTGCTGATGTCGTTCTCGTTCCAGAGCTCGCCGTGAGCGGATATCCCCCGCGGGATCTTCTCGACCGTGCTGCCTTCATCGATGCCTGCCTCGCGGTGCGGGACGAGCTGGCGGCGATGACGGGGGAGACTGCGCTCATCTTCGGCTGTCCCGTACGGACGGAGACGTGGTGCGGCAAGCCTTTACATAACGCCGCAATCGTTGCGCAGCACGGCCGCGTCATTCTCGAACAGCACAAGACGCTGTTGCCTACTTACGACGTGTTCGACGAACTGCGGTACTTCGAGCCGGCGCATGCGGTCAGGTGCATCGAGATCGCGGGGCGGCGCGTCGGCGTGGTGATCTGCGAAGATTTCTGGTTCGACGACGAGGTCGCAGGAACGAAGCTCTACTGTCGGAATCCGGTCGACGAGCTCGCGAGACAGGGCGCCGAGGTGTTTCTCAATATCTCGGCTTCGCCCTTCAATGCGGGAAAGCGGCGTGCGCGATGGGAGATCTTCTCGAAAATCGCGGCCCGGTACGCAACGCCGCTCGTCTACGTGAACCAGGTCGGAGGGAACGACGAGTTGCTGTTCGACGGCTCGTCGATCGTCTTCGATGCGACGGGTCAGACGATTTTCTGTTCGCCGCAGTTCGAGGAGTATCGAGGGCTCGTTCAGCTGGAGGGGAGTGCGTGCGAGTCGGTCGCCGGCGTCGCCGAGGAGGAAGAAATCGGCCGGGCTCTGATCCTTGCCCTGCAGGATTACACGCGCAAGTGCGGATTCAGGGACATGGTGATCGGCCTGTCCGGGGGTATCGATTCCGCTTTGACGGCCGCTCTGGCGGTCGAGGCGCTCGGCGCAGAACACGTGACGGGAATCGCGATGCCGTCACAGTTTTCATCGCAGCACTCGATCGATGACGCACGTGCACTCGCGAAGAACCTCGGCATCGCATTTCATGTAGTGCCGATCGAGCCGATCTACCGTCCCTACGAGACCGCAATCGATGCTCTGTTCGGCGAGCATCGTTTCGACACGACGAACGAGAACGTGCAGGCGCGTATCCGTGGCAATATTCTGATGGCGTGGTCGAACCGGACGGGCGCCATGCTGCTGACGACCGGCAACAAGTCGGAGCTGGCGGTCGGGTACTGCACGCTTTACGGCGACATGGCGGGAGGGTTCGCTCTTCTCGGCGACGTCTACAAGACGATGGTCTACAGGATCTCGCAGTGGATGAATCGCAACGGTGAAGTCATTCCTCAGTCGACACTCACGAAGCCGCCGAGCGCCGAGCTGCGCCCGGACCAGACGGATCAGGATTCGCTGCCGCCGTATGACGTTCTCGACGGCATTCTCAAGCTCTACATCGAGGAGTGGCGGGAGGTGGATGCCATCGTCTCCGCCGGCTATGAACGTGCGCTCGTCGAACGAGTGCTCCGTCTCGTCGATGGATCGGAGTTCAAACGGAGACAGGCTGCGCCGAGCCCGCGCGTATCGAGCAAAGCGTTCGGCAGCGGCCGAGCCATGCCGATCGCTCAGTTGTGGCGAAGGGAGACTCCCCGCTGATGGCCGTGCGTCGCTTGCTGCCAGTGATGCTTTCTCTGCTGCTGCTCGCATCGAGCGCCTGTTCGAGAGACACCGTCAACCGCGCGCAGTGGGAGGGAATGACGCGCGACAACCAGATTCTCTATGTAAAGTCGCTGATCGGCGCTGAGAAGGTGCGAGAAGCGAAAGGCGGAACCGGCCGGACCTATGACCGCTCCGCGGAAGACTATGTCGCGGAGATCGATCGGGAGTACGCGCGTGGAGACGAGCGACCCGTGCATCTGATCTTCGAAGGATTGGAGCCGCAGCCATGAACCCCGTGGTGCCTCATCGCACACTCGAGCATATCTACGGTGACGACGCGCATCGCGAAGGCTACGTCAGGCAGCTGTTCGACGACACCGCCCCCTGGTACGACTGGGGCGTTCGCTTTCTTTCGTTCGGCTCCGGAGACTGGTACCGGCGGGAAGCGGTGAAACGCGCCGGCCTGCTGCCGGGCATGAAGCTCCTCGATCTCGCGAGCGGTACAGGCGTGGTCGCCCGCGCGGCAGCGGAGGTAACCGGCGAGCCTGGTGCGATCGTCGCCTGCGACGTGAGTTTCGGGATGCTGCACGCGGGCCGGTCGGAAAGCCCGAGGGTGCAGACGCCGGCGGAGAGTCTGCCTTTCCGCAGCGGCGCCTTCGACAGGATCACCATCGGTTTCGCGATGCGTCATTTCGCCGATCTCGTCGTCGTGTTCCGCGAGTGCTTCCGAACCCTCCGACCGGAAGGAAGGCTTCTGATTCTCGAGATTACCGCGCCGGAGGCGAGGATTCCGCGGGCACTTCTCGGTGCCTACATGGGGTATGTCGTCCCGACGCTCGCGCGGATCCTGACGCGACAGCCGCGCACGACCGATCTGTTCCGGTACTACTGGGAGACGACCCGCGACTGCGTTCGTCCCGAGGTGATCCTCGACGCGCTGCGCGAGGCGGGATTCATCGACACGGCGAGGCATGTCGAGCTCGGGATCTTCAGCGAGTATTCGGGCGCGAAGTAGCTCCCGAGGATCATTCAGGCTCTGATTCGCCAGCAGTCATCAGCGCCCGCTGTTCTTCGAGTCTGGCAATCTGAATGGTCAGGAACTCGCGAAGAGGCTGCTCCAGTTCATTCGAGAGCTCGGAGAAGATGATCGCGGATCGAAACACGTATTCGGGTCCATTCTCGCCACCGCGGACCTGAACGATCGAACGGAGCACCTTGCACGGGACATAGATGCCACCGTAGCTCGGGAAGATCATCGTCGCGGGGACATCCGCCGTGAGGGGCGACCGATGGACGACAGCCGCTCCATGGAGGCTGAGGTCGATCAACTCGCAGTTGACATCCGAGATCTGAACCGGAATTGATGCCGTCGGTGTCCGCTCGGATCGGCGGCGGTCCTTGGGTGAGGCCATCGAGTTCGGTTGGATTATACGGGGAAGAGGGCTGAGGGCCGAGGGCCGAGGGAAGAGGGGTGAGAAAGGATTGTGGAAGGTCTGCACAACTGAAAAACTACCTGTCATCCCGAGCCGCCGGAGCCCCGAGGGCGGGCGTGTGGTGTGAGGGGAGGCCAACCTGACGCGCATTGCTCACGTCGGGGATTCCATCACCAGACTTGTCGCCCCTCTCCCCGCGATTCTAGCGGGGAGAGGGTGGCCCTGAGCGAAGCCGAAGGGGAGGGTGAGGGGCTGCGCAATCAGCAACACACGAGCACGATGCAGGGCGGTGGTTCGCCCCCCGGCATGGCCAGGGAAGGACCGACAAGAAGCCAGATCGTCATGCAGGCCTTCGCGCACAACGGAATCACGTTTCTTTTTCCCAGTCGCGGCCCCCCGCCGTCCCTGGCTCAGGATGACAGGACGACCGGGATGACCGGGGCATCCCTCATCCCTCGGCCCTCACCCCTCGGCCCTCATATACTCCCTCCCGTGTTCGCCACCGTACCGCCGCCGCCGCAACGCCTGCTGGTGTTTGCGCGTCTGCCGGAGCTGGGACAGGTGAAGTCGCGGCTGGCGGCAACGATCGGTGACGAGGCGGCTCTCGCTGTCTACGAGGCGATGCTGGACGATCTGCTTGCTGGCATCGGCCCCTCGACTTCCGAGATGGAGATCGAGTTTCTCTGGTCGCCCACCCCTTCCGCTTCGGGAGCCGCATTGCGTCGCGCGTTTGCCCATCATGCCGTTGCGATGCAGACAGGAGCAGGTCTCGGCGACCGGCTGTCGATGGCATTCTCGGAGCGTTTCTTTTTTCACCGGACTGAGAAGATCATCGCGATCGGTGCCGACGACCCGACGCTCAGCCGGGCGATGATCGAGCAGGCCTTCGCGTTGCTCGATTCGTGCGAGTACGTCATCGGCCCGGCTACCGACGGCGGGTATTACCTGCTCGGCTGCCGGGCACTTTCATTCGACCCGACGGTGTTTCAGGGAATCGAGTGGGGGACGTCGACCGTGTTCGCGACGACAATGCGTCGGATTGCCGATCTCGGCAGAACCGTCGCACGTCTGCCGGAGCGTTACGACATCGACGTTCCGGCGGATCTGGAGAGATATCTCGCCGAAGGGCATTCTGGTGAGCTGACGAGAGTATTGCGGGAGCGGACATGAGGGGTGATTACGTCATACCGGGATCGCCTCGAGGAGAGAAGCGATGAAGATTCTCGACTCCGAACAGATGCGGAACATCGATCGCCGCACCATCGAGCGGTTCGGCATTCCATCGATCGTCCTGATGGAGAACGCAGCGATCGCGGTGGTGGATGCGATCTTCGAGCGCTTCCGCGATGCGGACCGTGTGGCGATCGTCTGCGGCACCGGTCAGAACGGAGGCGACGGGTTTGCGATTGCGCGCCATCTCGAGAATCGGGGTGTCGTACCGGTAGTGATCATTGCAGGCGATCGCGACGCGATCCGAGGCGACGCACAGACGAATCTCACGGTCTGCGAGCGTCTCGGCATCCCGATCTACGAGATGCGCGGCCCTGACGACGTCGAGACCGCGCTGGCACATGCGGCGGACACAGATCTGATCGTCGATGCGATTTTCGGTACCGGCTTGAACCGGCCGCCGGCAGGGTTCCACGCCGATGCGATCCGGGCCATTGCCGAACTCAGAATTCCCGTGCTCGCCGTCGACCTGCCGAGTGGTACGAACGCATCCTCCGCCATCCCTTTCGAGCCGTGCATCCAGGCGGAAGTGACCGTTACATTTGCCGCTCCTAAGATCTGTCACATCTTCGAGCCGGCGGCGCTCTACTGCGGCGAAGTGATCGTTGCCGACATCTCGATCCCTGAGATCGCGATCGACGACGAGTCTCCGGCGCTCGCCTTGATCACGCCGAAAGACGTGCAGCCTCACGTCACTCCGCGCCGCAGCTCGAGCCACAAGGGAACCTACGGGCATGTAGCGATCATCGCCGGCTCTCCCGGACGCAGCGGCGCAGCGGTCATGGCGGCTCGTGGGGCGATACGTGGTGGCGCGGGGCTCGTGACGGTAATGACGGACCCGGAGACGGCGAAGCTCGTACATGCCGCGTCGATGGAATCGATGACCTGGTCGTCGACCGACGTCGGTGAATTTCTCGCCGGCAAGTCGGCGGTGCTCGTCGGTCCAGGTCTGGCCGACGATGATGAGGCCTACGAGACGATCAGAGCGACCCTCACCTCGATCGATCTCCCGCTGGTGATCGATGCGTCAGGATTGAACGCTTTCGCCGGACGGGCCGCCGAACTCAATCCACGCTCTCTTCCCCGCGTCATCACGCCTCATCCCGGCGAACTCGCTCGAATCCTCGGATCTGATACTGCCGCGATCGGAGAGGATCGCATCGCAGCCGCACGGGAGGCGGCGAAACTCTCCAATTGTGTCGTCGTTCTCAAGGGGCATCAGTCGCTCGTAGCCGAGCCCGACGGCCACGTCTATGTCAATCCCACCGGAAACCCTGGCATGGCTACCGGAGGAATGGGTGACGTTCTTGCCGGCATGCTCGTCGCGTTCCTCGCGCGTGGCACCGACCCGCTCGATGCCGCCTGCGCCGCCGTCTACCTTCACGGCCTCGCCGGAGACATGCTGGAAGAAGAGATGGGCGATACAGGACTCGCTGCGATGGATCTGGCGGAGCGATTGCCTCTGGCAATCAGGCGAGTGCGGGGTTGAGTGCGGAGGTAGACTGAGTAGAAGGGCCGTGGGTGTCGTTGTTCCGTCGCTTAGCGCGGGCGCGCGAGCATGGCGTGTGGCGCGGCCCCTCACCCGGCCTTCGCGCCCCTCTCCCCGCTAAGCGCGGGGAGAGGGGCGACAAGCGCGGTTCCTCGGTTCCTCGGAGTTCCTCGGAGTTCCTCGGTTCC
>DASVLC010000047.1:0-9810 GCA_036385045.1 Thermoanaerobaculia bacterium | reverse complement strand
AGTCGTCGATCGTCTGGTCCTTCATCGTCCTCCGCCCTGTCATCCGAGCCAGGGACGGCCGGGCGCCGCGACTGAGAGTGAGAAACCCTGGCCCGAGCCCGCGCCCGGCTTTTCGGGATTGCGATTCGGGCCCGGGCTCGGGCTCGGGCTCGGGAAAGCCGCATAAACACTGGGAGTTTCTTAGAAGATCGCATGCGGCGCGCCGCGTCACCAGTGATGAAAACGAGGCGAGATCGTCGCCCACCCACGCGCGAGAGAGGGACGAGTGTGGCGAGGGCGGGCCAACCTCCCTACCTTGATGACCAGGCTTAGTCGGTCGTGTCAAAGGTCGTCATCTGTTTGTCGACATAGATCGCGCTTAGAAGATTGACCCGCGCCGACCTTGGTATCACCTTCTGTCGTCAGTTAGCAACACGTCGAGCACGCGTAGCAGCCTCAACTTCAGCTACTCGGCGCACACGGCCTCCTAAGCCACTAGAAAGGAGAACGCCATGCGCGTCATCAGAAAGCAGTGCCTCGGACTCGATCTTCACAAGAAGCAGATCACCGCCCACCTACGCGTGCATCAGGGTTCTGATCTCGAGCCGCTCGGACTGGATCGGCAGTTCAAGACCATGCCCGAGGATCTCGAGCGACTCCGGGACTGGATTCGCGAACATCAGGTCACCGATGTGGTCATGGAGTCGACCAGCGTCTACTGGATGCACTTGTACGACCTGCTGGAGGGAACGACCCGCCCTGCGGTCGTGAATGCGGCACACGTGAAGAAAGTTCCGGGTCGAAAGACGGACGTGAGCGACGCCCAATGGTTGGCCGAGCTTCACGCCCACGGCCTGCTCCGACTGAGCTTCGTCCCTCCGAAAGAGGTTCGCGATCTGCGGGCGTTGACCCGCTATCGAGTCAAGCTGGTGGCCACCAGAACAGCCACTCGCAACCGCACGATCAAACTCCTCGAGACCGCAGGGATCAAGCTCTCTTCGGTCGTCAGCGATTCCTTCGGCAAGACCGGCCGGGCAATTCTCGATGGCCTTGCAGAGGGGAAAGCCACTCCCGCCGAACTCGCCGCCTACGCAAAAGGGCTCCTTCGCAGCAAGATGCCTGAGCTCGAACGCGCTCTCCAGCATCCCCTCTCGGATCATCAACGGGAGCTGCTCGTCATGCTTCTGCACGCATTCGATTCTACGGATGCCTTGATCGCTCAGGTGGAGCTCAAGCTCTTCCAACGCACTGAACCTCACGCCGCCGTCATCGCCAAGCTGGATGCCATTCCAGGGATCAATCCCCTGGCTGCCATCACCCTTCTGGCTGAGACGGGCTTCGACATGAGTGCCTTCCGTAACGATGGTCATCTCACCGCCCTGGCTGGTCTGGCACCAGGAAACGCCATCAGCTCCGACAAACGCCGGCGCATCTCGGTCCGCAAAGGCAATCACTACCTCAAGCGCATCTGCGTGCAGATCGCCTGGGCCGCCTCACGCAAGAAAGACAGCTTCCTTCGACTCCGCTTTCTCCGTCTCAAGAGTCGCATCGGGCAGAACAAGGCCATCGTTGCTCTGGCCCGACAGATCCTCGTCCTCGTCTTTCACATCCTGTCCACAGATCGCGCCTACGCCGATCTCGGACCGAACTTCTACGACAAACACGATCCCAAAAAGACCGTTCAACGCCTCACCCGACGTCTCGATGCCCTGGGCTTCACCGTCGAACTCACAAAGAAGAACTCTGACGAGTGACCCCGTCTTCGCTGATCCAGACCGAACACGAAGGTCTCCACGACCTTCCCGTTCATTCAGGGTGAATCGGTCCTGATTCAGCGTCGAGCTGTTTCCTTTCCTGCTGACATCCTTGTCAGCTCAGTCGTTCTCCGCCCGCCCTACCTGTTCATGGCCAATAGTTTTCGTAGCAGCCGCCCCCGTGGGTGGCGTGCGGGCGGAGGGGCGAAGGACGGAGAGGGATCCCTTGCCGATAGCCCACAAAGCGAACAACCTACCGGAAAAACCAAAGAACCCGTTGGGGGACAGAATCTCGCAACGCCGAAGGGGTGCAGACGATGGTTGCCAGGTGATTAGAAAGTACCGTACCACCCCCGACGATCCCCACGTCACCCCGAGCGGGCGGATGGGCGGGCATGCGAGGGGCCTGGCAAGCTGCGTACTCCGTAACGCGCTGGCAGAGGACGCGGGCCCGCACCTCAGCGATCAGCGGATCGAGTTGGCAGAGGCGATGATGCGACGCAGCGCTTCACGCTCGCTTGTCGCGTTTCGATCAGCCTGCACGATTCGACGATGTCGTCGAGGTGCACCGTCGGGTCACGCTGCACGTACGGCCTCGGCCAGGTTTCGATCGCGGAGGCGGCTTCAGCGCACTCATCACCAGGTCGAGCTTGCGGAAGAACAACGACTCGAGAAACTCTTTCACCGCCATGTAGTCGTCTAAGGACTTGCGTTCGCATCGGGCCGGAAACGTATTACGGCCGTGCCATCTACTTCATCGCTCCTTTCCTGATCCTGAGACAGACCTGACGAACGAGTCTGTTGTTCCGGAAGGCATGTCATCCTCAACCGCCGCCTGCTGCACGAATGGGAGCAGGGGCGCTCCCGTCACCTGCTTGAACGGGGACGTCGCAGGCTTCCGCTTCCAGAACAGCAGCGTCTCCGCGCGTGATCGGGGCTTACAAGCGGAGGGATCAAGGAATCCGAATTCGCCGGCCAACTGGCGGAACGTCTCGCAGTTCTGATCAAGGACGCCTCGCCGGAAGAGCGCGTTCCATGTGCGCTCGTTCTGCAGGAAGAGCGCGCGTGCGAGTTGGATTCCTTCGACGTCGGTTCCCGCCTTTCGCTCGGCTTCGACCAGGAGGCGCTTCGACTCGACATCCGCCAGTCTTCGCACGGTAGTGTTGAACTGATCGGCGGCGACGGCCTGCCCCTCAACGCGTGCTTTGAGCTCATTGACTGCCTCCGTCGAGGCACGTGTTTCCACGCTGCTCGTCAGCGTCGTGATGCTGTTACGCATTACCTGCAGTTCATCGCGATGGCGGCCTACCGCCTCGGCATACCTGCCGATCGCATCTGCGATCGGCTGCATGTCCGGGGCCGATGCCGCGGGCAGGTCGACGCGTTCAAACTTGAACGTGACGTTCTGAGCGCCGCCCTCCACGCCTGCTCCGTCCGCGACACGAAACGCGATCTCGTTCTCTTCCGGCTGCTTCAATCTGAAGCGGAGCCCATCATGCTCAATCACGACGGGGTTGCGTTGGTCGAACACAATCGGCACCTCACCAGCCTCGGCCACGCCTCGCACCGAAATCTTGTCGGGAACGATGCGGACTTCAAACGCCGCTATGCTCACCGCTGCGCCCGCCGCAATCACTCCTCCCAGTCCGAGGATCTGCGCAGCCTGCCGGGCACGCTCCGTGGTCATCGCCCCCGCTCCTTCCAACCTTCCGGCGATCGACTCGGTGATGGCGTCGAAGCGTTCGCGGATCCACTCGCGGATCGGCTCGTAGAGGAGGAATGCTGAGAGAATCATCAGCACGCCGAGAACGAACATCGCCGGAAGAACGTGCTGAAAAAAGCGAACCAGAAACTTGCGCGCCGTCGACTCCCGCTCCTCGAGCACATAGTGACGTGCTTTGGCCTTGAACCCTGCCGGGAGCAGCGACGGCATCCCACCGGTTGCGTTCAGCGTCACAGCCGAACGCTGCGACGACTCGCCCTCCGAGCTCTGTACCGACGGACTCGCGGAGGCGGTCGTGCCCGCGTCATCCTGCTCCTTGAATTGCTTCAGGTGCTCGTCGAGAGCCCACATGCCAGCAAGAGAGAGTGCCATCAGGAGAATCCCGCCTGACAAAAGAGCAATCGATGGCGGTCGTTTGCGTGGAGGGAATGACATTGGTGGATCCAGCTGAGTCTTCGTTCCCTCGTTCGTCACGACCTCGGCCTCCTTTAGCCCCGGAGACATCGGCACACTTGCAGGAAACGACAGCGACAGCCCGCTCCGTACGCTCGTGGCGAGCGAGTGCAGGCATTTGGCGAGCTCGGAACCGTTCCAGTACTCGACGTGCGCAACGAGCGGTGTCGTGGCAGTGGCATCCTTGCGGTTGTCTACCGGAGTGACGCTCGGAGGGAACCCGTGATCGTCGAAATAGCGAAGCTCGCCGCTGACAACATCGTGACGCGAGTAGACGTTGATCCATTCGAAGCCACGTCTCCCGGCCTGAATCATCGGCTGGACAGTCGCCGCGAGAGCATGTGCCGCATCGTTCGCATGCCGGGTTCCGAACAGAAACGCGATCTTATCGAGCGGCGAACCGAACGTGACTAGCGCACGGGTTCGTGCCTCGACTTCGACCTGGGTCACTCCCGCCGCGTCGTCGCGCATCAACCCGTTCAGCATGTCGTACGCGGCGACAGAGCCGAGCGAGTGCCCGACTACCGTGATCTGTTCGTACTCGAGAACACCGTCGCGACCAGCGCGGTAAACAGCCCGCCCCACCTTCTGTACGCATTCCTTGATCGACTCGCGCAGGTCGCTGAATCTGTCCAGCGATTGTGGGGTGACGTAGGCGGCGACATCCCCGACATATTGCACGAGCACCTGACGTACGATCAGCGTCGCACCCAGCAGGAAGCCCCATCCCCACAATGTTCCCGACAGAGGCTCGATAGTTCCCAACCGCAGCGTGCGGCCGGCGACAACGGCGGCGATCAGCAGCGTCACGATCACCGACCAGGCGATCGTGACGTACGTGTGAATCACCAGCGGACCATTCCGACGCAGACCGTACGATAGAACGATCGCGACCACGGTTCCGATGGCGAGTGTCAGCATTCCGTCGGAATGCGCAGCCAGGCGGTCGAGCACGACGCTGTCTGCGGCCGGCCGCAGTGCCGCAATCAGCATCGCGAATGCGCCGAGGATCACTCCGAACGCGAGCAACAGGGCGTGCGCCCATCCGGCGAGGGAAAACAGGAGCCGAAATCTCGGTACCGCGACACCATCCCTGCTACGCGCCGCGCTGTTCAGCGTACTGAAAAACGAGAGCATGAGGACTGCAAGTGCGCCCGCCACCGCATTGACCCGCGTCAACTCCGCGGGCGAGACGCGCGACGGCGTCACGAGACTCGATCCACCGAGTGTGAGCACGACCCCATTCATCACGACGAGGGATAGAAGGACGACGAGCGTCAGAAGGAGAAAAAGCCACGTCCCCCTCTTGATCGGATAGCGCTCCATTTTTCCAAACGCCCATCGCGGAAACGTATCCCGAAGACTTGCGCGGAGTCCGCCGAGTCCGGCCGTCACCAGAAAACGCGTAACGTCACGCAACGTGACCCGCCCTTCGGTGAGCGGCGCCCAGTACGCTTCGTAGAAGTGCACCTCCTGAGGCGCCTCGTCTCCCTGGAGCGTCAGCTCGATACGACTGAGCCGCTGATCGCCGATCTGTACGCTGCGCGCGACAGCACCCTCGCCTCCGCGAGGGTCGACTGAGCGAACTCGCTCGGAGAGGGACGAGACCGTCTCGAACGGGGTCTGCTGTCCCATTCCGTGAACCACGATCACCGCGTGGCGCGGCGAACAGCCGCTGACGTTGCGCTCGATCGCCTGGTATGACGCTCCCGCCCCGACCGAGATCGTCGAATCGTATTCGTTCATGACGTGCCTCCTGGATCGGCTGATGTGATGGGTAATCTCTTTGACGGACTTGATGCGCGAGTTCCCTGGCATCCGCCGCGAGACCCTGCACGAATGCTCCTACCTGGATTCTTCTGGCGCGGAACATCCGGGACACTGGCTGCGCCTCTCGCAAGAGACGCAGAAGAGACCAGCCGCATACGTGATGCGGCCGGTCTATGGGTCACGGGCCTGACTTCGGTCAGGCCGCCAGATCCTGCTTCTCCGTGTCGAGAATGTCGCCGATGCTCTTGAGCGCGGTTTTCGCCTCGACGCCTTTGCCGATGATGTCGGCCTTCAGTTTCGTCAGTGCGTCGACAGTCTCGGCCGGCAGGTTGTGCTCGGCGAGCGTGCGGTCGACCTTCTGGACGCCGTCGGCCACCGTGGTCTCGACCTTCGTCAGGTATTCCGCGTAGGTGTTGCCGGCGGTCTCCGCTTCGCTTCGCGCGGCAGCGAAACCGGCGGTTATGACATCGGCCTGCATCCGCGCCGCGAGAGCCTCCGCCTTCTGGCGGGTCTCTGCACCGATCTTCTCCCCGCGCTCGCGCAGCTCGGCGCCGCGACGTTTCACGTCTTCGTTGTTGATCGGGATGATGAACGAAATGTCCTTGACCTCGACCTCCGGCAGACGCAGGACGAACTCCGTCTCACCCCAGCTCACATCGGGATAGTCGAACTTGAGCTCCTGGCGCTCCATGCGTACCTCCGGAAGATCCATCTTGATCCGCTGCTCTTCCATGAAGCCCTCCGGCACGTGCACGATGATGTCCCTCATGACGATCTTCAGCCCGTGGAACTCGGGGTACCTGCCCACGACCTTCGGCACCATCCGCACCGAAGGCGTGTGGAAGATCAGTTCCTGCAGCCGCATCGTCACAGACGGCAGGTCGAGAATGACGGTCGTCGTTTTCATCGTGATCTGCGGGAGGTTCATGACGACCTTCCGGTCGACCCACCTCACGATCAGGTCGACTTTGAACTGCGCCTTCGCATCCTTCTCGAGCTTCTTTCCTTCGTCCTGAAGCTCGCCAGCGCGACGCTCTGCTTCCTGCTGGAGCGCCTGAAACTCCTTCTCGTAAGCATCCTGGATCTCGTTCATCTTCTCTCCTCTCGTTCTCGTTGTTGATGCGGTAGGACTGCTTCCAGTCACGGATCAGGACCCCGGCGCACGGCGGCTCACCGACATCGGAGGGTGACCCTGGCATTCCGTATTGCCCGGGAGACGGACGAGCGAAAGATTTTCCGGTCCGTCGATCCCACGACCGCAATCCGAGGATGCTGTTGTGGGGCCGCTGCTTTCCGTCATCAGGACGAGGAGGGACACGGCGTGGCGATCAGTGGGTCAATGGAGTACGATTGCGGAAATACTTCCAAAGAGAACGCGGGTCATGAACGCCGAAGAGCTGTTCATCGATAGTCTTTCGCTGATCGAGCGGATCGCCGCGTCAGCCGCGCGCAGACAGCGTCTTCCCGACGCAGACCTCGACGACTTCGCTTCAATCGTCAAGCTGAAGTTCATCGAGAACGATTATGAGGTCCTGAAGAAATTTCAGGGTCGGAGCAGCCTTTCGACTTACCTCACCGCGGTCATCCATCGAGTGCTGCTCGACTACCGCATTCACGAATGGGGAAAGTGGCACGCCTCAGCGGAGGCAAAGCGGCTTGGATCGCTCGCCGTCGATCTCGAGAGACTGCTTCATCGCGACGGCAGATCGCTGGAAGAGGCGTTGCCGATTCTCACGAAGTCGGATCCGTCTCTGACTCCGGAACTGGCTGAGGATCTGGTGCGCCGGCTCCCGTCTCGCCCGCCGAAACGCAGAATGGTCGCGCTTGAAGACGCCGCTGCCGTCACCGCCCCCGATCACGAGCTCGTTACGTTCGATCGAGAAGAGGTCTCTTCCCGCCTGTCAGCCACCGTGACTACATTCATTGATGGCCTTCCCTCCGATGAACGCCTGCCTTTCCGGTTGCGGTTCGAGAACGGAATGACCGTCGCGCAGATCGCCCGTTCAATGAAGCTCGACCAGAAACTGCTCTATCGCACGATTGACAGGCAGCTACGTGCGCTGCGCGCGTTACTGGAAGACGAGGGAGTGTCGACGGAGGAGGTTGCCGGGTTGATCGCCGACCGGAGCGTCGTACTCGATTTTGGATTCCGAAACGAGCGTTCGCGTCCGTCCATTGATCAGGCGGATGGAGCCCGCCCGAAGGAGATATCGCGGTGAACCGGCCGACGCAGATCACACCGCACCCTGATCCTGAGGTCCTCGCGGCCTTCGTGGAAGGGAATGTCGCCGAGCACGAGACGGCAGGGCTGACGGATCACCTGCGAAGCTGCGCCGAATGCCGACTCATCGTCGGCGAAACGGCACGCTGGGCACGGGAGGAAGCGCCGGCTGATGAAAAACGGCAGCCTGTCCGCTCATTTCCGAAGCGGTGGTGGCTTCTTACCGCCGCTGCGGCTACGGTTATAGCCGGAGGCGTGCTGTGGCAGTCGGGAGAGCGTTCGGGCGTCGACCGTCTCGTCGCCGCGGCACCGCGCGATGTCCGGTTCGTCGAGCCGCGAATCTCCGGCGGCTTTCCGTGGGCCCCCACGGAGGACATCCAGCGCAGCGCCGAAAACCGCGATCCGCGGCACATGGAACTGGTCGGCGCGGCCGGGGTGGTGCTGAAGGAGACAGCGACGGACGCCTCAGCCCGGGGACGACAGGCGGCGGGCGTGGCCCATCTGATTGCAGGCGCTCCGGACGCCGCTGTCGCCGAGCTGACGAAAGCGTCTCAGCAAAGCCAGGACGCGACCGTCTGGAGCGATCTCGCGGCCGCACACTATGTCGCGGCACTTCGCACCGACTCACCGGAGAAGCTGAGTGACGCGCTGTCCGCCGTGGATGAGGCTCTTCGTCTGGAGCCCGGCCTCCGCGAGGCTCTCTTCAATCGTGCGTTGATCCTGCAGCGACTTCATCTGCGCGACGCCGCGCTCGAAGCGTGGCGGCGGTATCTCGAAGTCGACGACAGGAGCGAATGGGCCGGCGAAGCCCGTCGCAACATGGAGACGCTGACAAGCCAGCAGCCACCCATCCGCGACGAGATGGAAGGCCATTATTCGCAGCTGGAAGCCGGTGACGTAGCAGTTGCCGATGCTTTCGCCGAGCGAGACGCGGGGGAGGTCCGCCGATTCTTCCAGCACGAGGTGATGGGCAGATGGGGCGACGCGGTGCTCGCCGGCAGGGAAAGCGATGCCTCACGACACCTCACCGCGGCTCGTACTCTGGCCAACGCAGTCTCGCGATCGACCCAGGAGGTGTCGCTGCAGAACACGGTTGTCGCGATCGAAAGCGGTTCACACGAAAGGCGTGAACAACTCGCACGCGCGCACGTCGCGTTTCGCGACGGCCGGCGTACGTATCGCGAGCGCAAACCGGCTGCATCCGAGCCGCTTCTGGCGTCAGCCGCGGCAGACTTCACACGCGGAGGCAGCCCGATGGCTCATGACGCGAACGTCTACCGAGCCGTGGCCGTTTTCGGTCAAAGCCGCATCGCAGAGGCCGAGGTGATGTTTCGCCGGCTGACACACGAAATACCGGGTGATCAGCCGGCATTGCGCGCCTACCTCGACTGGCAGATTGCGTCGTGTCACATGACTCGCGCCGATTGGGGCACGTCGATCGAGCTGCTGTCCGGCGTCATCACGACCCTCGACCGGCTGGGTGAGACGAACAATGCAGCGTACGTCCGCGACATACTCTCGCAGGTCTATGACATCACCGGAGACCGGCGGCGCGCCTGGCAGCATCGAATCGCCGCTCTTCGCGAGCTTGGCAAGTCCGTTTCCTACCGGCTCCAGCACCTGATCTCCGGACTCGGCTATGACGCTTCCCAGCGGAAAGACTGGCGCGCGGCCACCTCCTTTCTGCAACTCGAGATCGCGCTCGCGCACACCGTCGGCGACAAGGAGCTTCAGACCGACGCCTTGTTGCGGCGCGCACTGGTTCGTGCGCGTCTGAACGATGACGACAACGCCGTCCGCGATCTCCGTGCTGCGAAGCAGGTCATCGATTCCGTGGAGGATGCAGCCCTGCAGGAGAGCCTCCGCGCAGATGAGATCGCAGCGGCGGCGCTGATTGCCAGCAGCCCGTC
>DASVLC010000046.1:0-4964 GCA_036385045.1 Thermoanaerobaculia bacterium | reverse complement strand
GCCGGAACCGCGCTCGCGATCGGTGCGACGCTCGAGGAAGCAACCTCCGAGCTCGAGGCCAGCTACAGACGACTCACCAGAGATCACCGGAGGAAGGCATGAGCGAATCCCCCGCGGCACAGGTCACCAGCATCGTGGTTCGGTACGGCAGACGTCTGGCCGTCGACGACGTTACTCTCACCGTCCCACGCGGCAGCGTCTACGCGCTACTCGGCCGCAACGGCGCCGGGAAGTCGTCGCTGATCCGCTGCATCCTCGGCCAACTCCGTCCCCATGGCGGCCACGCGGAGCTTCTGGGCCAGGATGTCTGGAAACATCGGACGCTCCTGATGGATCGCGTCGGCGTTGTGCCGGAGGAGTCGGACGCACCGCCGAACATGCGTGTCGCGGAGCTCGGCACGTTCTCCGCCCAAATCTACTCGCGCTGGGAACAGCGTTCGTTCGACGACCGTATTCGACGGTTCTCCATCGACGGACGGACGCGGTTCGGCGAGCTGTCCAAGGGTCAGAAGAAGCAGGTATCGCTCGCTCTCGCCCTCGCGACGTCACCGGAGCTGCTGATTCTCGACGATCCGACCCTCGGGCTCGATGTAGTCGCACGCCGAGCTCTCTTCGAGGAGGTGATCGGCGACCTCGCCGATCGCGGCATATCGGTGCTCGTCTCGACGCACGATCTCGCCCAGGTGGAGTCGATCGCCGACCGCGTCGGCATCCTCGTCGGCGGGCGTCTCGTGCTCGACGAGGAGGCCGAGACGCTGAAGAGCCGGTTCCGTCGGATTCATGCGACGGGGCCGATCTCTCTGTCCAGCGCGAACCTCGTCGCCACGACGGTCCGGCCATGGGGCAGCGGAACGGAGGCGATCGTCTCGAACTTCGACGAACTGCCGAGCGAGAGCGAGCTTGCGGTCTCGGAGATCACTGCCATGTCGCTGGAAGAGATCTTCGTCGCGGTCGCAGGCGAAGAGAAAGGAACCGACCGATGAAAACCCTGCTCGCCGTGACCGCCCGCGAGTTGCGTGGCAACTCGCAACTCTTCGCCATCAGCGCCGCGCTCGCGGTGATCCCGTTCCTCGCGGCAATGCTACCCGCCGCAGCGAGTGAGCGGCCCGCCGCCATCGGCCTGACCGGGCTCATTCTCGCTGTGGCGATTGCCCTCGGCGCAGCGCTCCTGTCAGGCGTCTCTACCGTCGCAGGCGCTCTGACGAATGGCCGGATGCCGTTCTACTTCTCGCGCCCCATTCCGCCTTCGACGATCTGGATCGGGAAGGCTCTTGCGAGTATCGGGGGAGCCATGATCGCCTTCGTCATCGTGGCTCTGCCGTCCTTTCTCGCTTCGGGCGAAGAGTGGCCGGACCTGCCGGCGAGGGGGCTAGTGTCGATCGCTGCAGCCATCGCGGTGGTGTTTCTGCTTTCCCACACTCTGGCGTCAATGGTCCGATCGCACACGCCGCTGATCGCGGTCGATCTCGTTCTGGGGGTGATCTTTGCATGTGCCGCCGCACTGATCGTCCGTCCGATCCTGCTCGGTGGCGGATTCCGCATCTCGGCTTTTCTCGCGGCCTTCATCCTCGTCGGGCTCTTCGCCACCATGGCATTTGCTCCCCTGCGGCAGCTGAGCGAAGGGAGAACGGACATCCGGCGCAGTCATGCGGCGCTGTCACGCACACTCTGGCCCGCATTGGCGCTGATTCTCCTGATCGCCGGTGGTTATGTCCTCTGGATCACTTCCGTGAAGCCGTGGCAGCTGCGGAGTGTCGGCGAGTTCGCCTCGTCGCCCGACGGCCGGACCGCTACGCTCACGGGATTCGGCAGGAACCGCGGTGACTTCGCCGCGTCGTTCATCATCGACACGAAGAGCGGTGACTACGAGCGTGTCCGCCTCTGGTGGGGACATCAGTGGTCCCGCGACGGCCGGCTCCTCGCCTGGTTCAAGCAGGTGCAGATCTTCTCTACGCGGGGTCCGGTCGAACTCGAGTTGCACGTCAGAACGCCAGAGGGGACCGAAGCGACCGGCATCCGTGCGAACGCCCCCGCCGCGATGGTCCTGTCGGATGACGGCTCGCGAGTCGCGATCCACTCCGGCGGAAAGCTGGCGGTTCACGACCTGCGCGAGAAGCGGCTGATCGCCGCCGTGAATCTGCCCCAGCAGTTCCGCTACCCCGCGATGTTGTTCGTCGGCAATGACCGGCTGCGACTGTTGTCGACGAACGCCAGCCAGATGACCGAGATGTTCGAGTTCGATACGCGGACTCGACTCCTGTCGAGGACGGGATCGATCGACAGTTCCGAATCGCGCCTTACGGGCTTTCCGAGCTCGGCCGACGGTTCCCTGATTCTCCTGCGCATGCGGAGAGACGCGCAGGGCCAGCCGGGCGGCTCTCGCATCATCGACGGGCGAAGCGGAGAACTGATCGCGACGATTCCGATCTCGAGTCGCTTTCCTCACGGTACCGCGATGCTTCACGACGGACGCGTGGGCGTGATCGAAACGTCCCCGGAGATGTCGCGGCTGAGCCTCTATTCGCCAGCGGGAGAACCTGCTGGCAGCGTGGCACTCGCCCCCGGTGTCGTCGGCTCGCTCGCAGGCGAGACGCAGGACGGAGCTCTCATCCTTTCCACCATACGCGCGAAGAAGGAAGGAGAATTCGGCTTCGATGAGTCCAGCCGGGCAATGGTCGTGATCGACCTCGCCAGCCTGACGGTCCGGCGGCACGTTGCAGGCATTCGCGGTCCGTACTCGCAATTCACAGCGGACTCCCGCCTGCCGATGTACGCGGCAGACTCCACCTTCATGGCGATCGGCGCGAAGAACCAGGCAGTGTTGTGGAACGTTCAGACGGGTGAGATCCGAGGAGTGAAGCGGTAAAGGATGGCGCACGGCGGGCGAGACGCCCGCGTGCGGACGAGGACGTCCGCGGTACGGCAGGCGAGGACGCCTGCGCTACAAAAACCCCGAGGAACCGAGGAACCCCGAGGAACTCCGAGGAACTCCGAGGAACTCATAACGCAAAACGGCGGGCCTCAGCCCGCCGTTGGTTCGTGTCGATGAAAGCGCGCTTATGCAGTCGCGTTCTTCGTCTTCTCGATCCCGGCCTTCGCGCTCTCGACGAGGGCGGTAAAGCCGGCGGCATCGCGGACTGCGATGTCGGCGAGAATCTTCCGGTCGAGCGTGTTGCCGGCGGCCTTCAGACCGGAGATGAACTTGGAGTAGGACATCCCGTTCTGACGGGCAGCGGCGTTGATCCGCGCGATCCAGAGACGGCGGAAATCGCCCTTGCGGTCTTTACGGCCGGTGAAGGCTGCGTTGAGCGCCTTGTCGACGGCCTGCTGGGCGATCCGGTGACCGCGCGATCTCATTCCGTAGAAGCCCTTGGCGAGCTTCAGGATCTTGATGCGGCGGTTCTTGCGTTTGGGACCTCGTTTGACTCTCGGCATCGTTCTCCTCGTTTCCTTTCGTTTCGAGCGGCCGGGTCAGGAGTAGTGATTACCCGGACGCGCTCCGTTGGCAGGCTCGAAAGCCCGCGTGTACCGCCGATCAGAGATACGGCAGCATTCTCTTCACGGTCTTCGCATTCGCAGGCGAAACCTCGACCTCGCCAGCCAGCCTTGCCTTACGGCCCGGCGACTTCTTGGTCAGGATGTGCGAATGGAAGGCGTGATTCCGCTGCAACTTGCCGGTTCCCGACTTCTTGAACCGCTTCGCAGCACCACGATGTGTCTTCATTTTCGGCATGGTTATCCCCTCAAGCCCCGCTGGTAACCACGGTTCGTGGCTATTGATTCCAGTGGAGGCCGCTGGTGGTTCCTCGGAGTTCCTCGGAGTTCCTCGGTTCCTCGGGTTGCTCGGAGTCTTCGGAGTCTTCGGTTTGCTGGGGAACCCCAGAGGTCCCGAGGGACTCCGAGGAACCGAGGAACCGAGGAACTTCGAATGTTACTTGTTCGGAGCGATCACGACCGACATCCGGTTTCCCTGCAGATCGGGGTTCGGCGACTCGGAAGCGCCATACTCCTTGATCTCCACGAGGAGACGATCGAGCACGGCCTTGCCGAGCTCCATATGGGTCATCTCACGGCCGCGGAAGCGGACGATCGCCTTGACCTTGTCTCCGTGCTGCAGGAACCGCACGACGTGATTCTTCTTGAAGTCGAAGTCGTGCTCGTCGATCCGCGGCCGGAACTGCACCTCTTTCACGACGATGATCTTCTGCTTCTTCTTGGCCTCGGACTGTTTCTTCTTCTGCTGGAAGATGAACTTCCCGTAGTCCATGATCTTGCAGACGGGCGGCGTCGCCGTCGGCGAGATCTCGACCAGGTCGAGGTCTTTCTCCCGCGCCATCTCATTCGCCTTGGCAATCGGGACGATTCCGACCTGACCACCTTCGGAATCGATCAGACGCACTTCGGGCGTACGGATCATGTCGTTGATGCGGTTTTCGGGCTCTACCGGTCTGGGTGCAAATCGCGGGTTACGGCGTGGCGGAAAAATACGGAGGTCCTCCTATGGTTTTCGGACCGCCAAATCTACGGATCAGGCGGGGGGAAGTCAACTTTATCTGGTTCTGGGGGCGCCTTGGTGGGTCGTTCGGAATTGAACATTGAAAATTGAAAATTGAAAATGGGGGCAACGGGGGCTGCGGATCAGGCCCGAGAACCGGGCGGAAGGCCGCTGTACTCCCGGCGAACTCTCCAGCTGTTCTTCCTCACCTATGGCTACTCTGTGCCTCACCTTCTCGGTCGTCGGCAAGGGATCCCTCTCCGTCCTCCGCCCCTCCCACCCACACGCCCGTCCCCGGGGCTCCGGCGGCTCGGGATGACAGCTATTTTTTTGTCATCTCGCTCAGTCGCGGCGCCGCGCCGTGTTCTGGCTCAGGATGACAGGTGTATCTGGCTTTAGGTGAACCATCGATATGTCACCCCGAGCGGGCGGGTGGGTGGGCATGCGAGGGGCCTGGCAGGCTGCGTGC
>DASVLC010000045.1:0-11694 GCA_036385045.1 Thermoanaerobaculia bacterium | reverse complement strand
AATGCCCGCCGCAGCATGAAGCGCCCGCGGCGGTCTGGGCGAATTCGGCCGTCTGGCCGGCACTCTCTTCCAGCGCGATCGCGCGCGGGAAGTAAATGTTGTTCTCGATGTGAATGTGCTCGTGCGTCTTCGCCTCGAACTCCTGCAGGCGATTGAAGAGCTGCGTGTAGCTGAAGCAGGCGTGCTCGGGGAGTGCGTAATCCTTCGTGATCGCGCGTACGTTGACGAGCAACTCGCCAACACGATCGTGCTCGAGCGTCATCATCCGGACGGGGTTCTTTACCGTTCCGAAGAACGGCGTCGCCGCGACACGGCTGCCGGCTGCTGCCTGCTCCAGTTCGTCGACGTACGGGAAGAGCACCTGCTCTTCCTTGAGCATGTGCGGCAGCATGTCGTTGCTCAATTCAGTAATCAGTTTCTCGACCTCTGCGAGCTCCGGACTCCGGTGGCCGTGAACACTGTGGACCTTGGCTGCAAGCGCGCTGAGCGTCACCAGCTCCTCGCGGGTGTAACGATGGTAGTAGTTGACGATGTGGTTCCGGATGGCTCCCATGTCCTGGGTCTGCCAGTCGACGGCCACTCCCGCTGAAGCGTCGGGGGCCGCAGCGATCGCGGCGGCAAAGTCTTCGACTGAATGTCCCGCGGTCGCGCAGGCATCGGTCAGCGGTGTCGTTCCACCGCAGCAGTAATCGATCTTCCACGCCTCGAAAACGCGGATCGCGGCGGGCAGCTGGGCGGCCAGCTCGCCGACGGTACGGCCCAGAAGTGACTGTGTGTCGTGCATTTCGTGCTTCCTCCGTTGGTGTGACTACATCCTGGACTCCACCGGAAGACGGCACGATGACGGATGTCATATGGGGACACAAATTGCAGGGGATGTAGATGAGCCGGGCAGGGCCATGGGCGGTGTTTGGTCCCATTGATGATCACCAGCGAGTGGTGTCGTCCCTCTGACGATCCCTCGCCGGCGTCACCCGCTCGGGGTGACGTTTGGCAGAGAGCTCGTTTGTAACGAAAGCGCTTCGCTACCCTCACCTTCGCTCGATCCGATAGATGTACAACAGCAGTTCCGCGTTCAACAGAAAGCAGACGGCCCCCGTTCGCGAGACAATACGCCATGTTCCGAATCCTCCTGGCTCTGCTCGTCGCGCTCACAGCGCAAGCAGGTAACGTCCCGCCCTCCCTCCAGAAGGCGCTCACCGAAGCCGGAGTCGAGGAGTCCGCGGTCGCGTGGTGCGCCTGCGAGCTCCAGCCCTCGCACCCTGTCGCCTTCGCCGTAGCGGTGACTTCAGACGAAGATTCAGGCCGCCACATCGTCGTCGCCGCGGACGGCAGGTCATGGGAGCTCGCGCCCTTCTCCGGCGCCGCCGACCTCGCCTGCTACTCCGTCGAGGAGGCGCGACAACTTCACGAAACGATCCAGCAGTCCGAAACGGTCGAGGGATCGATCGCGCCACGCGGAAGCTCCACCGTCATCTGCGGCTTCACCGAAGACACCAACGCCGTCTGCTGGCAGTACTCGCCGGATGAAGATGGCTTCGTACGTGTCGGCGCGTGGCAGACCTGAGATTGCCCCGAGCGCACTGCCAGCAGCACGGAACCTCCGGGCCATGCGGTGGCGGCGCTCACGTGTCATCGACTGCCCGACGGGCGTAGAATGCGCGCAATTTTCGTTCGATCGAGGGACCTATGCGCGAGCTGCTCAGTAAACAGAATCTCGACTACATGGACCGCGCCCGCGAGGTTGCGGAGAAGTTCGTCAGGCCGCGGGCGGCCGAGCTCGATCGCACCGCCGAATACGGCTGGGACATTCTCGACGCGCTCAAGAAGTACGAGCTCACCGGTATATGGATTCCGAAGGAGTACGGCGGCCATGGTGCCGGTGTGCTCGACATGTGTCTCGTCGTCGAGCAGCTTTCACGCGCGTGCGGCGGCGTCGGCGTCGCCTACGCGGTCAACGCCCTCGGTTCGTTCCCGATCGTGCTGAACGGCACCGAGGAGCAGAAGCAGAAGTACCTTCCGGCGATTGCGAGCGGAGAGAAATTGATCGCGTTTGCGCTGTCGGAAAAGGCATCGGGATCCGATGCGGGAAGTCTTCGTGCAACCGCGATCAAGGATGGCGACGACTACGTCATCAACGGCGACAAGAAGTGGAACACCAACGGCGGTCAGGCCTCGATCTACACCGTCTACGCGTTGAGCGATCCGAGCCGCGGAATCCGCGGTATCTCGGGCTTCATCGTAGAGAAGGACACTCCGGGATTCGTCCTCGGCAAGCGCGAGGACACCATGGGTATCCGAACCGTCTCGGTCCACGAGCTGCACTTCGAGAACTGCCGCGTGCCAAAGTCGGCGCTGCTCGGCGGACGCGAAGGGGACGGCTTCAAGAACTCGATGATGACGCTCGACCGGGCGCGGCCCGGCGTCGCGGCGCAGGCCGTCGGACTCGCGCAGGGGGCGCTCGAGTGGGCGCTTCGTTACGCGTCTGAGCGCAAGCAGTTTGGCCAGACCGTTGCGTCACACCAGGGGATCCAGTTCATGCTCGCCGATATGGCAACTCAGGTCGAAGCGGCGCGCCAGCTCGTCTACACCGCGGCACGTGTCATCGACTCGGGGGCGAAGAACGTCAACAAGATCGCCGCGATGGCAAAGGTCTTCGCGACCGATACCGCGATGAAGGTCACGACCGACGCCGTCCAGATCTTCGGCGGCTACGGTTTCTGCCGCGATTACCCGATCGAGAAGTACATGCGCGACGCGAAGATCACGCAGATCTACGAGGGAACAAACCAGGTCCAGAGGATGGTCATCGGCCGCGCGCTCACACGCGAACTCGGCGAGCTGACCTCGCACCTGGACGTAAAAGTCGAGCACTTCCCGGCCGAACAGGAGCCAGCGCTGGCTGGAGTGACGGAGTAGCAACGCGCCCACCCCGTTCGCTGTCATCCTGAATCGCCGCAGCCCCGTGGGTGGGCGGGCGGGTGCGAGGCGCGAAGGACGATGAAGGCCCCCCTCATCGAGCGCCCATCGTGAACAACCAACCGCCCGTTTCGCCGCGTATCGCACGAGCGAAGTAGCGTCGGCGGAAGAGGACGTCCGCGGTACGGCAGGCGGGGACGCCTGCGCTACATGAGAACCTTCGGGTCCTGCAGTAGAATCGAGATCGCCCTCCCCATGGATCTCCCCGTCACTCCAACCGTCTGTCCGAACTGCAATGCGACATTCGAGCGGAATTACTGTCAGGACTGCGGGCAGAAAAGGATTCCGTCCAATCTGCGGCTGCGTGATCTCGCGCTCGACGCCGCTCACGAGTTGTTCAGCCTCGACGGTAAGCTATTCAGGTCTCTCCGCCTGCTGGCGTTCCGCCCTGGGTCCCTGACTCAGGAGTTCATCAAGGGAAGACGGACGCGTTATGTCTCGCCGATCCGTCTATATCTCCTCTGTAGTCTCGTTTTCTTCGCGCTGCTCGCCATCCCCTCGAATCGGGACAGCGTGATCCACGGATATGAGAGCGCGCGAGCCGAGGGGACGACTGCCACCGCACACGAGGATGGGACAGTTGATCCGAATGCTGAGGACAGGCCGCATGACGCAGCCGCACGATCCGCAGCTGCGCTCTCGCTTCTCCCAAAGGCGATGTTCGCTCTGATGCCTCTCTTCGCAGCGCTGGTCTGGCTTGTCTGCCGGCGGGACGAGCCCTACTTCCTGCCGCACTTCTACTTCTCGATCCACGTGCACGCCTTCGCGTTCATTCTGTTCTCGCTGGTCATTCTCATCGACCAGATCCCTCATCCAGCCGCGTATCCGGTTGCGCTGCTGCTGCTCTTCGGTATGCCCGCATACTCGCTGGTGGCGTTCCGGAGGCTCTATCGTCACGGCTGGTTCAGGACAATCCTCAAGGCTGCGCTGATAGGCGTACCGTATCTGGTAATCCTTGCCTTGACGGTCGAACTGGTGCTCACACTCACGCGATTCCTGTGACCTGAGGGGGAGTTCAAGGCTGCTCGCGCATTCGTGGCATGGCTCCGGCAGAACGAGATTCCGGAGGCACACCATGGATCGAAAGCCGGAAACGACACCCGAAGAGCGCGCAGCCGAGCAGCGCAGGCGCGATATCGAGGGACCGAAACGGGAGAACGAGAGCGAGATCACGCCAGACACCTTCAACCCTCTCGAAGGAGTGGCGCCGCACGGCGCTGGAGTTCCCGACCGGAAGGACTGAAGCGACCTCTCGCGTCGTTGCCTCTTCAGGCATTCGCGCGTTACCGCTGCTGCTCAGTACATCAGCTCCCGCCGGAAGAGCTCGATCGATGACGTGATGGTCTCGGCCGCGATGAAGACCGGATCGCTGCCCAGGTCACGAGCATACTTCTGCAGCGTTTCCCGATACTTCTCACCGGCGATCACGAGCAGTTCGACTTCCGTTCCTGCCAGGACGCGGATGATGTTGCCCGCCTCGTTGACCGCCGCTGGCGCCGCGAGGGCGCCGGAGCACCCTCGCGCCGCCCGACGGATCGTCGATGCCTCCGCGAGCCCTCCTTCGGCGAGCTCGATCCGTTCCGCACTCGAACCAGCGGTGGAGTCGCGGGTCAGCAGGCGGACGGCGAAGCCGGCATCGATGAGCGGCTGAACGATCGCGTCCACCTGCCGCCCCGCGAGGAGAATCAGAGGTCTGTCGTTCATGATCATGGGAAGGGGATGATCGCGTTCGCGTGAATCACCTTAACTAGCGGTTCACAGCGCAGCGCAGCAACCGTCTCCGGAGTGAGATCAGCCGAGAAAGCCTGCATTGCATGCTCGTAGATTGACCGCGGCGTGAATCCGTACTTCTCCGCGAGGTACGCAGTGGTCGAAGGCACAGGCGTCCCCGCGTGGTAGACGACGATCCATCCGTCCTGGTCGAAGGGAGTCAGGTGAAGAGTCGCCGGTGTCGCGCAGTCCGGCTGAACGACCGCCTGGCTGTCGTCAACCTGAAAACCGGTACCGGCGATGAAGTCGGCGTCACCACTATCGTTTCGAACGACTGAAGCGTAGGCGTAGACACCGGCCGTCGACGTGACCTGTAACGTCGCGTCCTCGAGCGGACCGCTCTGGAAGTGCGAGAAGAAGTCGTTCAGCACCCAGGTCGATCGCGGCTGAACTACGCTCGAGAATCCGCCACGGAACTCGCCATCACGGTCGAACAGAGAAACGAACACTTCAACAGGCGACGACCCGGGATTCGAGACCCCGGCGTTCGTCCTGCTGCCGTTCACGCCACTCAGTCCCGGGACATACGTCTCCTTCGTCAGCTTAGTGACGGGGAGCGCGGGAATCGTCTGACCGTACTCACCCTGAGCGGAGCCAACGTTGTAGACCCGCGCACGAGCGGTCAGGCGGGCGTTCGGCGAGTCCGAGGCGATGCGCACCGCGCCGATTCCGTTCGGATGGGTGAAGTCGCGAAAAACGAACGTCGCAAGCGCTGGAAGCGATAACTGGTGAATCTGCCCGCCCGCCAGAACGGTGACATCCACCGGAGGGGCGACTGATCGCCGGTCGGCGTTGGTGACGTAGATGTCCGTCTTCCACATCGACCCGTGACCGCCCGGCGTGCGTCCCGCCACCGGTACGAGAAGGTTGTGTCCCGCGAAGTCGCTTGCGCTCGCGATCGGGGCGAGCAGGATCAGGATCAATAGCAGCCGTTTCATTCCGTTTCTCCTTGACTGCCAGGAGAGTACGAAGCGGTGATTACCAGCTGCTTACCAGGGTGCTAATCGCCTGCCGGCAGGTCGTCCGCCTTCCCGACGATCCGCTCGTGCAGCCTCGTCGTTGCCGGATCGGGATCGGTGTCGAGCTCGCGGCGGAGGATGCGCGCAAGGCGCCGATAAATCCGAGTGGCGGCCGACAGGTCTCCACTCCGTCCGAGGCAGGTCATCAGGTTGCGGTAGGCCTGCTCGTCAAGATCGTCAGCATCGATCAGCTTCTCGTAGATCTGTGCCGCTCCTGCGAAATCGCCGGCCGACATGCGGCCGCGCCCGGCCGTCCGCAACGCATCCGAGTAGAGCTCCCTGAGCTGTTCCTGAAACGTAAACAACCACTCTCCCGAGCCGGGAATGCGGGCCAGATCGCCACGGTACCGAGCGAGCGCCTGCTCGATCCGTGCGAGCTCGCCGGTGCGGAGTGCGCCCTTGACCTCCCGTTCGAAAAGTTCGGCATCGAAGTCGACGCCGCCGCTCCGGTTCAGCATGTACACATCCTTTTCGGCTGCGATCCAATCTGCACCGCCAAGAATTTTTCGAAGGCGGTGGACCGTGACGTGAAAGTTGTTGCGCAGCTTTGCCGGATCGGCGTCGGGCCAGAGTGCGGCCCCGATCTCTTCCTTAGTCGCCCCCGCCGGATTGAAGAGAAGAAAGAGAAGTAGTTCGATGGCGCGCCCTCGTTGCGCACTTGCGTCGATCGGCGATCCGCCGCAGAACAGCTCGAGGGCTCCGAGCGCACGGACAGTGAGGCCAGGGGGAGCTGGCGCCGCGGCTTTCGAGATTATGCCGATCTGCTCCCGCGCGAGAGCGACCATCTCCTCATAGGGCATGGCAGCACCGGAGGCGAGAACGACGCGAAGCCTGTCGTCCCCCAGTGCCTGCCGGATCCGCAGCGTCTTCTCTTCTTCGAGTGACTCGGTTCGGCCAGGCCGTGCGCCGACGGCGAGCCAGGCGGCCGATGCAGCCGCGATCAGCCGCGTTCCGATCCCGACATCACCGATGTCGAGCAGGAGAAGCCCCACCCCCTCGACGGCCTGCGTGAGACCCCAGACGTCCCCGGTCTCCGAGTGTGCGTCGAGCGCGGCACGCAGATGCCGAATCGCCGGCTCGTACTCCTTCTCCTGAAGGTGACTCAGGGCGAGCATCGTGGCGCCATGGCCGATTGCCGGGAGATTTCGCTGTCCAAGCCCGATCTCGTGCGTCTCAGCAAACGCCCGTCGCGCCGTGACCCCGTCGCCCCGCAGGTTTGCGGCGATGCCGGCCCAGTAGAGGACGAGCGCCAGCGCAACGTTTCGGCCGTTTCTCCGCGCCACGTCTTCCGCAAGCTCAAAAACTTCACGCGCCGATTCGTGATCGTTCTCGGCCAGCGCATGCGCGCTGCCGAGAAGAAGAAGTCCATTCGCAAGAGCGCGGAGGTTGCTCGTCGGACGAAGGATTCCGACCGCCTCGTCGATCGACGGACGAAGTGCTTTCCAGTCGCCCTGCCATACCGCCGCGTTGCCGGCGGCTACGCACAGCCGGGCACGCACAACAGGATCGACATCGTCGGACATCCGTGACACGGCGCTGCAGATGCGCCGGCGCGCCTCGTGGAAATGCCCGCGCGCGAACCAGTACCAGTGGATCGCCCAGAGAAATCTCGCCTCCATCTCGAATCGCGAAGGCTCCTCGGCGGCCCAGTCGAGCGCCCGCCTGATATTCTCGATCTTCTCGTCGAGCATCCCCTGCACAGCAAGATCGACCGCTCCTGCGAAGATCCTTCGCTCCGACCGCTCGACGAGCGCGAAGTAGGTCTGAGCGTGACGCTGGCGAACGGTCTCCCGTTCGCCCGATGCGCTGAGCTTTTCGGCGGCGAACTGGCGGACCGTCTCGAGCAGGCGGTAACGCCCACCGCCGGCCACGACGAGGGACTTGTCGACGAGAGCCGACAGGGCAGGAAGAACGTCGCCCTCGGTTTCGCAAACTGCCGACACGGACGCCAGCGAGAATCCACCGGCAAAGACCGAAAGCGCTGCGAGGAGTCTCTGCTCTGCCGGCGGCAGAAGTCGGTAGCTCCAGTCGATCGTCTCTCGAATCGTACGATGACGTGCGACCGCACGCGAACGAACCGCGAGCAGACTGAAAGCATCATCCAGTCGCGCCGCGATCTGGTCGACCGACAGCACCTTCGCCCTTACGGCAGCGAGCTCGATCGCCAGTGGGATTCCATCGAGCCTCCTGCAGATCTGGGCGATCGTGTCGAGCTTCGCCTCCGGGTGAAACGAGGGGTCGACCGCACGTGCCCGTTGAACGAAGAGCTCGACCGCATCCCCTTCCGCAAGAGATGGCACGAGCCAGATCTGCTCTCCTTCGATGCCGAGCGCCTCGCGTGTCGTAGCCACGATCGTCGTCGCTCCACAGGACCGAAGGACCCCGGATGCGATCGATGCGCATGCGTCGACGACGTGTTCACAGTTATCGAGGACGAGAAGAACACGCGAGTCGCGTAGTACCTCCGCGATCAGCTCTTCGTCAGCGGCCGCCGGGCTTTCCCTCCGTCCCAGCGCGTCGAGCATTTCGCTAGCGACCAGCTTTCCGTCAGCGATGCCCGAGAGGTCGATCCAGACGGCGCGCTCGAACCGGCCGGCGACTCGTTGAGCGAGCTCCATCGCGAGCCGTGTTTTCCCGCTTCCCCCGGCGCCTGTGATCGTGAGAAGGCGAGTGCCTCCGAGAAGGCGTCCGGTCTCTTCCAGCGCGTTCTCTCGGCCGAGAATCGGTGTGAGCGCTAGCGGCAGGCGATGGCTCCGGCGCAAGGAGCCCGCTGATCCGGACATGCATCAATGATAAACCTGCGTACACGGGGAAGTTCCTCGGTTCCTCGGTTCCTCGGAGTTGCTCGGGGGGCAGTAAGCGAACCGCCAGCCGTCACGCATGGACGAGCAGCCTACCGAGAACAACACGGGGCGAGGGCAGAACCTCGCTCACCGAGGTACCGGAAAATTCCGAGGAACTCCGAGGAACTCCACCGGCCGAGCAACGAAACGGCGCTCGCGCAGGTGAAATATGAATGCATTGGAGGCTATGCTTCTCTGCGCATGAAGAGAGCGACGATCCTCCTCCTACCCCTCCTTCTCGTATCACTGAGCCTTTTCGCCGCGCCGGTCCCTGAGACTGTCAGACAGCCGGTTACCCAGGATTTCCATGGAACCACGATCACCGATCCTTACCGCTGGCTCGAAGGGAGCGCGGCTCCGGAGCTGGGCGGCAAACCGGACAAGGAGCTCGACGGTCGCGTGGCCGCATGGACAGACGCGCAGAACGCCTACACGCGCGGAGTGCTCGATTCGCTGCCCGGCCGCGAGAAGCTCGAGTCACGGCTGCGCGAGCTGATGGAAGTGCCGGCTATCAGTTCCCCGATCGCGCGCGGCGATCGGTACTTCTTTACCAAGCGCGAGGGGTCTCAGCCCCAGTCGGTCGTCTACGTGCAGTCGGGGCTCGACGGATCGCCGCGGACTCTGCTCGACGTGAATGCGCTCGATGCCGAGGGACTGACCGCTCTCGCATGGTTCAGACCGAGCCACGACGGCACGCTGATGACGTTCGGAACATACCGAGCCGGCGACGAGAAAACGACAGCTAACATCCTGAACGTCGAGACAGGCGAGTGGCTCGCTGACGAAGTGCCGGGCAAAGTCGAGTTCGTTGGATGGCGCCCCGATAACAGCGGCTTCTTCTACGCACGCCTCGCGGACGTCAACAATCCCTACTCGAAACAGATCCGCTATCACCGCGTCGGATCGCACTACCGCCAGGACCCGGTCCTCTTCGAGCAGTACAAAGAAGGTCCTTATGCCTCCACCTGGGGGCCGTTCGCCATCACCGACCGCAACACTCGCTGGCTGGTCCTCGGCTACTGGACCGGCGGCGACTCGAACGATCTCTGGGTCGTCGATCTCGATGAATGGTTCCGCACCGGCAAGGTCGAGCGGCGCGAGATCGTGACCGGCCGCAAGTCGACCTTCAACGGCCCGATCCTCGGCGACACCCTCTACATGCGGACGACGCTCGACGCTCCCAACGGCCGCATCATCGCCGTCGATCTGAAGAATCCTTCGATCGATAACTGGAAGACGCTGATCGCGGAGCGGAAGGACGAGGCGCTGCAGGGGATGTCGCTGGCGAAGGGACTGCTCGTCAACACCTACCTGAAGAACGCGACTACGAAGATCGACACCTTCTCCCTCGACGGCAAGCTCGTCTCGACCCTGGCGCTGCCGGGCCTGGGAAGTGCGTCGATCGGTACCAATGAGGAGCGCACCGACGGGTTCCTTCGATACCAGAGCTTCAACGAGCCGAGCAGCATCTATCACGTCGATCTGACGAAAAACACGCGGACTCTCTGGGCACGTCCCGACGTGCCGGTCGACCCTTCTCTCGTCGAGGTGAAACAGGTCTTCTTCAAGTCGAAGGACGGGACGAAGGTGCCGATGTTCATCGTGCACAGGAAGGGGCTGAAGCTCGACGGGAACAACCCGACGTGGCTGCACGCCTACGGAGGCTTCAACGTCTCGCAGACGCCTTCGTTCAGCGCCACGCTCTTCCCCTGGCTCGAGGCCAATGGCGTCTACGCGCTCGCCAACCTGCGCGGCGGCGGGGAGTACGGTCAGGCGTGGCATCGCGCCGGCATGCTCGAGAAGAAGCAGAACGTCTACGACGACTTCATCGCGGCCGCCGAGTGGCTGATCGCCAACAAGTACACGAAGCCAAAACGACTCGCGATCTCAGGCGGCTCCAATGGCGGTCTGCTCACCGGCGCCGTCCTCACGCAGAGACCCGAGCTGTTCGGAGCTGTAATCTCCGCCGTGCCGCTCCTCGACATGCTGCGCTTCGAACACTTCCTGATGGCGAAGTACTGGGTGCCCGAGTACGGTTCGGCGCAGAACCGTGAGCACTTCGAATTCCTCAACAGGTATTCGCCGTATCACCACGTCCGCGCCGGCGTGAAGTATCCGGCGGTGCTGCTTACAGCGGGCGAGAATGACTCACGCGTCCATCCGCTGCACGCACGAAAAATGGCGGCGCTGCTTCAAGCATCGACCGCCAGCGATCCGGCGAAGCAGCCGGTTCTGCTCTGGGTCGATCGTGCCGCCGGTCACGGACAGGGCAAACCTCTTCACCTCCGCATCCGCGACGTCGCCGACCAGCGCATGTTCGTCATGTGGCAGCTGGGGATGCTCGAGAAGTAGCGGCAGTCTCTCCCCATCTCAGCCAGGCAGCACAGGGCTTCTGGTCCTGTGCTGCCTGACGATTCAGGTCAGTTCAGCAGGTCCGCCGGAACCTTGCCGCCGTTCTCCGCCAGTTTGCGCATCACTTCTTTGTGCAGCCACATGTTCATCTTCGCGGAGTCGTTCTTGTCTCCGGTGTAGTTGAGGTCATCGGCGAGCTCTTTGCGCGCGGAGAGACTGCTGTCCATTCCGACGAGCTTCATCAGGTCGACGATCGAGTGCTTCCAATCGAGCTTCTGCGAATTCGCGGCCGCCATCTGATCGAGCGTGGCCGCGACATCAACCTGCGCCTGCGCAGTCGCTGCGGCCGCCGGTGCTGCAGAACCGCCAGGCGTCGCCTGACCAACCGGAACACCCTGACGCTGAGCCGCCTGAACCCGTGACTCGGGTGCGCGCCCTCCCCCTATCGCATCAGGCGGAGCCTCGGCTTTTGCAGAGCCGCGAAAGATCTTCCCCATCAGGTCACCGAACATACCCATTTGTTGCCTCCTGAGCGCTACACGTCTATGACGTCGCGCCGTCGCGTCTTGCTCATGCAACAGGGTGACCACTGGTTAGTTCCTCGGAGTTCCTCGGTTGGGTTCCTCGGAGTTCCTCGGTTCCTCGGAGTTCCTCGGTTCCTCGGGTGGCTTTACTCGTTCACCGGTTTGCCTGTCATCCTGCCTGTCATCCCGAGCCGCCGGAGCCCCGGG
>DASVLC010000044.1:0-6419 GCA_036385045.1 Thermoanaerobaculia bacterium | reverse complement strand
CGGCGTGATCCTCGCGCGCGAAAAAGACCGCGTCATCTCACCGAAGCAGGGCAAGATCACATCGTTCTGCCGAACAGCCGCCTCGATGTAATCCCCGATACGGGGCTCGGGTGTACATCGAACGGCCGAACGTCTACTCCGGGAACCTGCGGGACCTTTTCGTGCAGCAACGGGGCGACCGAGGTGATGAAGGATCTGGCCGCGCCCGCCTTCACGAACGCGCTGCACCGCGATTCGTCACAGCAGCGGCTCGATCGGGAGTACTGAGAGGATGGTACGAGATCGCGCTGCTTGACGGGAACCGACCCTTCGGGCTGCTCTGACTTTACCACCGCAGCAGAGGTCGGTATGAGCGAGGCGCCACGTTGCGTCTGAGGCGACACGCTTTGCGGCTCGTCGGCAAGGGATCTGGGCGATGGCACGAGGGGATCGCGCGAGGACGCGCGATCCCCGAAGGGTTGCTCGTCTACCGCATGTTTACGTCACGCACCAGAACGATTCTCTGGGCGAAGTACGAACCAGCAGACGAAGGCTGTACGTTCACTTCGATGATGTCGCCGCGCTCGAGGTTGGTAACCGGATAAAGGCGACCCGAGACGTCGACAGCGCTGTTCGCGTCGTACTGAATCAGAATCCTTCCCGAACTTCCCGTTCCCTGGTTGAAGCGAGAAATCCAGGTCGTGGAATCAAGCTCGATCGTTCGACGACTGGTATCGACGTAGTTGACCGTTCCTCGGAGCACGGACGACGTTGAGCCTGACGAACTCGTCATTCCGGCCGAGACGTTGTGAGTCACCGAGATCTCGTTCGCGAGCATTCCGTTGCCGGATTCGACGACGCGAGCAACGATCTGATCGCCTCGCTCGAGATCCTGAGGACGGTAGGTCGTGCCCTGCCAGACGACCGGGGTACGGTCATCGTAATAGATGCGAACCCTGTTACCGGACGTGCTCCCCGCAAGGGACGAGCGTGTCTGACTGGCGTTAGTGAGGTAGATGGAGCGCGTGCTGGTGTCGACGGACTCGACGGTGCCGCGCATTTCGTAATTGCCTGAAGTGGAACTGCCGCCGCCTCCGAGAATATCTCCGAGGCCGGACGATCCGCACGCTGCCAGCAGCAAGAGTGCGAACGATGCTGCTGCCATTGTTCGTAAGGGTTTCATGCATTGCCTCCTGCTATTCTCCTGAGCAGAAAGCGTGCCCCGATGAGCCCATTAACACGCAGCTCAAAAAAAAGGCGAAAGACAGAAGGTCCAGCACTTTCAGCAGCCTCAAGGCACTGCTGGAGAGCTCGCCTTCCGCCTTCCGCCTGTGTCTGCCAGCTTCTTCTCAGCGGCGATAACCGTAATCGAGCAACTCGATATGACGCGCGTCGAAATAACCCGAACGCGTCCAGTCGCCAGAGATCTCCACGTAGTCGCCGGCACGCACTTCGCGATACCGGTCACGCATCACAACCGTCACGAAGCTGCCGCTGGCCTCATTACGCACAACGAAAGTGTCACGCCGATAGTCGACACTCTCGACCATGCCCCGCAGGATTCCGGCTGAATACGCACGGCTGTCGTAGTAATCGTAATAGCCGAGCGGGTTGTAGAACCCGCCGAGCCTGATGCTGATCCCGACTCGCGGCCGATACGTGCGGTAGTGTGCGGCCGGCATGAAGAACGGATACGGAGCGCCCGCGATCCAGACACGGTAGCCACCGCTGTACGGGATCACACGCGTGACGCGACCATGCGCGTAATACGGCTGCCGATGCCCCTGAGAACGGCCGTGCGTCTGCGGGACGTTGCGTCCGTCGTGACGCCGGCCATCGTTGCGCTGCACCGTCGTACGTCCGTCGTGACGCCGGCCATCGTTGCGCTGCACCGTCGTACGTCCATCGTGACGCCGGCCATCGTTACGCTGCGCCGTTGTTCGTCCGTCGTTGCGACGGTCATCGTTGCGCTGCGCCGTTGTTCGTCCGCCTCGCACGTCGACACTGCTTCCACTCGGCCTTGCGGTGGTCGTCGGCCGCGTAACCGTTCCCTGCCTGCTGCTCAATACCTCCGGCCGCTCCGCCGGTCGCGCATCCGTTCGCCCACGATCGACAGACGAGGCCGTTGAACGCTCGCGACTCACGCGAGCGGAGTCCTGCCGCCGCTGCTCTGTCGCGCGCTGCGCCGACGCGTTTCGCGAATCGTCACCGCGGCGCGCGCTGGAACGATCCCGGCTCTCCACCGAGCGATCCTGTCGGACGCCGTCGCCTCCTCTGCGTGTCCCATTCGAGTGACGGGAATCCGCGAAAGCGGACGCTCCCGTCAGCGCCACAGCAGCGATCACCACTGCAATCCTTGTCGCCAACCTCTTGTCTGTACTCAATTTAGCCTCCCGGGGTTATCGAACAGCTGTCTTCGCTATCGCAAACGGGGTGCCCTTTCGGAGGGAGTTCCTCGGAGTTCCCTCGGAGTTCCTCGGAGTTCCTCGGAGTTCCTCGGTTCCTCGGTTTCTCGGTTTCTCGGTTTCTCGGTTCCTCGGAACGGTTGTGGACGATTGCGCGGTCCCGGCTCCGCTAACAGAGCTGGCTGGACCCGCCCCTCGGTCTGCACCTCCGCCCCACCCTCCTACCACCCCACCCTCGGAACTCCGACGGTTCGGGATGACAGGCGTATGACGTTGCACCGAGGAACCGAGGAACACCGAGGAACCGAGGAACACCGAGGAACCGAGGAACTCCGAGGAACCGAGGAACCGAGGAACTGTCAACTGGTACAGAATCTGCGGAACGCCCGCCTTCGGAGGTAACGCCGAATGCAAGGTCCCGCGCGTGGGTGTCTGGCAGGCCTGATTTCGTGGAAACTCGGAGGCGGGGTAATCAGCACGATCCTGATCTTCGTGCTGGCCTACTGGGTCCTCGGTCAGATGCACTGCTGACGGGAGGCTACTCGCTTCACTCGTGCGTCAGCGTCTCGAGAAACGCCACCAGGAGTTGGCGCTCGCGCTCGTCGAACTTACGTCCGAGCTGATGCCACGCCATCCGGTCCACCGCCTCCCCGAGATGAGGTGCGCGTCCGTCGTGGAAATAGGGGGCCGTCTGCGCCACATTGCGGAGCGACGGGACCTTGAAGACGTAGGCGTCTGCCTCGCGCCGCGTAACCTCGTACCGTCCCTTGTCGGCGACGTTGTCGTAGGGATGCGTCAGCCCCATCTTCATGAAGCGATTGCCGCCGAGGAGCGGACCGTTATGGCAGCTTGCACAGCCGCTGTCCATGAAGAGACGGAGCCCCTTCTTCTCTTCACGGCTCAGGGCAGTGGCATCACCCTTCTGAAACCGCTCGAAACGATCGCTCGTGCGCAGAGTCCTTTCGAAGGCCGCGATGGCGCGTGCTGCATGATCGAGTGTCAGTGGATCCGCCTCGCCGGGAAACGCCTTCGCAAACAGGCCGCGATCGATGCCGGGCGAGTGGCGCAGGCGTTCCGCAACCGCCGCCGCGTCCGGCATGGCCATCTCGTCGGGATTGACGATCGGGCCGCTCGCCTGTTCCTCCAGCGTGGCGGATCTGCCATCCCAGAACTGCGCGAGCTGGTGCTCAACGTTGAAGACGCTCGGCGAGTTCCGCCGTCCGCGAGCCCCGAGCGCACCCGGCGAGGTTGCAAGTCCGTCGGCTCCAGCTCGATCAACAGGATGGCAGCTGTTGCAAGACTGCGTGCGGTTCACCGACAGCTCGGTCGACATGTAGAGATGCCTTCCGAGCTCGACGAGCTCTGCCGAATCGTTGGAGGATGACGGCGGAATCGTGCCGAAGACCCGCCGGCTCGTCGAGATCAGCGACTCGTCGTCGTCGGGATTGCAGGAAACGGTAAGGATCGAGAGGAGAAGAGCAATGACCAGGAGAGGGATCCGCATGCAGGGGCGCGATTCTAGCCCGCAAATTCTCGCCCTCGTGTTGCAGGCCGCGAAACATCGGTCGCGTCAGTGACCAGCCGTCAGCCACTCCCGCAGCTTCGTCCAGCGCCGCCGGGTGCTGGCGGTGGTCACCGCCTGTCGCAGGGCGTTCTGCTGCCCGACGATCACGACCAGTTTCTTCCCTCGCGTCACCGCGGTGTAGACGAGATTCCGCTGCAGCATGATCGCGTGCTGGGTCGTCAGAGCGATCACGACCGCCGGATATTCGGATCCCTGCGACTTGTGGATCGTCGCCGCATACGCGAGCACGAGGTCATCCATCTCGTCCTCGGCATATTCGAGAAGGCGTCCGTCGACATCAACCAATGCTGTCATCGCCTCGAGATCGATCTCGCGGACGATCCCCGTGTCGCCATTGAACACATCCTTCTCGTAGTCGTTGACGATCTGCATTACCTTGTCGCCGGGCGCGAATGAGACGCCGAAACGTTCAATACGCGGTACTCCGTCTGCCGATGCCTGCGGATTCAACCGCTTCTGCAGCGCCTCGTTCAGCGACTCGACACCGGTGACACTCCTGCGCATCGGACTCAGTACCTGGATTTCGCGCAATGAGTCGAAGCCGAACTTCTGCGGGATCCGCTCCGCGACGAGATCGACGATCCTCTCGGTGACGGCCGCCGCATCGCTGACGTTCACGAAAAAGAAGTCGCCGTCACGTTGCGACAGGTCCGGCATCCGGCCTTCATTGATCTCGTGCGCGCTGACGACGATCCGGCTCTCCGCTCCCTGACGGAACACCTCCGTCAACCGAACCACCGGCAGCACGCCTGACGAGATGACATCGGCCAGTACCTGTCCCGGACCGACGGCCGGCAACTGATCGACGTCGCCGACCAGGAGCAGCGCCGCCTGCGGTGGCATCGCGCGCACGAGAGCCTGCATCAGCATCACGTCGATCATCGATGCTTCATCGACGATCAGGAGATCGCACTTCAGCGGATTCTCTTCGTTGCGAGCGAAGGTACCGCTGTTCGCATCGACTTCGAGGAGCCGGTGGATCGTCTTCGCAACGCGTCCGGTGCTCTCCGCGAGCCGCCGCGCCGCACGGCCGGTCGGCGCAGCAAGCAGGATCTCGGCATCCTTCGCACCGACGATCCTCACGATTGAGTTGACGATCGTCGTCTTCCCTACACCCGGACCACCGGTGATCACGCAGACTTTCGAGCGAAGCACCAGATCGACCGCCTGCCGCTGCGACGGAGCGAGGTGAACGCCGGTCCGCTTCTCAACCCAGCCAATCGCTTTCTCGACGTCGATGTCCGGCCACGGGGGCCGCCCTTTCGTCAGACGCAGCAGTGTTTGAGCGACGGTTCTCTCCGCGGTGTACAGCCACGGGAGGAATACCGCTTTCTCGTCTCGAAGCGAGTCGGTGACGAGTCGTTTCGCCTCGATCTCGAGGGCAATCCCCTCGCCGATCTTTTCCGGACCGATGCCGAGCAGAGTTGCGCAAGCGTCGGTCAACTCCGCCCACGGCAATCCGCAGTGCCCTTGTGACGAGGCTTCACCGAGGGCGTGAACGACGCCGGCGCGGATCCGCTCCATTGAATCGCGAGCGAGCCCGAGCTTCAGCGCCAGCGCGTCCGCTGTCCCGAAACCGATTCCGCGAATCTCGCGCGCGAGCCGGTAGGGGTTCTGCTTGATGACATTCACGGCATCGGCGCCGAACTGCTTCTGGATTCTCGCGGCACGCGCCAGACCGATCCCGCTGTCGGCGAGAAAGATCATCAGGTCGCGCATCGACTTCCGCTCCGCCCAGCTCTCCCCGATCATCTTCGCCCGCTTGAGACCGATGCCGGGAACCTCACGGAGGCGTTCGGGGGCACGATCGAGCACATCGAGAATTGTGTCGCCGAACTGGACGACCATCAGTCGCGCGGTCGATGGTCCGATTCCGCGGATTGCTCCCGATCCGAGAAACGTCTCGATCTGCGCCCGACCATGCATCGTCTGAGGTGCAATCGAAACCGCGGCGAACTGTTTCCCGTGCGTGCGGTCGTGACGCCACTCGCCCGTCGCAAGCACTCGCTCGCCCTCGGCGATGACCGCGATCGTGCCGACGACCGTCACGATCCCCGTCGCCCCCGCCGGCCGGACGCGCAGCACGGCGAACCCGTTCTCGCGATTGTGAAACGTCACGCGCTCGACGACGCCGTCGACCTGCTCAGACACGTGGGCATTGTAGAGACGTGAAGCAGCGAGCGCACAGGTCGTTGCGTCAGTTGCGTTCGCGCAACCGGCCATGCGCTGCGCGGAGGTAGACAGGCAACCAGGCTCGGCTCCGCTCCCCGCGACAGGCGAAGTAGCGGCACTTGCTATGCGCTACGGGTTACGGAGTACGAAGCCTGCCAGGCCCCTCGCATGCCCGCCCACCCGCCCGCTCGGGGTGACATCGGAGTGAGGTCGAGGGTGACATTTCAATGGCCTTGACTCGAGGCAAGGCCGCTCGAGGCCAAGCCCCTCGACTCACG
>DASVLC010000043.1:0-7658 GCA_036385045.1 Thermoanaerobaculia bacterium | reverse complement strand
CCCAGAACCTCCCAGGTCCGCAGATCGACCATCCGCAGGTAGAGAGGCCTTCCGCCCACCGACTCCAGGATTTCCGCTGGCAGCTCGACCACTCCCCGTTCCGCAAAGCAGCCGGCGGCGGTCGCGAAGGTTGGCAGCGGGGAGGCCTCGATGAGAAGGTCGTCGCGATCCACTTCCAGCGGCCTCGGAAGAGGTTGCAGCTCTGCAACTCGCAGCGGACGCTCCAGGCGCTTCATTGCGCGAGCGAGAAACGGCCCGTTCCACTTCTCGAGATATCGCAACTCGGACTCGGCATAACGAGCGGCAGCCTCTTCTGCTATCTGCGCCGCACTCTGGTTGTAGATGTGGCGGCAGTGCGCGGCGGGTACGAACACTACGCGCTCATGCCTCTCGGCCGCCGTCCGCAGAAAATCCGTCTCTTCGAAATAAAGGCGAAAACGCTCGTCGAATCCGTCGAGACGATCGAAATCGGCCCCGCGAATGGCCAGTACCGCGCCCGACAGTGTCCGCACCCGGGTTGTCTTCTTCAGCGACCAGAATGCGGTGCGACGTCTGATCCGCCTTCGATCGAGCTGCTCCTGCAACGCAAACGAGCGACTCGCCAGGATGGAGTCGATCTTCTCCCAGGCTGTCATCACGTCGCCGGGAGGGAGATGCCAGCGATCCGCGGCGTCCCAGAAGAACGCGGGACCGGCCACGGTGGCCTCGCCGAGTGCTTCGACCAGCCGATCGATCGCGCCGGAGCGGAACTCGATGTCCGGATTGCAGAGCACGATGATCTCGCCGAGACAACTGCGGCGTCCCAGGTTGATGCCGCCCGCATAACCGAGATTCGTCTCGGAGACGATCAGAACGTCCGCAAGGTTTTCGAGTGCTCCTGCCTCGTGCGGATCGCAGCTGTTGTCGACGATGACGACCTGCAGTGGGCTCGATGTCGCAGCGCGTGCGGTCACGATCGCGCGGTGCGCCAGTGCAGAAGAGCGGAAGTTGACGACCAGCAGAGAGATCATCGCCGCTCGGCCGCCGCGATCTCCACCCTCTCCGGCTCGAGATCCCAGCGATGACCGACACCGATCAGGCCGAGCTCATACCCCTCCCCTGTCATCGAGAAGGCGGGACGGAGGTCATGCCGATCGAAGACGGTGATCGCGTTCTCATCGCCCACGAAGGCAGCGATCGAGTACTCACCACGCAGCAGAGGCACGTCCAGCAGGCGAACGGTCAGGTCGTAGCTGGTACGTCCTGAGAGAGGGGCCATCCCATCCTCTCGCGTCGCCACGATGAAACACTGCAGATCGTCCGCGGCGCGGTTCACACCGATCAGTGCGTGCACCGGCTGATCCGGATCGTCCGAATCGATTCGCATCCTCACATGGATTTCGTCACCCCGCGCGAACCGGTCGCGAGGCGTGCCCGCTGCATCGACGATCGACACCTCACGAATCCGCACCGGAGTTCCCCGCTCCGCCGGCACCTCGGTCGGCTCACTCGCCGGGTGCTGGCGATCGCGTTCCAGCAGAAACGTCTCGTACTCGTGCACCACATCGACTGACTCGCCGTAGCGCATCAGCCGTCCCCGATCGAGCCAGAGTGTCCTCTGGCAGATCGAGGAGATGTAGTAGAGCGCATGCGAGCAGAAGAGAATCGTCCTTCCTGCTTCCTGGAACTCCCGGATCTTGTCGACGCACTTTTTCTGGAAGTGGCCATCGCCAACCGCGAGAGCCTCGTCGATCACGAGGATGTCGGGATCGACGTTGACCGCCACCGAGAACGCCAGACGCATGTACATGCCTGAGGAGTAGGTCTTCACCGGCCGGTCGGCGAACGAGCCGAGCTCGGAGAACTCGATGATCGCTGGCAGGCGCTCCTCGATCTCCGCGGGCCCGAGGCCCAGGATCGCCGCGTTGAGCGCGGCGTTGTCTCTCCCGCTGAAATCGGGATGGAAGCCGGTTCCGAGCTCGAGGATCGACGCGATCGTGCCGACAGCTTCGAGGGTGCCGGAGGTTGGCCGTGTCACGCCGCACAGCAGCTTCAGGAGCGTGCTCTTGCCCGCGCCGTTCTGTCCGATGATCCCGATCGTCTCGCCCCGCTTCACGTCGAATGAGACGTTCTCCAACGCAGGAAAGACGACGTGCTGCGGCCGTCGCGTCGCGATCTCGATCAGGCGGTCGATCGGCCGTCGATAGACCTCGTAGTGCTTCGAAACGTCCACGGCCCTGACGGCGGTCTCCATCGCGGACATTCTACGGAGTTGCAGAGAAAGGCGTCCAAAAACGAAAGTGGCCGCGCAGATCGGCCAAACGCGGGCAAGTTGCGGGTGCGGGGGGCGAGACGCCCCCGGGGCGGACGAGGACGTCCGCGGTACGGCAGGCGAGGACGCCTGCGCTACGAACCCCCGCGCTACGAACCCCGGCGCTACGAACCCCCGCTTACCGTCCAAAAACGAAAGTGGCGGGCCGTGAGGCCCGCCACTGGAAGGGATGCTGGAGTCTCTTACTGCTGGACGGTGGCAGGAACGTATTCGGGGTCGTTCGTCTTGCGATCGATGACCGAGGCGTACGCCCAGACATTGCCACCGCTCAGCACCTCGATCTTCAAGGTCGAGCGGGTAGCGGTGCCGTTGCTGAGGAACTCAATGAGATCTTTGCCGTCGGTTCGTGAACGGATGATCGACTGGTAAGGAGCCAGGTCGAATTCCTGGAACCCTGCGGCGGCGCCGGTCACCTGATCGAGCAGGGAGACGCGAACCTTCGCAGCTGCACCGGTCAGATTGGTGAGACCGACGTTGGTGTAATAGCTCTCGTCGCTGCGGACCGAGGGGATCAGCCCCGGCTTGCCGGGCTTGACGTTCGCACGGGCCGACGCGAAGCCGCCGATGCCCTGACCGAACGTCTTGCCGCTGCCGTCATCGTTGTAGGTACGAGCGAACGCCATCGGGAATGGTCCCGAGACATTCTCGGCGACGTCGATGTGCAGCATGCCGAGCGAGTCCGGCAGACTGCCGAAGATGCCCTGCTTGAGCAGACCGTCGTACTGGAGGAACTCTCCCTTGTTGATCAGGAGCGTTTTCGCCTCGCCCACCTTGGCGCCGGAGCCATCGCGGTAGGTCAGATCGACGACCGTGAAATTCGTGGTCGAGGGATTGAAGATCGTTACGTCGCTGCGCCAGGCTCCGATATGACCGACGCCGGGAACGACGAGGTTTCTATAGTCACCGGATGCGAGCTCGCTCTGCCTCACCGCCTGGAGGAACACCGGATCGTTGCTGCCGCCGTCGATGAACGAGGCGTAGGCTACGACCCAGAGGCCGGTAGGCACATTGATCTCAATGCTGAATGGACGATTCGCGTTGATCTTGCCTTTGACCTGGTCAATCTGCGCAATCGAGAACTGATCGAGCTGGAACGGATTGAGCTGCCGCTCGAACGGGTCACCGATCAACGTGCCGCTGTCGTCGAAGACTCTCAGAGTCGCGGTGATTGCAGCAGGGTTCGGGTTCACCAGTCCGATGTTGGTGCGATAGCGGGTGTTCTGACGGAGTCCTGCGAGGAAGTACAACCCTTCGCCGAATGAGCCTCCGCCACCCTCATCGAGACGAATCGCAGGAATGAACTGCCCGAACGTCCCCTCGGGCGTCTGGTTGTAGGTACGGGTCCAGATCTGCGGAGGGTAATTGCCACGGACCGTGATGATGACCGGGCCCTGCTCCTGACGCTGATCGGCGGGACGATCGATGAGCAGCTTCGCCAGGAAATCTTCATAGATGAAGGTCGCCGGTACGACTTCGAGCTCCTTCGTGATCTCTTTGAAGGAGGCCGTCATCTTGAGCGGATTCGTCGTGACGTTCGGATCCGGATTGTAGATCTGGACGTCCGTACGCCAGAGACTCTCGTTCGCCCCGGTCATATGGATGACTGCCGGGAGCAGATAGCGGAACTCGGCGATGTCTTCGATCGTGATCAGACGACTGATGAGCGTCGACTGGGCTGTCGGGACGTCTTCACCATTCCGAGCCTTCACTGTGACGGTGTACGGACCGGCGGTGGCAAACGTATGGGTGCGTGTGTTCGACTTGGCCGTCACGCCAGCCTGACTGTTGTCGATCGTCCCGTCGCCGAAGTCCCACGACCAGCCGGTCGCATTGTCGAGGTTGGTCGACTCGACGGTGAATGAGACCGCCACGCCCTTCGACGCCTTCGTAGGAGCGCTGGAGAACGTCAGGACGGGAAGCGGCTTCACTGGAACCGAGCCCGGAACGCTGATTGTCCTGGTCGTCGAGACGTTTCCGTTGGAGTTCGAAACCGTCATTGTCACGACGAAATCGCCGCTGTTGCTGTAGATGTGAGAGGTGTCGACTCCGTTGGCCGTCGGACTTCCGTCACCGAAGTTCCACGTCACGACGTCGCACGACTGCAGTGACTGGCCGAAGACGCTTGCAAAGAAAATGATTTCCTGACCGATCTGGCAGGTGGTACAGGTCGCATTGATCGCGATACTGCCGACAGGAGGAAGCGGTCCGCAGGGAGACGAGGAGCCAGCCTGATTGACCGTCACGCTCCTATTCGCAATGGCGACCGTTCCTGAACGAGTCTGCTCTCCCGAGTACGCAGACCAGGAGACCGTCACGTTTCCGCTGCCGGTTCCGCTCGCGGGAGAGACCGAGAGCCAGTTGGCATTCGGTACGGTAGACCAGCTGCCTCCGCTGCATCCCGACGGCGAGCCGGTCACCGAGACCGTACTCGAACCGGACGACTGTCCGGCTGATAACGTCGACGGTGCGACGTTGAAGCTGCTGCAGGTCGCGACGCCGCTGCCGACGACCACGTTCCTGGTATTCGAAACACCGTTAGGGTTCGTAGAGTTCGAGATCCTCATCGTAACCGAGTAGGTTCCGCCCGCTGAGTAGGCGTGCCCGACCCCATTGCTGCCGGTCCCGCTGGTTCCGTCACCGAAATTCCAGCTCACCGTGTCGCATGGCTGGATCGCATAGCCGAACAGCGCGGGATAGAAGGTGATCGTCTGTCCGACCGGGCAGCCCGTCGTGCAGGTCGCACTGAAGTCGACAAGCGAGGCAGGGGGCAGCGGTCCGCACGACGAGGGACCCTGCTGATTAACGGTGTAGGTATTGCCGGCGATCGTGGCTGTTCCGCTGCGGGAAGACGTGCCCGTATTCGACGTCCACGAGGCAGTCACGTTTGCGGTCGGGCCACTGCCGCTGGAAGCCGAAAGCGTGATCCAGGAAGCGTTCGACGTCGCATTCCAGCTTCCTCCGATGCAACCGGCCGGGAGTCCGGCGATTGACACCTGTTGCGATCCCGAATTGGTGTTCGGGCTCGCCGACGTGGGCGAAATCGAGAAACTCGTACAGGAGGAGTCCGAAATGTCCTTTTGATTGACGGTGAATGTGCTTCCGGCGATCGTCGCTGTACCGTTGCGCGTCGACGTGCCGGTGTGCGTGGTCCAGGAAACCGTCGTGCTACCACTTCCGGCGCCGCTCGACGGCGACACGCTCAACCAGTTGACGTTGGGAGCAGCGCTCCACCCCGCTCCGCCCGAGCAGCCGGCAGGAGCGCCAATCACGTTCACACTCTGCGAGCCGGCCGTGCTGAGAGGATTCACCGAAGTGGGACTGATGCTGTAGCTGGTACACGGTGGCGGCGGCTCGCCCGACAGTTCATAGACATCGCCGATTCCGTCCAGGCTATACAGGAAATACGTCTTGTTGTTGTACCGGTGCAAGAGGACTCCGGTAGGGATCCCCGTGTGACCTGCAGGCATTGCGTAGCCGCGCCGGGAAAAGCCGTAGACACGCCGGAAATAGTTGCCGTCATCGAGGAGCGCAGGCACTCCTCCGCTGACCTTCAGGATGCGCGTCTCGATCGCAATCCCGGACTCCCGCTCACCCCGTCCCGCCACAACGACGTAGCCGGCGGCCGCGTGAATCACGGTGGGTGAGAATCGGCCGGACCCATAGACGTTGTACGTCTGTTCCGTATACGAGCTGCTGCCCGAGGGAGTCGCCTTCCGGAGAACGTTGGTCTCGATCTGTGTCAGGTTGGTGGTCGAGCGTTCGGCCATCCAGATGTCGCCCTGTTCGTCGAAGGAAACATCGAAGATTCCTCTTCCGCTCGAAGGGTAGAACTCCGCGATCGGCGCCCCTCCGGAAATGAAGTTCGCATAACTCATCACCCGGACGGTATAACTGCTCGTCACGTACGCGATCCGCTGTTGTCCTTCATCCTTGGCCCACGCTCGAATCCCCCACTGCGGGCCTGTCCGTATGGTCGCTTCTCGATTTCGGATGACCGCTCCGTGACTTCCCGGCTGGGTCACGTTGTAGAGGGCATACCGGTCCATCCCCGCCTGGGAAACGACCGCGTAGTACTGCTGGCCGCTCTTGAGCGAAATGATGGAAGTCGGAAGAATATTGATCGAATCCTTGAACTGCTGCGAAACGAGCGGCAGCATCGCTCCGCTGCCGCGTCCATCATCCTGAACCATCCCCCACCCGAAGTGCTCGTACGCGAGATAGACATAGCCGCGGTCATCGAAATCGAAGTCGAACAGTCTCTGCTGGCCGTCCTCCCATGACGTCATCCAGCCAGAGCCGGACGCTTCCGCATAGACGATTGCGTCGGGACGCGCCACCCGTTCGGACGACCGTCCGAGGGAACCCAGATACGGGATGATGTTGTGAACGTCTCCCAGTGCATTGGTCGACGCGGCAAGCTTCTCTGTGTAGTAATTGCTGAGGGAAAAGACGCCAAGCGCTGAACCGATCTGGGAGTAGACACGCGGTGGAGCGCTACCTCGTTGTTGAGGGGCAACCCGAATCCTTCCGGCGCGCGCCGTGCGGAACGGCTGCTGGTAGTCTCCCGTGTTCGTCGACTCCATGAAACGCCCAACGTACCCCGCGACCGGGGAGCCATAGGGTTCGATCGGAAGTCCGGTGTTCGCCTCTCCGTGACGGTTGTTCCCTGGACATCCAGTACAGATGACCAGAGGATCGGACACGCTCTTCGGCATCGGATACGGTTGCGCCTGAACCGAAGGCACTACAAAAGCAGCGATCGCGACGAGCGCGGTCCACAAAGACTTCAAAGCGACACCCCCTCGGGGAAGATGGACGACCATTGATGGCGAATTAGGACGCCGCGCGGTTGTTGAGGCACGACGCTGTTATTGTAAGCGACTTCGGACGACTTGCAACTAGAAATCGACCCCGGGATCGAGAATGGAATCAGGCCCGGGGCAGCGACCTGCCGGCCAGTCGATTCCTGGAAAAAAAAAGGCGGGCCGGCATAGCCGGCCCGCCTCACTTCCTAAGCGAAACCAGGATTACGGGTAAAGCGTGTAATCCACGCTCGGTCCCGGGTAGATGTCGCCCGTGCCGGTCGTGCCACGCGAGATGGGAACTGCCGGCGAGCAACCATTGCCAAGCCATGCCGCGTCGAAGTCGACCGAGTAGCGCCCTTCAGCGCGCATCGAAACGACGACCCAGTTCTGGCTGACAGCGGTCGAGCTGGTGAGGTTGTTCAGGTTCATGTAAACCCAACCACCCGTGGCTCCGTTGGTCGGCTGCGGGAAGACGCTGGCGGTCGTCACAGGACGACGCGAGGTCTCAGGCAGACGAACGCCCGGTGCGTCCGGCGGGCATG
>DASVLC010000042.1:0-2421 GCA_036385045.1 Thermoanaerobaculia bacterium | reverse complement strand
ATGGCATCTGGAGTGGCTACACCGGTCCCGGCGTGAAAACGATCCTTCCTCACGTGGCGACCGCAAAGCTCGACTCACGTCTCGTTCCCGATCAGACGCCGGAGGAAGCTCTGAAACTGATCCGGACACACCTCGCGGCGCAGGGATTTGGTGACATCGAGGTGCGGCTGCTGAGTGGCTATCCGCCGGCGCAGTCTTCGGTGACGGCGCCACTGATCCGTCGCGGAATCTCGGTCTACAGCAAGCACGGTGCAGCACCCGCGGTTTCTCCCCGGCTCGCCGGCAGCGCTCCGTATTACCTTTTCACCGGAAGACTCGGCTTGCCGATGCTGGCGGGAGGAATCGGCACTGGCGCCGGCGCTCATGCGCCGAACGAGTTTCTGTTGATCGACCCCGTTGCCGGTTCGAAGGTTGCGGGTTTGTCAGGGATGGAAAAGTTTTTCGTCGACCTGCTTTACGCTCTATCTGAGTGATGATCGCCCTGATCAAGTGCCCGGCGTGCAGTGGTGTCATGGATCGGCTGGACGTGAAGGCCGTTCACGGGACGACCGTAGAAATCGATCTCTGCTGGAGTTGCCGTGCAGTCTGGTTCGAGCCGTTCGAGAACATTCGAATGACACGCGAATCGACACTCGAGCTGTTCAAGCGGATGGGCGATCATCCGGCAGGCGAGTCGCCGTCGGCCGCCCCGACGATCTGTCATTGCCCTTCGTGTGGCAAACGGCTCATTCGCACTCATGACCGCCAGAGGAACACCCGATTCGAGTACAAGCGCTGTCCGGACGGGCACGGCCGCTTCACCCGATTCGTCGAGTTTCTCAAAGAGAAAGACTTCGTCCGCCCGCCCTCGCCCGAGCAACTGGCGGAGTTGAAACAGAACGTAAGGAAGGTGCACTGTTCGGGTTGCGGCGCCCCTCTCGATCTGACGAAAACCTCGGCTTGCAACCACTGCGGGTCGCCGCTTTCGATCCTCGACATTCGAAAGCTGAGCGAGCTCGCACACGGCCGGCTCGAGAACTCTCCGGCAACATCATCGAACGATGAAGCGGCGAAGCGGGCCGACGCGATGATTGCCGCCTACGCCGCGCAGGAGCGTCGCATCCCCAACCTATCGCTCGATCTCGTCGAGTGGGGGCTCAGCGTGCTCGGGGGACTGTTGCGGCGAATGTGATCGGCCGGTGGTTGGGGGGTGTATTCTCCCGGCATGCTGATAACAGGTTCGCTCGTCGGTCACTACGAAATCATTGGACCGATCGGGGCAGGCGGTATGGGAGAGGTGTATCGCGCGCGCGATTCGCGGCTTCGCCGAGATGTCGCCGTAAAGATCCTTCCGCCCTCGCTCGCGGCAGATGCGGAACGGGTTCGACGTTTCGAGCAGGAGGCGCTCGCCTCGGGCATGTTGAACCATCCGAACCTGCTGACGGTGTTCGACGTCGGAACGCACGAACGCTCTCCCTTCCTGGTCTCAGAGCTGCTGGAGGGGAACACCCTCCGGGATGTGATGGCGACGAGGCTGGGGCTCAGACGATCGATCGAGTATGCGATCCAGATCGCGACAGGACTCGCCGCGGCACACGACAAGGGAATCGTTCATCGTGATCTGAAGCCGGAAAACATCTTCGTCCTTCCCGATGGGAGAGTGAAGCTGCTCGACTTCGGTCTCGCGAAGCTTCTCGTCGATGATGCGTCACCAATCGACGACCAGGACAACAAAACTGAACAGCGAGGGCTGACTCACGCCGGCATGGTCGTCGGTACCGTGGGGTACATGTCGCCGGAACAGGTGCGTGCCGAGCCGGTCGATCACCGCTCCGATCTCTTCTCCCTCGGGATCGTCATCGTCGAGATGCTGACCGGCTCGATGCCGTTCCAGCGCTCGTCGGCGGTCGAGACGATGAACGCGATCATTCACGACGATGCCCCCTCGCTGAGTGAGCTCCCCGCGGGGGTCGCATACCTGCTGCAGCACGCACTGGAGAAATCGCCTTTCCGGCGCTTTCAGAGCGCACGTGATTTCGCATATGCGCTGGAGGCGCTCGCGACGAACGACAGCAATCCGGCGCTTCAATCCCCAGCTGCAGCGGCGTCGCAGGAGCCGCCTCTCTACCGGCGAATGACCTTCCGTCGCGGTTTCATCATGAGTGCTCGATTTGCTCCGGACGGTTCGGTCATCTATGGGGCCGCGTGGGAAGATAACCCTCTCGAGATTTTCTCGTCGTACCAGACGGGACCCGAGGCGCGGCCTCTCGGACTGCGCGACTCGGATGTGCTCTCGATCTCTTCCTCCGGCGAGCTGGCGATCTCGATCGGCAGACGTTTCATGGGCGTCGGCTACGCAACGACAGGGATTCTCGCCCGTGTGCCGCTCGCCGGCGGCGCGCCTCGTCGTGTCTGTCAGGACATGCAGGAAGCTGACTGGAC
>DASVLC010000041.1:0-3056 GCA_036385045.1 Thermoanaerobaculia bacterium | reverse complement strand
CTTGGCGTCGTTGAACCACTTCACGTTACCTGTAGTTTTCACTGGTGAATCTCCTTTCTGTGCTGCCTAAGGAGATTCTTCGTCTCGGCTTGGCAAATCACTTGATGTTCGACCTAACCGGGGGCTGCGCGGGAGAATTCCGCAAATCACCACCTCGCTCGAACTTGCCCGGGGCTGCGCGCGCGCAGCCCCGGAACCCTCAGCCGCTCTTCTCGCTGTCTCGAAGCGGGAACAACGGCGTTCCGCGCACCACCAGGATGGATCGGGACCTGCTACAGTGCAACGCGGAGGACTTCCCATGTCAAAGATCAACGGTGAGAAAGCCCGCGCGGCTGTCAACAAACGTCGCCGGACTGCGCAGAGGGCCAAAGATCGAACCAAACGAGCGGAACTGCAGAAGAACGCAGCAGCAGACGCACCCGCGGCTCAGGAGAAGTAAGGCTGACCGTTGGCCGCCGTAGTGGCCAACGGTCGCCGGACCTTCTCGCCTCAGTATTCGGACAGTTTCCCGATCGTGCTCTCGAGACTCCGCCTGAGTCTCGCCGTCGCCCCGGAAACCGCGGCGTCGACCGTTGCCGCCTGGTGACTCACTGCTACAGGGTCTCGTCCGGCCATCCGCGCCTCGATCATGCAACGCTTGTCGTCCGGGCCCGACTTTTCACTGTTCAAGTCAGAAAGATGGACCTCGAGGCGTGTGATCCGCTCGTCAAAGCGCGAAAGGCTCTTGCGCACGGACGACTCCACCTCCGCGGTGAGATCGTCCGTCCCTTCTATGTTCCTGTCGGTGTTCACCTGAATCTGCATTCTCTCTCCTCATCTGGTTGCGTGCTTCGACGACTCGGCTCAGTAACGATGAGCCACAGCCTGATGCTCCACAGCGATGCGGATCACGCACCAGCCCCGGCCACGATCACGCCAACTCGCGTGCGCGGTACCATTGCCTCCTGCGCGCAATCACCGCGTCAACTGCCGGAGATGATGCTCAATGTGACGCGCGCTCAGCAGCAGCGCTTTCTCCACCGGCGCGCGGCCGAAATACGCGTGCGTGAGATAGACACGCCGCCCACCCATGACGCCTTCCGCAGCTGCAGACTCGAGCGCGCCGCTCCGTTCCCGGAACCGCGCAATTGCCGATGCCTGATCCTCCGATCGCAACTCCGGCCTCGTCTCGCGAGGCGCTCGGGCACCCGCCGGAAACGGCTTCCCGGACAGCAGCCTCGGAACCATTGTTACTCGAAGCAGAACGCGCTGCCACCAGCTGGTCCGGACTCGCATCCCCTCGCCACCCTCGAGTTCGCGCAGAAGAACCTCGCATGCCAGTGTCAGATGCTCCACGATCTCGGCTGGAGACCATTTCCCCTCGTCGCGGGGCGCGAGCCACGCCTCAGCGGGAATGGCGGATGCCGCATTCACGACCCCCTCCACCGCGTCGGAATAGACCCGCCTGACCTCATCCCACCTCATGGCAAGCTCCTCACACGGCCATTATCTCGTCCGCAGGATCGTTGTAGATGCCAGGAGAGCCTCACAGAAGCGGCTCGACGTCTCGACGGCAATGCTTGCAGACGCGAGCCTTCTTCAGAATCGGCTCCGCACAGAATGGACACTCACGTTCTTCCCGGATCGCGCCGGAGACTGCATGAGGCGTCGGCTCCAGCGTGGCAACAGAGGTCTCAGCGGCAGCCTGAGCTTTTCGCGCCGCTGCGGCCGCAGTAGCACGCACCATCGCCTGCAGGCGCATTTCATGGGCACGATGCTGTGCCGCGGCCTTGCGTGAGGACCGGATCATCATGATGACGACGAAGGCCAGGACCCCGAGCGTCAGCAGGACGAACGAAAACGCTTCCATATCCTATGCGACTCCCACGCTCGAGAATCGAGCAGCCAGTTCAGGGCAGCCCGTACCTGCCCGCATGCCGATGATATGCCGCCGCGAGGATGGAGCGAAACGCGAAGGGGACCGGCCTGAACCGGTCCCCTCGAGGATCTGGAAAAGAAGTCTAACGCCGGCCGAGCTGGAGGCTCGGATCCTGCGTTATGTTGTCGGTCGTCGACCCATAGATGGCAACGGCACCGAGCAGCACACGGAACTCGACCGAGTCGTCGGCGCCGAGAGGGAAGCCGAAGAAGTCGACCGCCGGCTGCTGAAGGAAGTATTCGGTCGGAAACTCCCGATAGCCGGTGGCGATCGCCTGTCCCGCCGCGTTCCTCACGGTGTAATCGATCGTCGCCCCCTTCTCCAGCGTTCTCAGTCCGACGTTGAAACGTAGCGTACCGGGAGTCGTCGGCGCGAGCAGGACAAAACGATCGCCCGCCTGCAACACCTCATGGTGCGCAAGCACCTGCTCGGTCATGCCTGTCTGCCCCTGGAGGCCATCGTTGTAGACCCTGACGAGGAAGACCGGTCTGATTTCTGCGTACGACTCAGAGGTAATGTCCAGGCTACCGATACCGCTCGTACCGAGATCGGCCAGGACATCGTCGATCGCCAGCGTGCCGCGGGGAGCAACCTCGTAGAGGCGGTTCGGCATCGGCTGGCCGGCGATCTGCTGCGTAGTCCGGAAGCCGATCCTGAGAGTCAGCGGGGAGAGGCCGGGATTATGAACCTGCATCGCCGTCTTGAAGAGCGAGCCGAATCCTCCACTGACGGAGGCGGCAGCCGGTACGATGAGCTCCAACGTCCTGGGCTGGGACTGCACCTTCTCCGCGATCTGCAGACTGGGATCGTTCGTTCTATTCTCTACCGCGACTCCGTAGATCACCGCGGCTCCTCCGAGAACCTCGAACGTCATCACACCGTTCTCGGTGAGTGGTAGACCTGCGAGGTCGTCCGCTCGGAGCTGGCGGAATGAATTGCCGGGAAACCAGCGTCTCACGAGCATCCGCAGATCGCCGTCCGCACCATAGCTTCGGACGTTCATCTCCACTCCCGCTTCGAGAGTACGAATACCGATATTGAAGCGGAACAACCCCAGATCGCCGGGTCCAATGAGAACCGCACGTTCGCCCGGACGCAGCACATCCTTCATGCGTACCTGCGGAACTGTGACACCCGT
>DASVLC010000040.1:0-6751 GCA_036385045.1 Thermoanaerobaculia bacterium | reverse complement strand
TGACGCCGCGCGGCATCATGGAATCGCTGCAGCTCCGTCGCCCGATCTTCAAGAAGTCGGCCGCCTACGGTCACTTCGGCCGAACCGAGCCGGAGTTCACCTGGGAACAGACCGACAAGGCTGAGGCCATCCGTGCCGCGGCCGGTCTCGACGCAGTAGCCGTCTGATCCGCTCCATCTCGACAGCCGTCCTCTGGAGTACGAGGACGGCTGTTTTCCTGTGTGCGCCTGGCCTCAATGCCCGACGCTCGCCCGTTGCGTGCGCTTGCGGCGTGCCGATTCTTCCTCGTTGTCTTCTGCAATGGTGTACGGTGTGTATGGACGTATGGGGTGACTAGTTCATTGACATCAGAGCGACAGGTCGTCCTTTGTGACGACACGGCAACCGCCGCCAGCCCGCTCGTGCAGAAGCTGCGAGCCCGCGGTCTCGATGTAGAGATCATCGCGGAGGGGTACGACGCCATCGAGTTGCTGCAGACATCGAATCCTGCTGCGATTGTCATCGAAGTGATGTTGCGGGGCGATCTCAGTGGTTTCGGCGTTCTGAATCACATCGAGCTGGAGAAGCCGCAGCTCATTCCGCGGACATTCATCGTGACGAGCATGGCCGAGCAGGCCGCGTTGCGTTTTGCTCCCCACTTCGGATCGCGCATCTATGGGAAGCCGGTCGATCCCGATGTACTCGTCGCGGCAATCGCCGCCAGCGTCGACGGGCCTGCACCCCAGCCGCAACTCGAGAGCGACCTGATTCTGGTCGTCGATGACGATCGCGAGACGCGCGACCTGCTGGTGTCGTACGTCGAGGGCCACGGCTACCGCACGCGCCAGGCCGCCGACGGACGCGCCGCCCTCGAAGCGATCGAGATCTCGTCACCTTCACTCATCCTGCTGGACCTGATGATGCCCGGTATCGACGGTGCATCGGTGCTCGAGTACTTCAGCGACTGTTGTCCCGAACTTCTCCCTCGCACCGTGATCCTGACTGGAATGCCTCGTCAGTACATCGACATGCTGCCGAATCATCCGGTTCGAGGCGTGCTCGGTAAACCGGTCGATCCGGCGCAGCTGGCGACGCTGATTGAGCGCCGGGCGGAGTGATCCGGATGGCGCGCCTCAGATTGGCGTGAGTGTCTGCCTTATCTTCAGTACGTCTTCGATGATCGCGCGGGCATCGTCAGGTCGAAGCTGAGTCGTCCGATCGGACAGCGCGGCCGGCGGATTGTCGTGAATCTCCATGAAGAATCCGTCGGCTCCCGCGGCTGCCGCGGCGCGAGCCAGCGGCCTTGCGAACTGCGGTGTGCCGCCGGTCTGCTTCCCTTCGCCTCCCGGCCGCTGCATCGAATGCGTGATGTCGTAGACGACCGGCGCTCCGAAGCCACGGACGATCGGGAAGGCCCGCATGTCGACGACCAGGTTCTGATAGCCGAACGAGCTCCCTCGCTCCGTGATGAACACCTTCTCGTTCCCCGCCTCCGCCCCCTTTTCGAGGATGTTCTTCGTCTCTTCGGGAGAGAGAAACTGCCCCTTCTTGACGCCGACGGCCTTGCCGGTCCTCGCAGCTGCCGCGATGAGATCAGTCTGCCGGCAGAGAAATGCCGGAATCTGCAGGATGTCGAGTACCGCTGCCGCGGGCTCGGCCTGCCACGGCTCGTGAATGTCGGAGAGGAGCGGAAGCCCGGTCTCTTCCTTCACCGCCCGCAGCACTTCCATTCCCTTCTCGAGTCCCGGTCCACGAAACGACTCGATCGAAGAACGGTTCGCCTTGTCGAATGACGACTTGAACACGAGGTTGATCTGCAGCTCGTCACGGAGACGGACGAGCATGCGCGCCATCGAGAGCGCATGCTCGAGAGACTCGATGACGCAGGGTCCAGCAATGAACAGGGGAGGATGGTCACCGCCGAAGCGGACCTCGGGTGTGATCTCGATGGTGCGGGTCAGCATAGGGGCGGCGATTATGCCATGGGGGCTGATCGGGTTCCGCGCATCCCGGGGGGACGCGCGGCTGGCGGTGGGCTTCGGACGAGCCGACCGGATAGAGGCCAGCGGAGTAGCCTAACCGTGCCTGTCATCCCGAGCCAGGACGGCGCGACGCCGCGACTGGGGGAAGGAAACTGAGCTGAGATTCGGCTTCCACTCAGCCGCGTAGCGGCTTCGGATCGTAGCCGGGGGTCTGAGCGCGTCCGCGCTCAGACCCCCGGTCATCGTCGCAAGAAAAGTGTGCCGCGTAGCGGCACCGGACCACTATCGTGCCTGAGGGCAATGCACCTGTCTCATCCGGTACCGCTACGCGGTACGCTGGCTGGGACACGACAACCGGGGGTGCTCCGCTTCGCTTCGCACCCCCGGCTACCATCCGGCTGCCGCTACGCGGCGCTCAAAGAGAGAGGGTTTGAGTGGAGGGGCATTGCCTTGAGTTGAGTTAACGCCATTACCCATAACCCCAAGTTCAATCAGCGTCGCAGCATTCTTCGCCCCTGCGGCGTCGTCCAGCCGATGTCCACGAGTTGGTGAAGTGAGAGATCGACACCGTGGGAAAGGTCGCTGTTGATCGACGGCTCCATCAGCAGACTCGGAGATGCAACTGCATCCCAGTGATACGTCGAGGAGCCGGGTTCGAGCGTGCAGGGGGCGTAGAGCCGGACGTAGCCTTGCTGCGAGGTGCCGGCGAGCTGGCTCGGATCGACGTGAAGCAGCGCGCTGACTACCACGTTCGACGAGAGTTGCGTCTGGATCGCCATGCCGTCGCGCTGCGACACACTGATCACCGGAATCGTCACGTCGGATGCTTCGCCACCCATGGCGGGTGGTGTACAGCTCGCGTTCGAGTTGTCGACGACGATCAGCCCCGTGGCTCCTGCGGCCTGGGCGTTGCGCGCCTTGACCACGAAGGTGCAGTCGCCTCGATCGACGATCGCGATCTTCCCGTTCAGTTGCGCCGCGTTCGTCAGAGTCGTGCAGCCGTCGGTCTCTTTCGGTCCATCCGAGTTCGCGGCATCGCGCATCTGAACGATCGTACCCGCGAGCGACGCCGTTGCTGCAGGGGGGCCGAAGGCAGCCGACCCGATATCGTAACTGCCAGCCACCGGAGCCGGACTCGTGACCGTGAGGGTCGTGATCGGGAGGAGGAACCGGTCCGTGTTGGCGCGAACCGTCTCACCCTGCCAGACGAGGTTTCCGCTGTTGGTGACCGAGACGTCGCGCTGAGCCTGAGTCATCTGGTCCCAGCGGAGGCCGAGAGTCAGATCGAGCATGTGGGTGTTGAAGATTGCCGGACGGTTTTCCCGGAAGCCAGGTGAGCCGGTCGCTCCCGACATGCCGAGGCCGTGCGCCAGCTCGTGGAGAACGACGACGAACAGATCGATGTCGGTACCGGAGTTCGCGTCGAGACCGTAGTACCACCTCGTCGATCCGAGGCAGGTGTCGGTGTCGACCGCTGCGTTGAACTGGGCAAAAATATCGTTCTGGTTCGGAGCGAGGTCGCTGCCCGCCAGTTTGTTCGCGAGGGCGATCGGATACCAGGTATTGCTCCTGGGCGCTCCGCTGAAATCACGCACGACCGTGGACGGACCTGCCTGACCGAGAACCCCGCCGCTCGCATTGCAGCCGGCGATCGGGGCGAAGGTCACTGATACGCGGATGTCGACGTTGGTATCGAGCTCTCTCTGCCAACGCTCGGCAGCGGCCAGAAAGACGTTCATCCGCTGCTCACCGCGCGTGGTGCCGTTGTTACCACCGACCGGAGTGGCGGGCGTCGGATCGTTGAGCCCTTCGCCCGGTTTGTCGGAGTTCAGGATGATGACCCGGCCGGTACCGGCCGAGGCGTCGAGAGTGAGAGCGAGTACGACGGTCGCGAAAATGATTCGAAGCATGCTCACTTCTCCACGGCCTTTCGCGCACCGGCACTACGCTCGACCTGTCCGGCCAGGAATCGGACGGCCGCTTCTTCGTTGTCGACGCAGGCCATGATGACCTTGCCGTCCGGGCCGATACGCGCAAGCAGAACCTCGCCCGTGGTGATCGTGGCCATCACGCCGTTGGTTGTCTCGACGCTCTCTTCTTCGGGCCGGAAGACCGTCGCGAGATCGGCTCGGATCTGAGCCTCGGCGACGACCGGTGAGGCGGCGACTTCGATTGCCGGCTCGGCAACTTCTGCCGACTGCACCGGCTCTACCGTGCGGCTTTCGTCCGCGGGTGTGCCGGCATATGCCAGAGGAAGAATTGCGAGCACCGCCGCGGCGATGACGTAGTGAGTCCGTCGAAACATACGACCTCCTGAACCAACTTCTTGGATGTGAAGTTATTGTACACAGATCCAGTGTGCAAGTGATTCCCGGCGCTGCGAGATTCGGAACAGCGGGCGGGGGGAAGGCATTGCGGTGGGGGGGGCGACCGAGCAGGGTCATTCTGTCTGTCACCCGAGCCGCCGCTCCGCTGTCATCCTGAATCGCCGACGCCCCGGGGGCGGGCGTGAGGGTGTGAGGGGCAGAGGACGATGAAGGACCCCCTCATCGGCGACCGGGCAGGATGCATCGTGCGTCGATCCTGGCGCACGATGAGGGGAGTCCTTCGACCGTCCTCCACCCCTCCCGCCCAACCCCCCGCCCTCGGGGTTCCGGCGGCTCAGGATGACAGGCATATTTGCCAGGTGAACGCCATTGCGGCTTGCGCCCTGGGCTACAGCTACGACGCGCCTACGGCGCCGAACGTCGCCCCGCCAACACCGTACCCTCCACTCCCCTCCCGACTCGGCATGGCTCTGGTAACGTACGCCCGCATGTCTGACTGGAAGAACAACATCATCGAAGAGCGAGAGGGGATCGCCGAGATCCTTCGTGATACGAAAACCATTGCCGTGCTCGGCATGAAGCCGGAGTCGCGTTCGGGAGAAGCCGCGTTCTTCGTTCCGGAGCACATGGACGGGGCCGGTTACGAGATCATCCCGGTGCCTGTCTATTTTCCGGAGCTCACCGAGATGCTCGGCAAGCCGGTGTTCCGGAGCCTGGCGGCGATCGGACGTCCGATCGACATGGTGAATGTCTTTCGACGCCCTAACGACATCCCTCCTCACGTCGACGACATCATCGCGGCGAAGCCGAAGTACGTCTGGTTTCAGGCTGGAATCCGCAATGACGCCGCGGCGCAGCGGCTGGCCGAGGCGGGAATCAAGGTGGTTCAGAACCGCTGTCTGATGGTCGAGGAACGAGCTCTGGGATGAAGTGCGGCGGCTGATGTCCGTCCAGATCACGGAACGGAAGTTTCCGCCCTACACGCTCTGGGAACGGCGGGCCGGATCAGGTACGCCGGTCATCTTCGTCCACGGGTTGAGTGGATCTTCCAACTGGTGGTCACGAAACCTCGACGCGGTAGCGGCTGGACACACGGCCGCGGCGGTCGATCTCGTCGGGTTCGGGCGGAACATCCGATTTCTCGGTATGCCGAGCCTGATTCCGCCATTCGGAGAGGTCACGGCGCTGCTCGCACGCTGGCTCGAGACGTTCGGTGAGCCTGTACATCTCGTCGGTCACTCGATGGGTGGTCAGATCGCGATCCGCCTCGCAGCGGAACGGCCCGATCTGATCCGATCGCTCGTACTCGTCAGCGCCGCCGGGATGCCGTTCGGCTTCGATCCACGACCGCACGTTCGTCCGCTCGTCAGGCCGCCGTACGGCGGAGCAGGCATCGCGCGCGTGCTCTTCCCCGACTTCCTTCGTGCGGGACCGACGTCGGTCGCCGTCGCCACGTCGCGTGTCGTACTCGGTGACATGCGACGGCTGATGCACAGCCTGCGGCTCCCCGTGTTGCTCGTCTGGGGAGAGAACGATCCGCTGGTCCCTCTGGTCTATGGCGAGGCGATGCGACGTGAGATCGAAGGGGCCGAGCTCGTCGTGCTTCCGCGCGCCGCACACGTCCCGATGTGGGATACACCGGAGGCATTCAACCGATCCTTGCTCGCATTCATCGAACGGGTTGAATCGACACCGCCAGTGCAAGCGTCGGCCCGCCCTTTCACGTGGGGCATCGCAGGATGGACCGAAGGCATCGCGCATCGCGAGGCCGGCAGCCGCAGAGATTTCGTTCTGCTGCACGGACTCGGGATGTCGAGCGGCTATCTCGAGCCGTTCGCACGCGCGCTGTCAAACAGGGGCTGGAGTCCGATTGCGCCCGACCTGCCGGGTTTCGGCGAGAGCGCCAACGCGAAGGCGATGGGCCCGGCGGAACAGGCATCGATCCTCGCCGGATGGGCTGATGCGCTGGAGATTCGCGACGCGGTGTGGGCCGGTCATTCGATCGGCTGCAACACGGTCGTCCATCTCGGGCGCATTCGTCCGGATCTCGTGCGAAGGGCCGTGGCGATCGGACCGCTCTGGACGCGGAGCCGGGCACCGCAGCTTCGCGTTTTCTCGATGCTCGTTCTCGATGCTCTGCGCGAGCCGCTCGCGTTAATGCGCCACGTGCTCCCCGCGTACTGGCGAACCGGCATTGCACGCTGGTGGCTGACCTGGAGACGCTTCGTCTCCGACGTGAACTGTGATCCCGATCTCCCTCGCGATGCAATCATCATCGCTGGGGAGCGCGATCCGATCCCTGATCGTAATTGCACGCCGCTCCGCGAGGTGGCAGGGGCGCACGCGTGCGTCTACTCACATCCGGCAGAAACGGCCGATGCGGTGCTGAAGGCGCTCGATTGAACGTGATCGTGAGGCGAAGCCGGCGGGGGTCGCGCGGCTCGCGCGATCCCCGCCGGCCTC
>DASVLC010000039.1:0-5077 GCA_036385045.1 Thermoanaerobaculia bacterium | reverse complement strand
TGGATTCGCGGGACTGACCCATCCGGCCGGCGGCGCTCCAATCCCCTGCCGTCTGCTGATCAGTGAGATGGTCCGTCTCGAGTGTACATTCAGCTTTGTGCGACGCTCCTTTCGCCGGGACGCCCAGCGGTACGGCGTGGCCGAGGTCGTGCGTGCGCTGCGGGAGGAGATCGAAGCCACGCGGGAGCGCTCCCACGCGGAGCTCCTCGCGAATCGCAACGCGCTGGCGTCCCTCGTCGAGGTGTCGGTGTGACACCTGAGGTATCGGTGATCGTGCCGGTGTACGGCAACGCCTCGACGCTGCGTGAGCTCGTCGCGCGGATCGCGGGGTCGATGTCCGTGCCGTTCGAGATTGTGTTCGTGAACGATGCGTCGCCCGATGACTCGGCGTCCGTGTTGGTTGAGCTGAATGCGCGCGTCGTCACCCATGAGCGCAATCGTGGCCAGAACGCGGCGGTCCTGACCGGATTCGCTCACGCGCGTGGCTCCACGTTCGTCGTTCTCGACGGCGATCTTCAGGATCCGCCCGAGGCGATCCCGGAGTTGTTACGGCGCAAGGCGGAGAACGGCGCGGCCATCGCGTTCGCATCGCGCGTCGGCGATTACGCGAGCAGCGGACGGATGTTCACGTCTCGTCTGTACAAACGCATCCTCTCCCGGCTGGCGTCCGTCCCGCAGGGAGCAGGGTTGTTCGTCGCGCTCGATCGCGACGTGGCGATGCGCGTTGCCGCGATGGCTCCCGTTCCATCCATCGTCGCGGCCCTCGGTCTGCTGCGCGTGAAGACCATAGCCATTCCCGTCCCTCGCGCGATACGCGACGGCAGCGCGTACAGCGGGTTCGCGCGTCTGCGTCTCGCCTGTCGTACGCTCGCCTGGGTGTGGGCCCACCGATGAAGATCCTTCTGATGTACGAGCCCGGCGCGGAACATCTCGCGCGTCTCCAGGGTGCCGCTCCCAAAGCGGACTTCGTCGTCGCGCACGATGAAGAAGAGGCTCGCTCGCTCGTGGTCGACGCCGACGCGGTCCTCGGTAATCGCTGGTTTTACCAGACCGTGGACGCCGCGACCCGCCTGCAATGGATGCAGTCGAACTCAATGGGAGTCGACCTGATCCTCGAGCGCGCGGGACATCGCGATTTCATTCTCACCTGCGCGCGCGGGGTCTACGACGGCGAAGTGGCGCAGCACGCGGTGGGGCTCGCGCTGGCCCTTGCGCGCGGCTTGCCTGCATTCCGCGACGCGCAGCATCACGCGGAGTGGAGCCGTGCACGCCTGCGTGACATCGGCGACATGGATGCGCTGATTCTCGGCTGGGGTGGCGTCGGACAGGGCATCGCCCGACTGCTCGAGCCGTTCGGGACGCGCGTGCAATCCGGACGCAGCGACGGCCGCCATTCGTTCGACGTCGATCTGCTCTTCCTCGCGCTGCCGCTGACGTCGCGTACGAGGCACCTCGTCGGCACGGAGGAACTGCGCACGCTGCGTCAGGGCGCGCTCGTCGTCAACGTAGGGCGCGGCGAGACGCTCGATACCGACGCGCTTCTCGCAGCGACACACCTCGGCGGTGCCGCGCTTGATGTTTTCGAATCCGAGCCGCTGCCCGCGGACCACCCGCTCTGGGAGCGGCGCGACATCCTCATCACGCCGCACGTGGCGCGCAGCATCGAGGCGCCTCCATTTCGCTGGGAGCCGCTGTTTGAAGAGAACGTACGCCGATTTGCGGCCGGCGACCCGCTGCTGCACGTCGTGAATCGCGAGAAAGGCTATTGATGAAACGTCCGGAAGAGATCGAGCGGCACAACGAGTCGCAGCGCCGCTACTTCGGCGCACTCAAGCCCAACATGATGCCGAACGAGTCGCCGTACATCCGGCGCCACGTCGCGGAGATGCTCGATTTCGCGAAGATCACGCCGGCGGATCGGGTGCTCGAGGTCGGCTGTGGCATGGGGCGGTACACCATCCCGCTTCTCAACGCCGGGGTGAACGTCGAAGGGCTGGACCTCTCGCCTTTCCTCCTCGAGAAGCTGCGCGAGGCCGCGCCGCGCGACGTGACGCTCCACGAGGCCGACATCTGGCATCCACCCGCGCACCTGGAAGGGCAGTTCGATGCCGCCATCGGCTTCTTTACCCTCCACCACCTCCATGACCTCGAGCTCTGCTTCGAGTCGATGGCGCGCCTGGTCAGGCCCGGCGGCCGCATCGTGTTCCTCGAACCGAACGGGCTCAACCCGCTCTACTACATTCAGGTCGCGATCACCCCCGGCATGACCTGGGAAGGCGACCGCGGCATCGTCGACATGCGCAAAGGCCGTGTCTTCCGCGCTATGCGCCACGCCGGCCTCACCAATCTCCGCGTACACCGTTTCGGCTGGTTCCCCCCGTTCATCTCCAACACCCGCGCGGGTGCACAGGTGGAACGGGTGATGGAGAAGGTCTCGCCGCGAGCGATGCTCCCGTTCCAGTTTTTCGGTGCGAACCGAGCGGCGCTTTGATCTTTTCGTCGCGTGATCCCATCGCAGTGCGCCCTCAAGTCAGGGCCGGTCATCCCGAGCAAGGCGACGGAGTGACGCCGCGACTGAGAATGATGGCAAGAACGCGCCTGTCATCCCGAGCCGCCGGAGCCCCGGGGGTGGGTGGTCGCCCGAGCCCGAGCCCGAGCCCGGGTTTTGACTCACAGAACTCAGCCTTCAGAAGACAGAAAGCTACTATCTGACGCGGCCCATCGCCGCTGCCGGAATCTTGCGGCCCGCTCCACCATTCCTAACTACCGAAGCGCATGCGTCCGGTCATCCTCTCGCTGCTGATTCTCTCGTTCTCTGCGATTCTCAATGCGCAGACGTTCGAGGAAAAACTGACGGTCAACTACGTCGAGATTCCGGTGACGGTGACCACCCGAGACGGGAATCCGGTGCGTGGCCTCACCCGTGAGAGTTTCGAGGTCGTCGAAGGGGGGCAGCGCCGCGAGATCGAGTCGTTCGAGGCGATCGATTTCGCATCGGCGACGGAGCGAAGTCCCAGAGCAGTTTCGCCGCTCAATCCCTCGGCGCGGCGGAACTTCCTTCTCGTGTTCGATCTGTCGTTCGCGAATCCCGGCTCGATCGGTCGAGCGCAGATTGCCGCAAGGGATTTCGTCACGCGCAGCGTCGGCGATCGTGATCGCGTGGGTGTTGCGACTCTCGACGCGGAGCGCGGGTTTCGATTCCTGACCGCGTTCACCACCGATCGAAATGCGCTGATGGCAGCGATCGCCGATCCTCACCGCTTCCGTGCATTCGACCCGCTGCTGATTGCAGGACAGCCGCTCGAGCAGGTCACCCCTGCGAGTGGCGATGCAGGTTCTCTCGGGGGACGAGGCGATCCGGCGATGGAGATTGCGGCCGATTTCGCGCGGATGGAGCGCGCGCAGCAGGATGCGGCCCAGCGCCTCCGTGTGAGGAGGCAGCTCGAGACTCTCGGTGCGGCCGCCCGCTCGCTGCAACGGCTCGCAGGCCGAAAGCATGTCGTTCTGCTCTCGGAGGGATTCAGCGCGAGACTCGTGCAGGGCCGCTCCGCCGCCGAGTCGCGCGAGCAGCATGACGAGAATGCAGCCCTCCAGTATGGAGAGGTCTGGAAGGTCGACAGCGACGCGCGGTTCGGCAGCACGTCGGCACAGACGAGTCTGGCCATGATGGCGACCCAGTTCCGCCGCTCCGACGTCGTCCTGCATGCGATCGATATCCAGGGCGTTCGAGTCCGCAACGAGGTTCGCGGCGGAGCCAACGCCAACTCGAACGACGGTCTGTTTCTTCTGGCGAACGCCACCGGCGGGACGGTTTTTCAGAACTCGAACGACATCGGAGCAGAGCTCGAGCGTTTCTCCAGGCAGCACGAGGTCGTCTACGTACTCGGTTTCAGAGCTCCCGCCGGACAGGCTGGCGAGTTTCGCGATGTGCGAGTCAGGATCGCCGGCGTACAGGGAGCACGAGTACAGCATCGCAGCGGCTACTACGCACAAGGGGGAGAGACGGATCTCGAGCGGTCGCTGTCGGCGGCCGAAGTGATCCTCAACGACATCCCGCAGGACGAGATCGCTCTCGCTTCGCTGGTCGCAGCGTTTCCGTCCGACGATTCCGCGGCGATCGTACCGGTGATTCTGGAGATCTCGGGCCCCGATCTGATTCGACATGCTCGCGGCGGGGTGACGACGACCGATATCTTTGTCTACGCCTTCGATTCCGACGGTCTCGTACGCGGCTCGATCCATCAGCGGCTCCGGATGGACCTGGCGAAGACTGGCGATCAACTCGCTGGCGGAGGAGTGCGTTTCTATGGCACGCTCCGTCTGCCACCCGGCCAATACGCCGTGAAAAGTCTGGTGAGCTCTTCGGACGAGAAGAGGGGGTTTCGCCGAGACGATCTGACCGTGCCTGCGATCGACGAGATCGCCATCGTTCAGCCGCTTTTCTTCGAAGAGGCGGGGCACTGGATCATGGTCAAGGCCACGAGCGACACAGCTGGCACCCCTTATCCCTTTCTCCACGAAGGAGAACCATTCATCCCTGCGGTTCGTCCCTCCCTCCGTCGCGGCGAGCCGCGTCTCTTCACCGTGTTCGTCTACAACAGCGATGCCGAAGAGCTCGAATGGGAGATCACCCCGGCGGCGAAACCGGTTTCGGTGAAGACCGAGGAATTCATGAGCCGCTATCTCTTCGCCCTCGAATCGTTCTCCCCCGATCTGGAACGCGTCGACGTAACGATCCGGAAAAAGGGATCGTCGGATGCCCGGAGTACAGGGACCGCTGTCGAAGTGAGGTGAGGGTTGAGGGCCGAGGGAAAAGGGCCGAGGGCTGAGGTTCCTCGGAGTTCCTCGGAGTTCCTCGGAGTCCCTCGGAGATCCTCGGAGTTCCTTGGGTTCGGTAGCGCGGGCGTCCTCGCCCGCCGTACCGCGGACGTCCGCGTCCGCACGGGGGCGTCTCGCCCCCCGTGCACCGGCAACGATGTTGCCGGTGGCGCAGTCGCCGACGATGCACTGTGATGGGTCGTCGGCAGGGGGATCCCTCTCCGTCCTCCGCCCCTCCCGCCCTCACACCCACCCCCGG
>DASVLC010000038.1:0-19878 GCA_036385045.1 Thermoanaerobaculia bacterium | reverse complement strand
CTTCGGCTGTTTTCTGCAGGAGTTCCGCGGCGGCAGCGCGTGCGCTGAGCAGGTCGGCGTCGCGCCGCTCCTCAGCGCCGGTTCTCCGGACGACCAGCGGCGCCCAGTCGAAGCGGTCGAGCCGCGCCTGGAGAGGCCGCTCGGCAACCAGATCGACGGCCCGGATCAACGGCGCCACCGGATCGGCGAACCGCGCCTGCCAGATCATCCACCCACCGAGCCCCGCGACCAGAATCACTGCCGCCGCGAGTGACATCGGAAGCCACCGCGGTACCGCACCACCCCTGGCCACGGGATGGTCGCGCGCATAGGCTACGGTGCCGCCGACGATTTCGAGGCACTCCTCGCAGGTATCGAGGTGCTGAGCGACACCATGCAACGAATGCCTGTCATCGAGCCGGCGATCGATGAAAGCGGCGAGAAGATTCGCATCGCGATGCAGATCGTTCTCGACGCTCACTTCGCCACCTCCCCGTCAGCGCCGGCAAGACCGAAGTCGAGGTTGCCGTTGCTGTCGATCAGGCGCTCGACGTCTCCCGCGCAGATTCCTGCTCTCTCGAGCTCTGAGCGGATGGCGGCGAGATGGCGGTAGATCTGTCTGTAGAGTGGCGCCGCCTCTGTTCGGAGCAATCTCGCAACCTCGGCGACACTCAATCCCGCCTCGAAACGCATCCTGAGCACGACACGGTCGGAGTCCGGCATGCCGTCGATCGCACGACGAATCACCCTGTTTGCCCTCAATCGCAGAACGGCGGTTTCGTTTGCCTCTGCCTGGCGTTCGATGGAATCGGCCGGAACCGTCGGGTGGGACGGCAGGTCGTCGAGCGTCACGTCGCGGCGGCGCGGCGGGCGTGGGGGGAGCTGGCCGGCAAGTCGCTTCAGCTCGTCGCGCGTCAGCTCCGGGTGAGACGTCTCGATCGTCCGGGCAGCCTCTTCGAGTGTCAGGCGGTCGCGATGCATCATCGTCTCGAGAAGCACTGCTGCCTCGCCGAGCCGCTTCGCCTCGGCGGAAGGACGCCACTTGCCGAGCAGGTGGTTTCGATAATCCATCAGAAGTCGGTGAACCACCACCGTGAGATACGTACGGAGACTGCTGCGTCCCTCGAACTTGCGAAGGATTGCGTAATCGTTCTCGATCAGCTTCAGCTTGACGGACGAAGTGAAGTCTTCGACTTCGTTCTCGTGGAGAGCACCCCTCCGGCAGACGAATCTCGCGATCCGCTCGAGGTCTTCCAGCGAGTCCAGCAGCAGTCTCTCAGGATCCATTTGCCGTGATTGGTGTGGGCACCTATTTGTATCACGGCGAACGATCCGATGGAGGGCGATGGTGAAATGCGGAGGCGACCAGAGGCCGCGATCGAGGGGTAGAGATAGCGCATGGACCAGGGGCATGAGTGCGGTTCCGTAATTAGAGACGGACGGGTGGGCGAAATTTTCGTGTGGCGCCGAATCATTCTCGCGGCGTTACGCGGGGGTCGCGTGGCTCACGCGATCCCAGCCGGCCTCCCGGCCGGCGGTGGGCTTTGGAGTTGCCGACAGCCGCTGAATGCCTCGCCTTCCCGAGGCGCCAATCAACGGGTCTTCGACTTCAATTTCCGATCAACTGCACGCTCGCCCATTCGGCGAGCGGCCGGTCAGGACGCCCAATCCATTCGATCTGCACTGCACGCAACGCCTCGGCAGCCGTCGATCCTCGGGCGAGGTGCAGATGGAACCGGGTGAAAAATTCGGCCGCGGCCTCGTCTTCGAGCGGCTGGAGCGTCGCGACGACGCCGCGCGCGCCGGCAGCGAGAAACGCTCGCGCCACGCTGATCGACCCTTCGCTCTTCCTGACGGTGCCGCGCGCCGTTTCGCATGCGGCCAGCACAACGAGCGGAGACTTCTCGAGCCGTAGCGAAGCGATAGCATGCGCGTCTGCCTTGCCGCGCTCGCCGCTGAGCAGCAAGGCGGTCCCTCCATCTCCATGAGCGGTCGCATGACCCGCGTAGTGGATGACGGAAGCCAACGGCGCTTCCCGTCGGAACGCCGCCACCGTCGCCTCCCCTCGCACCAGCGCGACCCTGTCCGGGTAGAGCTGGGAGACGCGATGCGCCTCGAGTTCCGCGGCCGGCAGCGAGCGCAGACCCGATGCAACTGTCGCGGGGTTTGCGACGAGCAGCAACTTCGTTGCGGCTCTGCGAGCCGGCGGCCGGTTCGCCAGTCGCGAGTACACTGCCGCACTCGGACTGACGACGACATTTCTTTTCTGAATCAGGAACCGGCCCGCTCGATCCTGAAGCACGGCGAACGGTACTCCTTCGAGCGTTCGGTCCGGGACGAAGACGACCGTCCTGCTCGCACTGAGAGCCGTCGCAACCGGCGTGATCAGAACCTGATACAGCCCTGCTGCCTCTTCACGCAGGCTCTCGGACTCACCGCTCTGCATCGCACGCGAGAGACGCGCGACGCGTCTGCTCAACTCCGCCCTTCCGATCGGTGCTTCCGCCACGCGCACGCCGCCGGGGTCCAGCGTGAACAGCAGCAGCTTCCGCTCCAGTGCAACGTACTCCACGAGTGTCACTCCCGCGGGAACGCGCGTGGGTTGCGCGGCAGTAGTCGGGCCCATCGCCTCGACGAGCTGTCTCGCCCGCGCTCTCTCTGCATACGCGAACCCGGCTTCCACGTCGTGACGATCGACTGCATGGACGATCGCCTCCTCGAAAAGATCGAGGTCGGCGTCGAACACGCCCCACCTGCTCGCTCCCTCGGGCAGAGACTCACGGCTGGCCTCGAGCATCACGATGCCCGCCTCGAAATCGTCCGCCGCCAGTTCGCGATCACCCAGACGTGAATATGCCAGGCCGCGATGCAGCAGAATTTCCGGCAGGTCGACCATCCGGCCCTGCGCCCGTTGTGCGTCTGCGGCAGCCGTCAGGAGCTCAACCGACCTTCCCGCCTCGGCGGCAAGCATTCCCTCGACGGCGAGTGCGCGCGCTTCGAGCTGCGCCGACATCGAAGCATCATCAAGCTGCCCGATCTCCGATCGGATCGCCAGCAGATCACGCCTCGCCTCCTCTACCGCCTCGTCCCGCCGGTTGAGCTGCGCGCGAAGCAGAAGCAATTCGACTCTGCGCGCTGGCGGGCTGTCCGGCCCGGTCATCTCGAGTTCCAGATTCAGGAATGACCACGCTTCTGCCCACTCCCCGTTTCTTAACGCACTCCGGGTCAGTGCCGCGGTCGCAGCCATAAGTCGCGGTGAGTTGCGACCGCCGAGTTCCCGCAACGCCACCATCCGTTCGCGCCAGGCAGCATCCGGATCACCCGTTCGCTCGTAGATCTCGACGATGATCGACCGCAGCGTCGCGGCGAAATCGGTCTCACCAAGCTGCTCGAAGGTCGCGAGGCTTGCCGCGGCCTTCTCCATCGCCCGTCCCCACTTCCCTTCGAGTGCGTGGACGCGTGCGAGCTGCCACTCGACCTGAGCCCGGTGCGCGCGCAACTCCGCAGGAGCAGTGGCCGCGAGATGTTCGAGCCGTGCTTTCGCTTCCACGACCTCGCCCGCGTTGTACATCGTGTTCGCGGCGAAGTACCTCGAGATCAGAGCGACGGGGCTCCCTCCCTGATCGAACTGCTCAGCCGCCCGGATGAACAGTGGCCGCGCCGCAGCTGCGCGACTGGCGCGGTTCGCCGCCTGTCCCTCGCGAAATGCGAGATGCGCTTCCGCCAGAAGTCGCTTACGTGCCTCATCTGCCTGATCGATCGCGGCAACCGCCGCTACCAGCATTCCATCGCCCCCGTTGCGCACCAGTGATTCGCCCATCATCCGGGCGAGCGTCAGGTGACGGACAGCCTCCTCCGCATCGCCCGTGGAAAACGCCGCGGCCCAGCGGCCGAGAATCTCAGTCTCGCCCCAGGTCCGCACTTCCTGTGGGAAGGCGCTCGCAAGTTCGTGAACGGCCGTGCTGTCTGCCGCTAGGCGGTCGTACTCACGATCGAGTCGTGCCCTGAAGGGCTCGACCACTCCCAACCTGCGAATTCGGCCCCGCGCTTCGTTCGCCCAGGCGCTGGAGCCATCGACTGCAAGGAACTGCTCCCACGCCGCGCGCGTCCTCTCGTGCAATTCGAGCCGCTCGAGCGCAAGCGCCCGGTTGAAGAGCGCAGCGCCCGAGCGGGAATCGAGCCGGAGGGCTCGGTCGGCTGACGATAGTGCCTTCGCAAGCAGGGCCGGATCATTGCCACGAGCGGAGGCATCGAGATAGGCGGCCGCGAGATCGCTCCAGATGTGAGCGTCCGACACCAGCGGCGCGAGCTCGGTCAGTATTTCGATCGCCTGTTCGGGACGGCCGACTGCGAGCAGTCCGATCGCCAGCGAATGGCGTTCGCTCTCCTCCGGTGGTCCGGTCGTATCTGAGAGGAATGCGGCGAGCTTCGCCTCCAGTCTCGCTTTGACCGGATCGACGCCCGACGGATTGCGCTGGAACGGACTCCACTGCCGTCCGCTGATGCGCGACTCTCCTGCACGCCCCTGTGCAAATACGCGGTCGATCAGGGAGTCGAGTGTCGAACGCGAACGGAGGACTACCCAGGAGACGCCGAGGATCACGATGAGGATCAGCGCGACTACGATGAGCAGACGGCGGCGGCGAAGATCACGCTCCTGCTGCCCGTCGCAGGATGTACAGAGATCCAGATGGCTCGCGATCGAACTCATGCCGCTATCGTCCAGGCGTCCGGCGTGGAATGCGGCGATTGCAGCCGGCTCCGGGCAATCCGTCCTGCCCGTCATCCGGAGCACCTCTCCCTTGCGTCGCCGGTTCCTCGCTCCATCGACATGGACGGACCGGGTGCGAAATCTCCGCACAGACGCAACAGCAGACAGTCGAAGCTGCGCTCTCGCTTCATGGACCCCGGCTCACTTTCGGCGTAGCGCAAGTCTACGTCAAACGATCCGACACGCACACCGCTTCTGCCCCGATGCCGATGGGGGTCCATAATGTCGCCCCATGCGGAGGAACATCCTGATCACCGGAGCGAGCGCAGGGCTCGGCGAAGGGATGGCGCGCGCGTTCGCAGCACGAGGCCGGAACCTCGCGCTCTGCGCGCGCCGCACCGACCGGCTCGACACCCTGCGTGCCGAACTGCTCGAGCGATATCCTTCGGTCCGCATCTCCGTGCAACAACTCGACGTCAACGATCACGATCGAGTCTTCGAAGTGTTTCGCGCGTTCCGCGACGAGTTCGGCACGCTCGACCGCATCATCGTGAATGCGGGACTCGGCAAGGGCGCGTCGCTCGGCACCGGCTACTTCCACGCGAACCGGCAGACCGCCATGACGAACTTCGTCGCGGCACTCGCGCAGTGCGAGGCGGCGCTGGAGATCTTCCGCGAGCAGAATGCCGGCCATCTCGTGACGATCGCCTCGGTGAGTGCGATGCGCGGGATGCGCCGCGCGCTGACGACGTACGCCGCTACGAAAGCAGGTCTGGCCGCTCTCACCGAGGGAATCCGCGCCGATCTTCTCGGAACACCGATCGTCGTCAGCACGATGTATCCCGGCTACATCCGCTCGGAGATGAACGCGCGGGTGAAACACACTCCGCTGATCGTCGACACCGAAAAAGGGGTGCGTGCTCTCGTCCGGGCGATCGAGCGAGAGCCGGCTGGAGCTTTCGTTCCGGCCTGGCCCTGGATGCCGATCGCCTTTCTGATGCGCTGGCTGCCACTTCGAGTCGTCACGAAATTCTTCTGAGGAACTGCATGGACTTTGAACCATCACCACGTACCAGCGAGCTTCTCGATAGACTCCGCTCATTCATTGCCGACTCCATCGCTCCGATGGAACAACAGTATTTTGCCGGCCTTCGCGAGCGGAACCACGGCGGCGACTGGACGAAATGGACTCTGGCTCCCGCCGTCGAAGAGTTGAAGGCGAAGGCGCGGACCGAGGGCCTCTGGAATCTCTTTCTTCCGGACGGAGAGATCGGAGCGGGGCTGACGACGCTGGAGTACGCACCGCTCGCCGAGGCGATGGGACATAGCCTGCTCGCACCGGAGATCTTCAACTGCAACGCTCCCGACAGCGGGAACATGGAGGTGCTTTATCACTACGGCAACGACGAGCAGAAACAGCGCTGGCTGAACCCTCTGGCGGACGGCAGCATCCGCTCGGTCTTCTGCATGACGGAACCTGATGTCGCCTCCAGTGACGCGACCAACATCAGCGCGACCATTGAGACAGATGGCGACATGCTGGTGTTGAACGGTCGCAAGTGGTGGTCGACTGGTCTCGGGCATCCGCTGGCGAAGATCGCGATTTTCATGGGCCGCTCGAATCCGGAGAACGATCGGCATCATCAGCACAGCATGGTGCTCGTTCCGCTCGACACGCCGGGCGTGAAGATCGTCCGGATGGTGACGGCGTTCGGCGAGTACGACGAGCCTTACGGCCACGGCGAAGTGTCGTTCAACGACGTGCGCGTGCCGAAGAGCAACCTGATCGCCGGCCTCGGTCGCGGCTTCGAGATCGCGCAGGGCAGGCTCGGGCCCGGCCGCATCCACCACTGCATGCGCGCGATTGGCGCTGCCGAAGAGGCGCTGAAGCTGATGATTACCCGCGGCCTGTCGCGCACCGCATTCGGCAGACCGCTGATCGAGCTCGGTGGCAATCGTGAACGGGTTGCGGCCTTGCGGATAGCGATCGATCAGGCACGGCTTCTCACCCTGTACGCTGCATGGAGAATCGACAAGGTCGGTGCCGCGGCATCAATGGCTGAGATCTCCGCGATCAAAGTCGTTGCGCCGAACGTTCTTCAGCAGACAGTCGATGCTGCAATTCAGATGTACGGTGGCGCGGGCGTGTCGAACGACATCCCTCTCACAGCCTTTTTCACCCAGGCACGATCGCTCCGCATTGCCGACGGTCCCGACGAAGTTCACCTCGGCCTGATCGCGCGGCTCGAACTTCGAAAGTACCGGCCGAAATGAGCGAGGGGGCAGTCCGCAGCGGCGAAGAGCTCGACGTCGGCCGTCTCGACGGGTGGCTGCGTTCACACATCGACGACCTGAGCGGAACGCCTCGCGTCACGCAGTACTCCGGCGGCGCCTCCAACTGGACCTACCGGATCGTCTACGACTCTCACGACCTCGTCCTCCGCAGGCCACCCGCCGGCACGAAGGCAAAGTCTGCACACGACATGGGACGGGAGTTCCGCGTTCAGCAGGCGCTGGCGCCCGTCTTCCCTTACGTTCCGGAGATGATCGCTCACTGCGCAGACGATTCAGTGATCGGCGCCGAGTTCTATGTCATGCGACACATCGACGGCATCGTGCCCGGCCGGCGGCTCGGCGCGGACCTCACACCCGACCGCACACGCGCACTCTGCCTCCGCTACCTCGACGCCCTGATCGCGCTACACGACGTCGACTACGTGAACGCCGGTCTTTCGCATCTCGGCAAAGGCGCCGGATACACGCGCCGGCAGATCGAAGGTTGGAACGAGCGCTATACGAAGGCGCGGACATGGAATGTGCCGCGCGGTACGCGCATCATGCGCTGGCTCGCCACAAACATTCCGGACGACGAGCGAATCTGCGTCACTCACAACGACTTTCGCTTCGACAACCTCGTTCTCGCCCGCGAGGATCCCACGCGCATCATCGGTGTCCTCGACTGGGAACTCGCCGCCCTCGGCAATCCGTGGATGGATCTCGCCAACGCCCTCGCCTACTGGGTCGAAGCCGGCGACGACTTCATCGCGCAATCCACCCGGCGCCAGCCGACGCACCTTCCCGGAATGCTGACCCGTCGCGAAGTCGTCGACTACTACGCAGCGCAAACCGGCGTCACCCCGGACCATTGGACCTTCTACGAGGTCTACGGACTGTTTCGTCTCTCCGGCATCGCGCAACAGATCTACTACCGCTACCACCGCCGCGAAACCCGCAATCCCGCCTTCCGCAATTTCTGGATCTACGTGAACTACCTTCACTGGAGATGTCGGAAGCTGATCGGGTGAGGACGCCGGCTCCTCGTCAGTACTACAATCGACGCGGATGGACGAGGATCTCAAGCGGCACATGGACACTCTCGCGGAAGCGGCCGACCGGAAGCTCGACCGCGTTCTCGAGGTCCTCTCATTGCTCGATGAGAAGGTCGATCGACATCACACGGAGAGCCGTCAGGAGTTTGCGGAAACGCGATCGATGATCAAGCTCTCCTACGCCTCGCTGGACCAGCGGCTTACGACTCTCTAATCGCGCGTCGAACGAATCGAAGCCGTCCTCTCCTCAGTGTTTATGCGGGTTTCAGCTCGTGAGGGTGAGGCCATGGGCGCAGGCCAACCTGACGCGCATTGCTCACGTCGGGGATTCCATCACCAGACTTGTCACCCCCCGCAAAAAGCGCGTGGGGAGAAGGGCAACAAGGCATGGGCAAGGAAGGACCGACAAGAAACCAGATCGTCATGCAGGCCTTCGCGCACGACCGACTCGCGTTTCTTTCCCTCAGTCGCGCCGCAGGCCAGCGTCCCTGGCTTCTAAGAAACTCCCAGTGTTTATGCGGGTTTCCCGAGCCCGCACCCGCGCCCGAGCCCGTGCCCGAATCGCAATCCCGAGAAGCCGGGCTCGGGCGCGGGCTCGGGCCCGGGTTTCTCACTCTCAGTCGCGGCGCCCCCGCCGTTCCTGGCTCGGGATGACACGTGAAGTGACCTCGACGGAAACGATACGAGCGAACGGAAATGGTGGAAGGCGCCGCGGTTCTGTCTTTGGCCGGTCGATTGCGATACCGAGGGCGGCAGTGGAACTCGATTTCGGAGGCTATCGTGATTGAAACGAAGAAGTTAACCGCACGCGCTGAGCCAGCATCCGCGGTCGCCACAGCCGCAGGAGTGTCCGCTTTCGCAGAATGGCGTCCTGAAAACGGGACGCGCGAGCGATGCGCGGGAAGCGCGGTGCGAAGAAAAACACTCCTCCGCCCTTTGCTCCTTTCACTGCTGATGATCGCGCCCGTCGAAGCGCGTCTCGATGCGCAGTTCTCAGATGCCATCGATGTCTCGATCGCGAACGTCGACGTCGTCGTCCTCGACCGCACCGGCAAGCTGGTACGCGGGCTCACGCCGGAGGACTTCGAGATCTTGGAGGAAGGAAAGCGCCAGGAGATCACGCACTTTGCCGCGTATTCGTCGGAGCCGGACGTCGTTCTACCGGGAACGCTTTCCATCGACGCAAGCGCACCGACGCGCCCCCCTGCGAAACCGCGTCTGCTCGCGGTCTTCATCGATGTCTCCGACATCGATCCCAATGAGCGGCAGCGGTTCTTCACAGCCCTTCGGACGTTCGTGCGCGATCAGTGGCGTCCCGGCGATTACGGCACGATCCTCCTCTGGACGTCACGAGTTCGCGAGATCGTTCCTCTGACACATGACTTCAATGCCGTTGACGTCGTACTGGCGGCGCTCGAGTTCCCGCGGCTCGTGAGCGACTGGAGCGTCATCGAGGAGATGGCGGAACAGCGGTTGCTGGAGGTCGCGCGCAATCCAGAAGTCTACGACCTCGACCAGGAGCGCGCTTACGACGAGCGCATCCGCATGGAGCAGCAGTGCTCGATCTCTACGCGCAAGTTCAGGAGCCTGCGCGGTCTCGTCGCATCACTCGCCGCACATGATCTTCAGAAAACGCTCATTCTGGCGAGTGACAGCATGAGCCTTCGCCCGGCCCCCACCTGCCTGCTTCGCGACGAGATGGAAGAGGTGGCGACGACAGCCAACGCGCATGGAGTCACGATCCACGCGATTCATCCGCCGGGGACGCGTGTCCGCTACGCCTCCGCGATGAAGCGGGGCTTGCCAGCGACACGCGATCCTGCGCCGGGAGCGGGCGAAGGCGGACGGACAGTCAGCGAGATCGAAGGGCTCAGTCTCGTCGCAGCCCGTACCGGAGGAACGCTTGCATCGGGGCCGCACGACGTCGAGCGCATGCTCCCGCAAATCGCTGACCACCTCGACAACTACTACTCCCTCGCCTACCGCATGCAGCCCGGGACGACGGACGAACCGCGCCCCATCCGCGTGAGAACGAAGAATCGGGCGTACAAGGTCTTCGCGCGTCAGTCCGTCGTCCTGCTCTCGGACGACTCCCGGATCCGCGATGCCGTCATTGCAAACGCGTATGCACCGGCGGGCGCATCGGGGCGAGTCCCCGTCGGGCTGAAGATCACTTCTGCCATACGTGATGGACGCAACGTGCGCATCGGCGTCGAGGTCTCCGCCCCCATGAGCGCAGTGACAGGCTTGCCGGGCGCTGATGGAACGGAACGTGGTGCCTTCACCATCTGGGCGACGTCGGGGCGCGCACCTGGTGACGCCGCGGAGGTCTCCCGGCAGGAGGTGCCGTTCGCGTTTCCAGCGGGAGCAACCGCCAGCGAGGAAGCGATCCAGTATCGCTTCGAGATGGTCCTGCGACGCGGCACTCCGCGTGTGTCGATCGGCTTCCGCGACGAGACATCGAAGGACTTCGGACTCGCAACGATCGAGGTGCCGTCGATCTGAAGCGCGTTCTTGAACCGGTCCAGCGGCAGAGACGCAGAGGTACGCAAGAGCCTTTTCAGAATCTCCTCCCCCGGACTTGGTGGCAATGCAAGCCTTCTACTTCTCGTAGAAAAATGCGCCACGGCAGTCGGGCCGGCCGCAGCGTCGCACGCCTGCGAACATGCGGCGGCCTGCACCTCTTAAGCGCTACCGATCGTGGATTCTCGTCGCGTCAGCCAGATGGACATAGGGATACGTGCGTATCTTCTCGTCGCAGGTCATGAGGCGCAGCCCCCGAACACGCGCGGTCGCGACGATGATCTGGTCAGCCGGATCCCTATGGAATTCTCCTGGCAGAGAAGTACTGGCGATCGCGATGTCGCGGGCGAGCGGAATCAGCTCGATTCCTGCTCCCTCGAGGGCTTCATCCATCCATTCACCGATCGGAAAAGGCAATCGCAGGCGTTTACGCTCAACGAGTTTCGCGACCTCCCAGCAGGAGATCGCGCTGACCGCCAGCCCACCCTCGAATTGAATGTCGATCGTCGCGGACATCCCGGCCGGAAGCTCCGGATCGCCATGGAGCCACCAGACCCAGACGTGCGTGTCGAGGAGAATCACCGATCGGCGTCCCAGTCACGCTCGTCGACTGGCAAAAAGGGGTCTACGTACTGGACCGGCAGGCCGCGCAACCGGCGGCTCGGCTTCTCCCGTGATGGGAGCCGCACGATGACTTCGATCTCCTCACCCTTCTTCACCGGGAGGTCATCGATAACCAGCCTGCCATCTTCCAGAACCTTGATCCGTACCTTGTGCTCCTTCATGACGCATCTCCGCCCCCGAGGGTACCTCGGCGACCCTGAGAAGAAAAGGAAGGAGGGTGAAGCCCCGTCGAACCATCTAATCGCAGGGCGCTTCGGTGTATCCCTGCATGATCGCGACGCTCTTCGCAACACGACCCGCCGATGCCGGGCGGCTCTTACATGATTCCGTCCAGTACCGCCCGGACGACTGTTCGACATAGACCTGCTGCACCTTCTTAGCAGCTTCAGGAATCACGCTCATTGCCACAGGCTCTTCCCTCCTCGGCGCCGCTGGCCGAGCTTGCGCACGTTCGGCGAATTCGACGTCCATGGAAGCGACTGGGGCAAAGTCTTCGACGAGAGCGGGCCTGGGCTCTTCGCCGATCGACTGATCCGTCACGGCAGCGGCGGGCGCGATGATCAACGCGAGGACGACGAGGGCAAAACCGGCGATCCAGCAAGTAAATCCACGCCGCGTCTGATCCCAGTGCTTCGCGACGTAGACAAAAGCTCCGAATGGGATGAAAAGCGAGGCGAGGCCCCAGAGCAGGCTTGTCTTGAACGCGGCGTTGAGCACCAGAATACCGCCGACGAGCGCCGCGAGCGCACCGAGGACCAACATGACACCTGCCATTGCATCTTCTCCGGCTCGACAGAATGATTTCTTTCAAGATTACTCCAATCGACGGGGACGGTGCGAGCGTAGACTTGGCTCGGAGGAACTCATGGGCGATCGCATTCCGCAGGTAGATGCTTACATCGAGGCGGCAGCTCCGTTTGCTCAGCCGATTCTCAAAGCCGTACGCGACGCCTATCACGACGCCTGCCCTGAAGTCGTCGAGAGCATCAAGTGGGGGTTCCCTCACTTCGAATACAAGGGCCTGCTGGGCAACATGGCCGCGTTCCGCAAGCACGCCACTCTGGGGTTCTGGAAAGCTGGGTTGATGAATGATCCGCACGGGCTCCTCCGCGGCCCCGGTTCCATGACCAGCTCGAAGCTGACGGACGTTTCGCAGCTTCCGGATCGAGCCTCCCTCGCCGACTACGTGAGGGACGCCGTGCGACTCAACGAGGAGAAAGTGAAGCTCAGCCGGCCGCCCAGGAAGGCGCCCGTAGCGCTGGAAGTGCCGACGGATCTGCAAGCCGCCCTCGAGGCCAATGCCGCTGCAGGAACGACCTTCGCGAATTTTTTTCCGAGCCATCGGCGCGAGTACATCGAGTGGATCAACGAGGCGAAGCAGCAGGCGACGCGCGAACGACGACTCGCCACCACGATCGAGTGGCTCGCCGAAGGCAAGGCCATGAACTGGAAATACAAGAGCGGAAGGGGCACAGGGAAGAACGGCGGGTAATGCGACGAAGACCAGCACCATCAGGAGAGACGTCTGTACTCATGTCGTCGGAACGCACGTGTCCAGGATGCGGTCTGCAGATGCCGGTACGGGAGAAGGCGGATTCGCACGCCTACTACAACACCTCGCCGGAGTGCTGGAATGTCTACACCGAGGTACTCGAGGCCGAGTACTCCGATGCTGTTCTCTTCGGGAACGTTCACCAGCTGACGGTCGATTCGTACGCTGTGCAGCACGCCGGAGGCATCCATCCGGACAAGTCCGTCGTCATTCATCTCATCGGTCTGCATCTGGTGTATGTCCGCGGCATCCGGCCGACTTCAGTCGCTCCGCAGTTGCAGCAAGTTGCAACCGGCGTGAAGTCATGGCCTCACTTCGAGCCCCCGACGAAGCTGTGGGCACTTACAGTGGCAGATGTGGCTCTCGTCGCCGGCATCCACGGCAGGCATGCTTCGGCCGTACGCGAGTGGAGCGAAGAAGTCTGGCGCGCATGGGCTGCTCATCATGCCGAGATCGCGGCGCTGGCTGCGCGGCATCTCGTCGTATGAAGGGAGGCGCCGCTGTTCAGGGTGCTCTCGCCTCGTCGCTTCACCGCGCGGATCACCCTCGCGACTCAAAGAGCGGTATGCTCATAATGTCCAGTCGCCCAATTCACTTCGAGGGTCATCCCGGGAGGCTCTGTGTCCAACCTGCTCCGTAACGTGCTCGCCATCGTCGCCGGACTGATTGTCGGCGGAGTCGTCAACATGGCGCTCATCTCTGTGAGCCCGTCGCTCATTCCTCCGCCGGCTGGCGTGGATGTCAACGACGCGGAGAGTCTGCGCCAGTCGATACACCTCTTCGAGCCGAAGCACTTCCTCATGCCGTTCCTCGCACATGCGCTCGGAACGCTCGCCGGCGCATTCGCTGCCTGGCTGATCGCCGCGACGCACAAGGCAAGGATTGCGTATGTGATCGGCGTGGTCTTCCTTTGCGGGGGCATCGCGGCCAGCTTCATGATTCCTGCTCCTGCCTGGTTCATCGCCCTCGACCTGCTTGCCGCCTACATACCGATGGCCTGGCTGGCCACCCGGATTGGCGGCCTTCTGAAAAAGACTTGAGATCCCGCTCATGCACGAAGACACCAGAAAGTACAACGAGTCCCAGGCTCCGGCGGATCAGGAAATCTGTCGCCTGCTCGCGGAGGAGATTGACCGCACCCTGCCGGAGGCGGAGAACAAGATCTGGCACGCGCATCCGGTCTGGTTTCTCGATGGAAACCCGATCGCCGGCTACAGCAAACTGAAACACTGCATCCGCCTCCTCTTCTGGAGCGGACAGTCGTTCGAGGAGAGCGGGCTGACGAAGGAAGGGACGTTCAAGGCGGCGGAAGCCAGGTACACCTCAGTCGATCAGGTGAACACCGACGATCTGAAGCGCTGGCTGGCGAAGGCTCGGGAGATCCAGTGGGACTACAAGAACCTGATCCGGCGCAAGGGCCGCCTGGAGAGGCTGAAGTAAGCGACGGCCCTGGAGTAAGCTGACCGGGCGCGCGGAGTGGTGACGGTGAACCTCGTCGTCTCGGCGCAGCACCCAGGTGAATCAGAGGACGCGTGCGACGACGATCGTGACGTCGTCGCTCTGCGCTGTGCCTTGACGGAACGTCGCGAGACTCGCCACGATCGCGTCGCGTATATCCGGAGCAGAAAGGTTGCAGGTGGCGGCGAGGGACGCGAGTCGGTCCAGTCCGAAGCTGTCGCCCGCTTCGTTCTGTGTCTCGTACGCTCCATCGGAATGAAGGACAAAGACATCCCCTGACTTCACATCGAGTGCGAGGGAAGGGATCTCATGCGGCAGGCGGACGCCGAGCGGAGGAGAAAACAGCTCGATGAATCGCGCCTTGCCATCGCGACAGAAGATGACGGGAGGATGGCCGGCGCTCGCAATGACAGCACGCGAGCTGCGGCGGTCTATGCGAAGCACTGCCGCTGTTGCGAGCATACGACGGCGACTCGTCTCTGCGACGAGATCGCTGAGGCGACGCAGGACCAGCGAGGGCTGATCCAGCGAATCCCGTAGCAACATGAATCCGGCTCTGAGTGACGCGAGCACAATGCCACTGGCCAGACCGTGGCCAGCGATATCCCCCGTAACAATGGTCACGGCGTCGTCACTGGTCAGGTAGTCGTAATAGTCGCCGCCCACCTCGGTCGCTGGAAGCGAAGTGCCGGCCAGCTCGATCCACGAGAGTGAGGGGGCGACCACCGGCACCATGCTGAGTTGCACCTCCCGCGCGAACTGCAACTCGTCGCGCATCCGCAGTTGCTCTCGGGCCTGCACACGGCGATCCTGCCAATCATCCAGCGTCTGGTCCCGAAGTCGACGGCTGGCGAGTGCGCCCAGCGCCAGCGACACGATCGTCACAGCAACCGCTGCGATGTAGTCGCCGCTCTGAGAATCTGTCGGAATGAGCAGGACGTTGAAGACCACCGCGGCGAGCAGCGCGATGTGCAGTGCAACACGTCGCGGGAGGTCGAGCCGGAGAAAGACGAGTATCCATGGGAACGCCAACGTCCATCCCACCCACATCACCGAGCCGCTCGAACGAAAGAAGATGAGGAAGCCGAACTCGACCATCACGTACGTCATCACCCAGGGCGTCACGTTCCTGAGAGAGAGGTGCACCGGCAACCGCCGCTTTCGTCCCGCACCCCGCAGCTCCGTCGCGGCGAGCTCGCCGAACAAAGCCGCCGACCCGACGGCCCAGACCAGATGCATGCTCGCAATCACCCGCATGTAAACGGTCGCCCCTTCACCAAAGAAGGCTGTGACGAACTGTCCGGCGGCCGCGAGCAGCGCGAGCAGTGCCACCACCGCGGCCCACCGGACATTGCTTCGCGCAAATCGCCTGCGGACGACGGCCGCGTCAGACATCGAAGCGACCTGCTCCACGGTGAGGTGATCGGTGCGCTGGTTGGGACGGTTCATTCTCGAAAACCGGCGTCTCGGGCGAAGGGCGGCTCTACCGGGTACGGGTATAACGGGCTAAGGTTTCCGTAAATGCGTGATCAACAGATCTTGAGCTTGCTGCGTCTCGCCACGAATCGAGCGAGTTGAGAATCGAGCGAACCTGGAGCGAATCTCCAAAGCACGCCGCGTGACGTCGACCGCCATGTGAAACTCCGGCATCCTCGACCCGTACTCGATAGAATTGAACACTTGTGCCCGCTGAAGGGCGCTGCCGGAGGTCCAGGTTTGCCAGTATTGAAAGCCGCGGTTCTTGCTGTTTCGCTTCTGCTTTTCGCCCTCCCCTCCCTCGCCGTCGATTACGCGCCCTATCACACCGTCGCTGAAGCCGAAGCGGCGCTGCGGGAGTGGTCGGCAAAGCACTCCAGCCTCACCAGGCTTCACACGATCGGCAGGTCGGCCGGAGGGAAGAATCTGCTGGTGCTGGAGATCGCCGGTAACGGTCCGGTTCCGGCCGCGAAGCGGCAGGCGGTCTTCGTCGGCGCGAATATCGCCGGCTTTCACAACGCCGGCACGGAGGCGGCGCTGGATCTGATCCGGACGCTGCTGACATCGGATCAGGCGAAGGAACTGCTCGCGAGCCGGACGTTCTATGTCGCGCCAGTTCTCAATCCCGACGCTCATGACACCATGTTCGCGAAGGTCCGTTATCGCCGCGAAGGGAACGATCAGCAGGTCGATTACGACCGTGACGGTCTGTTCGGCGAAGACGGTGCCGACGATCTGGACGGCAACGGTGTGATCACCAGGATGCGCATTCCGGACGCGAATGGCACCTGGCTTCCGCATCCCGACGAGCCGCGCGTCATGGTCCGCGCCGACGCTCTCAAGCAGTGGAAGGGGACGCACCGGATCGAGAGTGAAGGAAACGACTCGGACGGCGACGGGCGATACAACGAAGACGGCCCCGAGGGGATCATCATCGATCAGAACTTCGCGCATCAGTTCCCCTACCCCGCGCCAACGGCGGGTCCATGGCCAAGTCATGCGCCGGAAGCGAAGGCGCTGATGGACTTTCTGCTCGCGCGCAGACATGTCGGGCTGGCGATCGTCTACGGTCCCGCCAATAACCTGCTCGACATTCCCCGCAGCCTTGGCGGCGGTGGAGATCTCGGCACGACGAAGTTCAAGATTCCCGCGAGTGCGGCGTCGATGCTCGGGTTCGATCCCGAGGAGGAGTACACGCTCGACCAGGTGTGGGAAGTCGCGCAGAACCTTCCGTTCGTCCAGCAGAACAACGTCACGAAGGAACAGATGGCTCAGTTCCTCGGTGCAGGCGCTGCGACCAAACTCGAGGACGACGATCAGAAACTGATCGAGCATCTCGCGAAGGAATACAAGGAAGCGCTGAAGAAGGCGGAGCTGGCCGACGACCGCCCGGGCGAGCAGTACAGACGCGGAGGGTTCACTCCCTGGCTCTACTACCAGTACGGCGCTCTCGCACTCGAGCTGGACGTCTGGGGCGTTCCGCCGGTAAAGAAAGCGGCCACCGGCGACGCGAAGGATGAGCCGCTCACGCTCGATCGCCTCGAGGCGATGTCCTCTGAGGACTTTCTCGCCCTGGGCGAAGAGAAGCTGGGCGCCTTTCTCAAGGAGATCAAGGCGCCGCCGCAATTCACCGCGGCGATGGCGATCGAACGGGTCAAGGCCGGTCAGGTGACGCCGAAGCAGATGGCGCAGATGGCGAAGCAGATGGGAGCGGGAGCACCGGGAGGGGGATCCGCGAAACCCGGTGAGGATGACGCGCCGACGAAACGCGCTCGCGAGATTCTGACGTGGGTCGATCAGCACGCGCCGGAAGCCTCGCACCCGTGGAAGAGCGTCACGCTGAGCGATGGCACGAAGGCCGAGGTCGGAGGACTCGATCCGTTCATCACGATCGCTCCGCCGATGGCGATTCTGCAGCCTGCGATCACGGTCCACACGAGCACCGTGCTCGATCTCGCGAAGAAGATGGCACAGGTAGCCATTCAGGACGTTCAGGTAACGGACCTCGGCGGAGGCGTCTACCGCGTTCGAGCGGTCGCCGCCAATCGCGGGTTCTTCCCGTCACACACGAAGATGGCGGCACGCGCACAGGCAAACCTGCCGGCGCGACTCACACTCGAGCCGGGATCAGGAATGAAGCTCGTAACCGGCCGCAAGTCAGTCGCGGAGAACCGTCTCGCCGGAGCCTCCGGCACGATGGCCGCTGAATGGCTCGTGCGCGCAGAGCGCGGCGCGACCTTCACCGTCAGAATCGACACCGATAGTGCAGGCTCCGACCAGAAGACGGTGCCGGTTGGAAAGGGGCAGTGACCATGAAACTCGGAACGATCCGCATCACACTCGTAGCAGCCTCACTGCTGGCTACGGCGCTGCTCTCCGCCGCCGAGCCGATCAAACCGAAGGGGACTCCGCCGCAGCCTAACTTCAACCGCCTTCACTCTCTCGACGAGATCGTCGGTTTGATGAAGGGATATGCCAGCGCCTATCCCGAATGGGTCGAGCTGGAGAGCATCGGCAAGAGCATCGAGGGACGCGACATCTGGCTCCTGACAGTGACCAATCCACGCACAGGCGCGCCTGACACGAAGCCGGCAATGTACGTCGACGGCAACACCCACGCGAACGAAGTGCAGGGAACGGAAGCGACGCTGTACACGCTGAACTTCCTGCTGAACAACTACGGGAAGCTCGACCGCATTACCGAATTGCTCGATCGGGCGACGTTCTATCTCGTCCCGGTCGTGAACCCTGATGGACGTACGCTCTGGTTCAAGGGGCCGGCGACTCCGCACTTCCCCCGCACGGTGATGTTCCCGATCGACGATGACCGCGACGGTCTGTTCGACGAAGACGGGTACGACGACATGAACGGGGACGGCCTGATCACTCAGATGCGCAAGAAGGTCGGGATGGGTCAGGGAACGCATCGCCTGCACCCGAAAGACCCGCGCATCCTGGTGCCCGTCGAGAAGGACGAGCTCGGCGACTACATCATGCTCGGCTGGGAAGGCTTCGACAACGACGGCGACGGTCTGGTCAACGAGGACCTCGTCGGCTACGTCGATCCGAACAGAACGTGGGGCTACAACTGGCAGCCGCGTTACGTGCAGTCGGGATCGAGCTTCTATCCGCTCCAGATTCCGGAGACGAGAAGCATCGCCACCTGGGCACTGACGAAACCCAACCTCGCCGGCGTTCAGAGCTTTCATAACTACGGACAGATGATTCTTCGCGGCCCCGGCTCGAAGGCGGAGCCTCCCTATCCCGCCGCCGACCTCAAGGCGTACGACTACATCGCCAAAGAAGGCGAGCGGATGCTCCCCGGCTACAGATATCTGATCAGCTGGAAAGATCTCTACACGGTCTACGGCGGAACGACCGATCACTTCTACCGCGTACATGGAGCGATCTCCTACACGAATGAGCTCTACCAGCCGCCGGTCGACATCGACAAGGACGGCAAGGTCACTCCCGAAGAGGAAATGATGTTCAACGACCTCGTGACCCTCGGGCGCCAGTTCGTTCCCTGGACGAAAGTGAATCACCCGCAATACGGCGAGATCGAGGTCGGCGGTACGCGCTATGACGTCGGGCGCGTCCCCGAGGCGTGGCTTCTCGAAGAAGACATGCACCGGAACGCCGCGTTCGTTCTGCTGCATGCGCATCACCTGCCGAAGATCGCCTTTGGCGATCCGACAGTCGAGCGCGTGGAGGGCAATCTCTGGAAGGTGATCGTTCCGGTCATCAACGAGCGTGCAATTCCGACGATGACTGCGGTCGCCCGGCAGGACAAACTGCACCGGCCCGACATCGCAACGGTCGAAGGTGCAAAGGTGATCAGCAGCGGCATTGTCACCAATGTCTGGCTTGACAAGATCGATCTGCAGAAGCATCGGCCCGAACGGCTGACGGTGGAAGGGGTGCCGGGTCTCGGCGCGACGAATCTCTTCTTCCTGGTCGAAGGGCGCGGCACGATCGGTGTGAAGTACGACAGCCCTAAGGGGGGCGTCATCAGCCGGAAAGTTGAACTGCGATGAAGCTTATTGGTCTTGGGGGTCGCGCGGCTCGCGCGATCACCGATGGCGTCTCGCCATCGGTGGCGCTCAGGAGAAGGTCGACGACCCCTGATTACGGGACGGCCGTGGCGCGGACCCGAACGGACCGTTCTTCACCTGCCGCAGCGGACGAGGACGTCCGCGGTACGGCAGGCGAGGACGCCTGCGCTA